>NZ_JACSWB010000147.1 GCF_016888135.1 Leptolyngbya sp. CCY15150
TATTGAGAACAGTGTCAATAGATTGGTTGAAAAAGCTCATTCTTTCGTTCAGGATTCGACAGATTGGGCAAGCTACTGGTCAAAATGAGAATTGCTGTCTTTCACCTACAGCAATGATATGCGGACTCATATGTATAACGTTCCCGACCAGCGGCGGCAGATAGCCTTGAACTCAGCACCAGCAGATTTCGTTCGTCCGCTGCCGTGAAGTGTTAGCCTGCGCAACACGCCTCAACGTCTATCAGTTTTGCCTGATGGCATTAGCTTTTGTAGCACAGCTTCTGTTGTATCAACAAAAGTTAACGTTGCCCCAATATGGTCATCTGATTGTTGTAGTGTTGGTTTTGTTTTAACAGCTATTTCATGACAATAAATATGTCGAGAGCGAAAGACGCTTTGTATATCCTCTATCAGATGCTTAGCTATATCTTCAAGAGGTTCAAACTCATCATATTCAATCTTTTTAATCAAATCAAAGAAATCATCGCCTATGATCTTTGACATGATTCTATTTATATCTTCTAAATTACTTATAGATGGAAGATGCGAGATAAACTCTCCAATTGATACCTTTTCGCTATCCAGTCTTATGATAGTTTCTATGTCTAATTTAATATTCTCTAATTCCTTAACATTATCAATAAATGGTGACCCATAATCGATAAGATCTCTTATTGATGCGCGAAAATAACCTTCGATACAAGCCACGCTTCCAATAGAAATATATTTTAATAATTCTACTCTTATATCTCGGTCAATCTGTTTTTCTGACCTGAGAAAATCAAACGAAGTCATAATTAGAGAATATCTCTTATGAAATTGCTCATGTCGAGTCGTTCGTCGAAGGGTACGAGAACGTTTCTCCAAGATCTCCTGAATATAATCACGCTTTTTAGCCATTTAATTAGTTTCCATCAATTTACTAAATTGCCTATAACGATAAGCAGATACTCATAGCTATAGGTATAGATGAGGATCTAATTTGGAGACGCAGAAAGTACACAGATAAGCCGCATGTATAGTTCGCACCAATAGCTCAACAGGCTAACGTTCTGGTTGAGCGGCTGTAAGTAACCTTTGCATCCACACCGAGATCTTGTAGAAGTCCGCTCCAACCAGGTTGTTATGCCGCATTCTTCCACCGATGATACATTATTTCCAAATTTGAATATATGGAACCTCTTTGTGATTTTGCCCTCCTCTCATTGATCCAGAGTTCAAACAGCAAATAGTAATCCATGACAATACCTTGATAAAACTCACGAAGAACTTCCTCGTCTAAAAGTTTTTTGTTCGTCAATATTGCTATTTCTTCAAAAAAGTTAAATGTATTGACTAATGCTGCTTCTTTGCCATTCCCAGTATTTAGAGCAACATTAAGGGCTTTGAGGCGCTCCTCTACTGGGAGATTAGATAGTATTTTTGCAAGTTCAACAGTAACTGCTTTCGTCTCAGAAAAATCAGGAGAATTCCATCGCTCAGTTAGTTCAATTGCTCTAGTCAACTTTGAAAATTCGACATTTTGGGTTAAACCCTGAGCAATATAAACAACACTGATGACCGTTGCTGTAGAAGAAAGAACCGTGGCTGTAAAAGTTAGCAACTCTCGCTCATTCGGGAAACGCCAGAAAAGAGTTATTAAAACCACAGAAATAAATAGAGCAACAATACCAACCCAAACAACAACTCCAGCTTTGATAGCAGAGAAATCAATGGCTCTGTTTCTACGACTTTTCATCTTGAAGCTAACCTAACAGCTACTGTTCTCTACCTTGACTACTTCAAGATTATGTCTTCACCAATAGCTTAATGGCAACTTGACCTTATATGCCAAGAGATAACTTTCATGCTACCGCCCTCACCGAAGACTTGCGGCATAACTATTGTTTATACTGAACTTCCCCCCTCTGATCGGCATAACACCTCCCATAGGGATGATTAGCCAGACCACAACTGAATATCACCTCCTCCAGAGAGGATTAGGCTGAAAATTGTCTGTATAACCACCCTACTTGGGGTGTTATACAGATCTTAATCAGTCTATACACCTATATAGGGGTGATTATGCCGATGAGATGCTTGATAACACCCCTATTAGGGTAGTTATGCATACCGAGATCCGTATAGTACGCTCATTTCAGGGTGTTATGCGGCTATCTTCAGACAATCTTCACGATCAGCCCAGGATCAACGCATGTAGTATTTAGTACATAAGTTCTATCTGGAGATTCCTGGCTTATGATCGATCCTCGACCCAGAAAACTCTTGGATCAAGTCCGCGATGCGATTCGGCTGAAGCATTACTCCTATCGAACAGAGCAGACCTATGTCGGTTGGATTCGGCGCTACATCATTTTTCACAACAAGACCCATCCCAAGGATATGGGTGCCCCTGAAGTTGAATCTGTTCTAACCTATCTGGCAGTCGATTGACAAGTGTCTACATCAACATCGCCCCCCAACGCCACTCCCATAAGTTGAAGCAGATGCGCCGGTAGCTTGAACGATCGCCCTTGTCGGAACCCGTCTCCACGCGCTAGGCTACAAACGCTTATATGGAGTAATGCGATCGTGACAGCTCAACGTTCCCCCAAAGCCGTAGTGTTGCTTTCTGGCGGCTTAGATTCTGCCACCGCTGCCGCCCAAGCGATCGCCGATGGCTATGAAGCGATCGCCCTATCGTTTCAGTATGGACAACGGCATCAGCGAGAACTAGCGGCAGCTCTGCAAGTGGTGCGCCATCTCGGTATCCAGCAGCATTTTATGTTGGATGTGAACTTAGGGCAGTGGGGCGGTTCGTCGCTCACCGATGCGGCTATGGCCTTGCCTCAGGATGGAGTGCAGTCTGGGGTGATTCCGAATACCTACGTGCCGGGTCGGAATACGGTGTTTATTGCCCTGGCGCTGTCGTTGGCGGAGGCGCAGCAGGCGGAGGCAATTTATCTGGGGATTAATGCGGTAGATTATTCCGGCTATCCCGATTGTCGTCCAGATTATCTAGCGGCGTTTCAGCAGTTAGCTAATCTGTCGTCCAAGGTAGGATTAGAAGGTAAGGCTCCTCGGTTAGTGGCTCCCTTGGTGGAAGACAGTAAGGTGGATATTGTACGGCGGGCGTTGGCGCTGGGGGTGCCGATTCACCAAACGTGGTCTTGCTATGAGGGGGGAGAGCAGCCCTGTGGACGCTGTGATTCCTGCCGAATTCGCGATCGCGCTTTAATCGATGCGGGGCGTCCAGATTTGGCTAGTGCAGTAGGGCGATCGCAGATGTCGATGCGCTAGGACAGATTGGTGGGGTCATCGGTGGGGGATGGGACTAGGTTATCTAGGTGAGCGATCGCATCTTGTACGAAAGCCTGCATGAAGCGATCGCGCCGATGGAGCTGAAACTGCTGTTGCACCACGTCGGTCATGCCGCCATCGCCCCAGTCTTGTCCCTGTTGGAAATAGGTAATAAAGCTATAGCCAGCGATACGGGTAAGATAGGCGGCGGTGGCTCCCTGCACGGCCCGCCCCACCAGGAAGGTGGCCACGTTGGTTTGCAGCGCCACGGACAGTAGCTCGATGGCTCCCTTGAGGATACCCAGCCCCGCCAAGGTTTTCACCAACGCCAGCGCCAGCGCCTTCCCCGACTCTAGGTCTAGGTCGCAGCCATAGACTTGCCCGAGGTCAACAATCATCTTGGCATTGACCGCCGCTGCAGCCACCAGGTCTACCCCCGGCAAGGGCGTAGCGGCAATCACGCCGGCCCCAATCCATTGATAGCGATCAACAATAGCTTCGGCCCGCTGGCGACGTTCTTGGTTCAGCCACTGGCGGGTCTCGTCGCTGAGCCGTTGGGACTGCAGCAAAATGTTGTCGGCAATTAAATCTTCGCCGTCGTTGCGAAGGATGGTGGCTAGGCGCTGCATCAAGGGCTCTAGCATGGGTTCGGGCGTCACCCATTCGCCAGTGTTGAGGCGTACAGGCCGCGGCTGGGCAGCGATCGCCACGATATCCTCTGGAGCTATCTGGTCGGCCAGTCGTTGCTGGATCTGCTGAAGCAGGGTGGCGAGGTCAGATTCTGGGTACAGATCAAGTTTGTTGAACACCAACACCAAGCGCTTGCCCATCTCTAGGAGCGATCGCACGACGGCATATTCCGACTGCCGCAGGTCATTGTCCACGACAAACAGTAATAGGTCTGCTTCGGCAGCTAATTGGCGCACCTGTTGCTCCCGTTGGGTACCCATGACGCCCGTTTCGGCAAGCCCCGGCGTGTCGGTCAACTGCAGACGCCGCTGCAGGCCCCGCAGGCGCAGGCCATAGGTTTGATTATCCACCGTGGTGCCGATGGGCGCAGCCATCTGCCCGCCCACGCGGCCAATGAGACCGTTCACCAGCGATGTTTTGCCCGCCGACCCAGTGCCAAACACCACCATATGCAGCGATCGCCCTTCTAGATCCTGGCCAATAGCCTGGGAGCGATCGCGCAACACTTGACGGGTAACCTCGTCCTGCACCTGTTCCACCTGCTGCTGTACCCCAGCCAGAACGGCTTGGGCTGCAGATGCTTTGTTCGTAGGAGCCACGGGTGGTCGCTTGACCCGCTTGCGTTGGCTTGCCTGCCACCAGCGCCATAGGGGATAGATCAGCAGAGCGATCGCCCCCAGCAACAATCCCAGGACGAGCACCAGGAATAGGTTGGCCAACAGGGGAGACAGTAGGGCCAGATCGGCATACAGACCAGCGACACTAGCCAGCGCAATCAGGATCGCCCCTAATGCCAGGACGATCAGACCGATCTGGATACTCCACGGAAGGCGAGACATGGATGCTAACCTAGCGGACAGTGAGTCTGTGGCGGCAACAAAAAACGTCGGACGCCCACGTATCTCCCAAGCAGATGCTGTGCGATGGCTTCCGACATTTCATGAAGTGCAAACTCTAGTTTAAGACAGAGATCACATGTCGCGTTCAGGGATTAGCCTGCGCGCATTCCACCTCGGCGGTTGCCGCCTCCGCTGTTCTCTCTGGGTTTTGCCTTATTCACCCGTAGCTCACGGCCGAGCCACTCTGCGCCATCTAACTCTGCAATGACAGTGTCTTCCACAGAATCTTCTTTCATCTCGATGAAAGCAAATCCACGCTTCCTGCCTGTTTCACGGTCAGTGGGAAGGCTGATGCGAGAAACCTCGCCATATTCAGCAAATACTTCTTGCAGGTCTTCTTCGGTTGCCTGAAAAGACAGGTTGCCAACGTAAATAGTCACGATCCTCTCCAAACCAAATCAGTACATCTACAATTCGGAGAGAACATAAGGACTGCGTATCACAATTCTCGCTCTGCTGCCGAACCTTTCTTGCGTGCAATCATATCCTATCTACGCAGAAATGGCAGTAGAGTTTTTGTTAAATTTTTGAAACATTCACAAAAACGTCGCCGTACCAAGCATTACGGTCGCGTCATGGGGTGAATTGGAAGCGTTTGAGGAGACAACCACAACAGGTGATACAGCGCACCGCGTTATGTAACGTAGATTTCATTGTAGCAGCACATGTAGAGCGACTCCGAATTCTGCTGGGCCAGATATGGAGGTCTTAACCTATTTTTCATCTTTTGGGCGATCGCCTCAGCCGGAAGCGATCGCTAGAATCATCACTGGAATAGGTGTCTAGTTGTATCATTCTCTATCCTTTTATGAACGGCTCCATGGTTTTGTAACGTGCCTAACCATATCTCTCGCTAACCCCTGCAAAATTCAGACTAGCGTTGGGCTGAGGCTCTGGTGTCAGGATGGGTGCGATCGCCGATCGGCTCCAAGCATGGCAAAGGCTACGGGATTAAAACAAGGAGTTGTCGATGAGCCAAGTGGTGATTCAGGGTGGACGGATTGTAACGGCGGTGGATGACTACGTTGCCGATATTTTGGTGGAGAATGGCAAGGTCGAGGCGATCGCTCGCCACTTGGACGTACCGGGGGCTGTGTGTCATGACGCGACCGGGATGCTGGTGATTCCGGGGGGTATTGACGTCCATACCCATATGGAAGGCCCCCAGGGGCCAGCGATGAACTGTGATACCTATGAGTCGGGTACCTATGCGGCGGCTTTTGGCGGTACAACGACAATCGTTGACTTTGCCTATCAAGGTCGGGGAGAAAGCGCTAAGCATACGCTGGATGAACGCCTGGCCTTGGCAGAGCCTCAGGTCTGTATCGACTACAGCTTCCACATGGTGCTCACGGATATTAATCCGGATGTGTTGGCAGAGTTGCCGGATTTGATTAACCAGGATGGGATATCCAGCATCAAAATGTACATGGCCTATCCCGGCACCTTGATGGTGAGTGATGCAGACATTTTTCGCACCATGCGCGCCGTAGGAGACCATGGCGGTATGGTGAATCTCCATGCTGAGAACGGCCAGGTGATTCAGGTGTTGATTGATGAGGCGTTGGCCCAGGGCAATACGTCACCGAAGTACCATGCCCTCACCCGCCCCCGGATCATGGAAGCGGAGGCTACCCATCGGGCGATCCGCATCGCTGAATTGGCGGAGATTCCGGTGTATATCGTACATCTCTCTGCTCCAGAAGCCCTGGCGGCGGTGGTGGAGGCCCGCGATCGCGGCATTGAGGCGTTTGCCGAAACCTGTCCCCACTATTTGTTTCTCCACAGCGATGAGTATGAACGTCCTGGCTTTGATGCAGCTCAGTATGTGATGACGCCGCCGCTGCGGGATCATCATTGCCACCATGATCTATGGCGAGGGTTGCGGTTTGATGATCTGCAACTGGTGGCCACGGATCACTGTCCGTTTTGCATGAATGAACAGCCTCTGGGCGTACGCTTTTCCAAACAATTGGGCCGCGACAATTTCAACAAGATTCCCAATGGGGCTCCTGGAGTGGAAGATCGTTTGGTGCTGCTCTATGACGGCGGTGTGCGCACGGGCAAAATTTCCCTGAATCGCTTTGTGCAGCTCACGGCCACGGCCCCTGCCAAGATGTTTGGCCTGTTTCCCCGCAAGGGCACGATCGCGGTGGGCAGTGATGCCGACTTGGTGATCTTTGATCCAGAGGAACAGCATGTGATTAGCGCCAGCTCCCACCATTCGCGGGTGGACTATTCCATGTTTGAAGGGCGGCAGGTGACCGGCAAGGTGAAGAAGGTGTTTGTGCGAGGACGGCTGCTGGTGGATGGCGATCGCTGGTGTGGGGAAGCGGGCTATGGCACCTTCCAAAAGCGAGCGGCCTCGGGACGGATTCTGTGATTTCTGTAGCGATCCTGGAGCCCCCTGAAACCTGAGAACGGCATTTGCAGTCATGACCCTTAGGAATGTGAGTCCTGAGAAGCAGGGGCGATCGCTCCCCATCGAGGGCGATCGCCGCTACCATCAGTGTCATAGCAATCCGTTATCCTGCCCATGCCTAGCCCAATGAGCTGGGTCTATTCATCCTCTGGATAGCAGGAAAAGTCTTGATGAGCCGTTACTAAAGAATCCTATGGCAGCCACAGCGTCGTTTCGTTCCCTTGGGTCTTATCTCAAGCGCCTGTCCAAACCCCTGATCGTCGGCAGTATGGCGATCGCCCTCAGTTTGGGCGCATCTCCGGCTTGGGCTGGAGACCCCTTCCGCACCAGTGACCCTCGCAGCATTGGCGATCAAACCGAAGCAGCCTTCCGCGCCATGTTTGAGCAGGGTAATTATGTAGAAGCCGGTCGCTTACTAGAATCTGCTGAAGACGATGAACCCATGGCCCATGCCATGGTGGCTTCCCTGGCCTACCTAGAAGAGGATTGGGATACCATGGGCAGCCGTGCTACCCTCACCCGTGAGGCGGCGGAAGCTTTGGTGGAGACAGATCCTTTACGGGGCAATCTCTATATGGCCGTGGGGCATTTCATGGAAGGAGCCCATGTGATTATGACCCAAGGCACCCTGCGGGGCTCACCCACAGCTTTGATGAAACTACAGAATGTTTTTAGCCACATCAATGCGGCTGAAGCAATTGATGCCACCGATCCAGAATTGAACCTGGTCAAAGGGTTTATGGACTTGATGATTGCGGTGAACCTGCCCTTTGCTGATCCAGAAGATGCCATTAGCCGCCTAGAAAACTACGCTGCGCCGCCCTACGTAGCCCAGCGCGGCATTGCGGTGGCCTGTCGTGATTTGGATGACCATGGCTGCGCTACGACCGCCATTGATCGAGCGATCGCTGCGGCTCCCAATAATCCAGACTTGTACTATCTCAAGGCGCAAATTTTAGTGCAGCAAGGGGATGAAGCGGCCAGCCTTGAGTTTTTCGACCTGGCCCTGGAGAGCCGCGATAATTTCCCCACGGCCCTCGGCAACCAAATTGCCTGGGAGCGTTGTCGTACCAATAATCGGGTGACGGACGGTAATCAAAATTGCGATCGCCTACGTCGCTAACGAAGTACTGGGATTCATCGATGTTCCACTAGTGCCCTGAACTGGTCTTAACCATCGGGATTAATCGATTTCCCGGCGGCCTTCTAAGGCCCGCGCCAGGGTAACTTCATCGGCATATTCTAAATCACCGCCCATCGGCAGGCCAAAGGCAATGCGGGTCACCTTGGTGAACGGTTTCAGCAACTGCCCAAGATACAGCGTCGTGGTTTCCCCCTCGACGCTGGGGCTGATGGCGATGATCACTTCTGACACCTGCTGCTGGCTCACGCGGCGAATGAGCGGCGCAATGTGCAGTTGATCGGGGCCAACGCCATCCATAGGAGAAATCATGCCGCCGAGGACATGGTACTTACCGCGATACTCGCGAGTTTTTTCTAAGGCGATCACGTCTCTAGAATCGGAGACTACGCAAATGGTTTGGTCATCCCGCGAAGGCGCACGACAGATTTCACAAACCGGATCTGCAGATAGGTGAAAGCAGATAGAACATAGACCAATCTGCTGCCGAGCTGCTACCAAGGCTTCGGCAAGGGCCTGAACCTCAGTTTCTGGTCGTTTTAAGATGTGTAGAGCTAGCCGCTGAGCTGTTTTGGGGCCAATGCCAGGTAGGCGCTGGAACTGTTCAATCAAGCGGGCTAAGGGACGTGTGTAAACCGTAGCTGTTCCTCCAACCAATGCCTTTCAAATCATAGCGGGCGATCGCCCCTGTTTTCCAACCCAGAGCGATCGCCCGTTTTCATCCATAAACATAGCGCATGCCCAGCAAAGAACACGCGCTATGACGTTAGCCTAATTTAGCGAACGGTGGAATTAACCGATTTCAGGTGCATCCACAGCAGCCAAGTCAAGCGGGAAGTTGTGAGCATTACGCTCGTGCATGACTTCCATACCTAGGTTGGCGCGGTTCAACACGTCTGCCCAAGTGCCCACTACACGACCTTGAGAGTCGAGAACGGATTGGTTGAAGTTGAAGCCGTTCAGGTTAAACGCCATGGTGCTGATGCCCAGAGCGGTGAACCAGATGCCGACCACCGGCCATGCACCCAAGAAGAAGTGCAGGGCGCGAGAGTTGTTGAACGAAGCATATTGGAAGATCAAACGACCGAAGTAGCCGTGAGCCGCAACGATGTTGTAGGTTTCTTCTTCTTGCCCGAACTTATAGCCGTAGTTCTGAGACTCGGTCTCGGTCGTCTCACGCACTAGGCTGGAGGTCACCAAGGAACCGTGCATCGCCGAGAACAGTGAGCCACCGAAGACACCAGCCACACCCAACATGTGGAAGGGGTGCATCAAGATGTTGTGCTCGGCTTGGAACACGAACATGAAGTTGAAGGTGCCGGAGATACCCAAGGGCATACCGTCGGAGAAGGAACCTTGACCAATCGGGTAGATCAAGAACACAGAGGTTGCAGCAGCCAAGGGAGCGCTGTAGGCAACGCAGATCCAAGGACGCATACCCAAGCGGTAGGAGAGTTCCCACTGACGTCCCATGTAGCAGAAAATGCCGATCAGGAAGTGGAAACAAACCAACTGGTAAGGGCCGCCGTTGTACAACCACTCATCAAGGGAAGCTGCTTCCCAGATGGGGTAGAGGTGAAGACCAATGGCGTTGGAAGAAGGCACAACCGCACCGGAGATGATGTTGTTGCCGTAGATCAACGAACCTGCAACAGGCTCGCGGATGCCGTCGATGTCAACGGGAGGTGCTGCCACGAAGGCAATGATGAAACAGATGGTAGCGGTGAGCAGGGTAGGAATCATCAAGACGCCGAACCAGCCTACATAGAGGCGGTTATCGGTGCTGGTGACCCAGTTGCAAAACCGCTCCCATACATTAGCGCCATCGCGCTGCTGTAAGGTTGTAGTCATAATGCAATAAGTCCTTGTTGAGGTATGTAATTAAAGAAAAATGATGCGCCAAGCGTGAATAGCTCGACGTACTGATCATCATATTTGTTGATCCGTGATCTTCTGAACTAAACTACATTGTTTTTGACAAAGGTTTATATTCAGAAACATGAACCTTTGAATTCACGTCCTACTGAATTAACGGAATTTCGTTGTTCTAGCATCAGGTTATTAAGGGAGCGATCGCTTCGACGTTAATCAATTCAAATGGTTAATATCATCCATGTTCTTTGTTAAGAAGAAATGCTAGCGCTGCAATATTTAGCAATATATGTTTACTTGTCTCGGAGTTGGAGTGAGCTAGGCGTTGAAGGGGATGGTGCATCCTAGGGTTGACATCTAGCTTCTGCTAAGTGGGAGGACGTCATGAGGCTTAGAGCCTTGAGCGACGTCGAAAGGCTCTAAGCCTCATGAACAGAGGGCTGAGCGGATTCGAAACCCGGCAAGTTAGCCTCATTGAGTTGAGTTCGCCCACTCAAGCCCCTTGATTTCGTTGATCCAAAAACTGTAGCTGTTGATAAAGCATATGTGTCAACGGGACGGGCACTTGTTTAGCCTGAGCCGCGATAATCGGCTGTTTGAAAATGGCTTGCAACTCCAGCGGACGCTGTTCGTCATAGTCAATTTTCATGCTGGTGCGGTAGGGTTTCATATGCTCAGTATGGTCAATATTCTGCTGAATATAATGGTCATCCAAAACTCGACCATAGGCAGCAGCCACGGCAATCACTTCCTGCATCAATGCGATCGCTAATTGACGCGCATGGGGGTCAAAAATCATCTCGCTGGTGCTGGCATTGAGGACAACAGAGAGACCATTGAAGGGAATATTCCAAATCAGTTTTCTCCAGCGAGCCCAGAGCAAATCTTCCGTTTGATCAATGGGAATTCCCGCCTGTTCAAAATCTTGAGCGATCGCTTTCAACCGTTCTGTGATGCCCCTAGCTGCATAGTTTGACCCGTAGTCACCTAGGGCAATCTTTTTGTAATCCAAATGGCGAATATGCCCCGGCCCAACTTTGTTGGAACAGATGAAACAAAGCCCGCCCATCACCCGATCTGCCCCGACAATATCTGCCACGTAGGGCTCTACGTCTAATCCGTTTTGCAGCACCAGAACCACGCCATCGGGCTTGGTGACGCTAGGCAGCCACTGGGGGAGCAGGTGATTCTGAGTCGTCTTTAACGCCACCACAACCACATCGCAGGGGGGCATGGTGGCTACACTGGCATGGGCCTGTACCTCAGGGAGAATCACATCGCCATCAGCAGACTCCACAACAAGACCATGCTGCCGAACATAGTCATAATCCCGGTGCAGCAGGTAGTGAACCTCCAGACCTGATTGCTGCAACTGTGCTCCATAAAATCCGCCTAGGGCACCCGTCCCCAGAATGGCATATCGACGTTTAGACTGTGGCATACCTGCGATCGCTGAACAACAACCCATCTTCTATATCCTAGGTGTTGCTATGGCTAGGGATAGAAGGTGCGCTAGTTTTTAGGGTAATCGAGTTCTTGGCGCACACTCAAGGCGATTTGCAGGGCGTCGTTCAAAAACTGTTGATAGTCGCTGGCTTCTGCTGGTAGTTGAACGGCTTGTAGAGTAATTAGGTTGGTTTCAATATTTTCAAGGAGCTCTTGTCGTCGCGCCAAAAAGCGCTGGTTTTTGCGAAGAATTCGATCGGTCATGATCGCACAAACTAGATTTTCGCGGGTGATGGTCAGGGCTTGGAGAAGTTGGGATTGTTGCTCAAGAGACTGGCGAGACGCATGATGAGACTCTAGCTCTTGAAAGATTTGAATCGATTGAATGATGTCGTTATAGCGATCCACATCGAGCAAAATGCGATCGAGGGATCGATAGCGGTGCGATCGCCACCAAAACAAACCATTCATGCCTAGAAACACAATCAACGCTGTACCAAAGCCTACGGTAAAGAAGGCGATCGCATCCTGATTGTTGATCAAGAGCCAGCTTGTATTGCGCAACACTAGCAAGACAATGGGAATGCAAAAAATAGAGGTGATCATCAGCAAGATCACCTCAGTTATAGCTAGGTCTAAAAAAGCCCGAAAGGATTTGAGACTAGAAGGTCGAAATGAGAAGTTGATCCAGGCTTGTGAGAAATGAAGTTTTGTGAGAGTTTCAAGTTCATCCTGGGTGAGCTGTAACTCTTTTAAATTCAGCGTGTCCATGGTGGCGCTGCCTAGGATGTCAAGGACTAGTTGCAAGTTTTTTCAAAGCCCTTCGCCCGGCTTGGGAGAGGGGCTTTGAGGTTGGGTTTTCAACCATGCCCAATCTATATATACAAGCCCATTCTACGGGCTATTGATCAGTCATAGATGACATGAATTGCTTAAGGCTCTAGTGTTAGTAGTTGAATAGAAAATGGAGCAGTGTCTGAATAACATTGATATAAAAGTTGCCGCCAATATCAGGACGGAAAAGTTGGAAGGGTTCTCCGGGAGCCCCAAAAAATGGACGCAATGTCCAACCCAGTTGGCTACCTACAAGACCATAGAGGATTAACCAAGCTTGCAAAAGTTTTCTGCGGCTATCCTGCAGCTTATTTGCACTAGTTTCCTTCGTCTTGATTCTGCTATCTTGGTTGTCTTCAATGGCAATAATCTCATCGGTAAAATCATGGCGATCTTCTGACGATGTAGATTGAGAGGCAGGTAGGGGAGCGATCGCTTGTTCTGCTGTAGACGGCAACGTTTGAGGAACGGTTAGAGACAGCATGCCTTCGTAGAAAAGCTTGACGCCTACAAAGCCAGTCACCCCAAAAAATGCCACGTTTAGCAGAAGAAAAAAGTCATAGTCTGGTACTGAAATTAGAAAAAATAGCGTGACGGGCGCAAAACTAAAGAGCAGAACACTAATGACCGCCATGTTGGTGAGCATCAGCGTTATATATTGCCCAAACGATAGTTTTGAGCCAAACAAAATGTCGAAAAAATAGAGCGTTGGCAAACAAATAACTAGCGTAATTAAGTAGAGAGCTGGCAATTTTATAGCGGAAGCAATTAACTGTAGCCAACTGCTTGATGATCCAATAATGGCACCATAAACTGCAAAAAATATGCAGCTTGATACGAGTAAAGCAATGATTTTTCTTTCTAAGCGAACTTCGTTTTGAATGTCGTTTAAAAAGGCATCGCGATCGCGTAAAAGTCCCAGCAACACCGCAAAGTACTTCACTCAGGCATCCTCTAAAACTAGGTTATTCTTCCCGGATAATCTGGCAGGCGAACGGACATGATCGCTGTAGAGTCGTTCATGACTACATCCGGTGATTCTCTATTTCCGGGGAGTGTCTAGAAAAAGGCGGTCTGTTGGGACGGGATGCTCTTGTAACCTTGCCTATAGCGATCGCGCTTTAGGAGATCGTAGGCCCTGCCAGAGATATAGTCCACCGGAAATCCAGGTGAGCAGGACGGCTAGCCAAAAGACTCCCATTGACAGAGGATGCCATACTAAAGGTAGGGGTGTAATTAAAAGGGCGATCGCCACAATTTGGGTCACGGTTTTGAGTTTGCCCCAGAGATTGGCTCCCGAGACTTGGGCTTGATTGACTCGCCATCCGGCAATGGTCAACTCACGGGCAAGGATCAGAAAAACTCCCCAGGCGGGTACCTCGCCTAGTTCAACCAAGGCTAGGAGAGGTGCTAAGACTAAGAGTTTATCGACCAAGGGGTCTAAAAACTTCCCCATTTCACTGATTTGATTCAACCGGCGAGCCAGGTAGCCATCCAGCCAATCTGTACCTGCCGCCACGAGAAAAATACCAAGACTAATCCATCGCAGCAGTTCTGTGGGCTGATGCAGGGTATACAGCAGGAGGGGTACACCTAGCAACCGTGACACCGTGATCCAATTGGGAAGGGTCATAACGTGAGGGGGAGAGGCTGACAAGGACTGAACAAGGCTTGATTGATACAGGGTGTGGCGCTAGATTCCATAACGTTCTGACTCAGAAGTATCAAGAAATTCGAAGAATTGTCAAATGTTGCCCAATCCCCATAGGAGCGCCCACTCTCCTGTGATAAATCTGTAGGAGACGGATGAAAATGTGGCGGAGATTCTAGATGCAACCCCGATGGCTAGCTGTCCTGTCCTCATCCTTTTTGAGCGTTAGGTGACTCAACTATCGACCTACGTCTCCGGCTATTTTGAACCAGTAATCATCACTACTCCCGTCCAACAATGTACATGATGGATGACCTCTAGCAGGTAAATGTCCTGCGTCGTCCGTCGCGCCATAGAGATTTTAGTCCACATCATCGCCTCTAGCTCTTAGCGATAAGGGCTCGACGTCCGGTGTGTTCGCGTTTCAGACCTACTGCAACTTTAGGATCGCCTCATGAATTATAAAGAACGACTTAACCCTTGGCTCTTGGTGGAACTGCTACCCGGTCACCGCGTTCCGGTTGGGCGGTTTCGTAGCCAGTCAGATGCAGAGGGGCACCTCAAATCGATTCGCAATCGAATGCCAAGTAGCGATTTTGCCGTGATTTTTGATTGTCATCCCAAGCCTGAGGCTCAGTAAGCTTCTCCGTTTCAGGGCTGTAATAGGTCTATTGGTCTCGTGGCATCATCTGCTGATTGACGGATCGATCAATCTTTTCCCCTGATCCTCAGCACCGTTTCCCACCAGCGGAACAAGACAATGACAGGTATTTTCAAATCCCCTCTACCGTCTTGGAAGAGGGGATTTGAGGTTTTGCCTGTCAATCAGGGATTGCTCGGCTGAAAGACCCGATCTCTCATCTTTGCTATCGCTGGGAAACCCTCAGATGATGACTACGTTCGGTCGGTCAATCGGTACTGCCTTTAGAGCAGGGAAGCGATCGCTCGACGGACGGCATTGAGAGCCTGATCGATCTCGGCTTCGCTGACGATCAAGGGTGGCACAAACCGCACCACCTTGGGCCCGGCTGGCACCAGCAGCACACCTTCATCAATGGCCGCTTTAACAATGGCAACGGAGGTTAAGTCGCTGTCATCGGCAATCTGCAGGCCATTGATCAGCCCCCAGCCGCGTACCTCTTGGATGAGATGGGGATAGGTTTGGGCGATCGCCCTCAGCCCTGCCCGCAACTGCTCACCCCGCGCCACTACATTAGCGAGAATATTGTTTTGCTCTAGCGTTTGGCATACGGCAAGGGCCACCGTGCAGACCAAGGGATTGCCGCCAAAGGTGCTGGCATGATCCCCGGCTTGGAAGACATCACAGTGGGACTTGCAGAGTAATGCGCCGATGGGCACACCGCCGCCCAAGCCCTTAGCTGAGGTGAAGATATCTGGCTCAATTCCTAGGTTTTCGTAGCCCCAATAGCGGCCCGATCGCCCCATACCCACCTGCACTTCATCCAAGATCAGCAGGATGCCTTTTTGATCACACAGTTCGCGCACCCGCTGGAAGTAGGCCAGGTCGCCAGGACGCACGCCACCTTCGCCTTGTAGGGCCTCCAGCATGATGGCTGCCACCCGCCGCGCACCTTGGTCAAGGTCAGCGATCGCCTGCTCTAGGGCTTGAATGTCGTTGTAGGGGACATAGTGGAAGCCAGGCACAAGGGGGCTGAAGTTCTTTTGATATTTGGGCTGTCCTGTGGCGGTAACGGTGGCTAGGGTACGGCCGTGGAAGCTGGCTTGGGCCGTGAGAATCACCGGTTCCTCAATGCCTAAGACGGTATGGGCATATTTGCGGGCGAGCTTAATGGCTCCTTCGTTGGCTTCGGCACCAGAATTGCAGAAAAAGGCGCGATCGGCGCAGGAGTGTTCCACCAACCATTGGGCAAGCTGCCCCTGGGACGGCACATAGTAAAGATTGGAAACGTGGTGCAGCGTGCGAATTTGCTGACTGATGGCCTCAACCATGGCTGGATGGGCATGGCCGAGGGTGCAGGTGGCGATGCCCGCCACAAAGTCCAGATACTCCCGCCCGTTGGTATCCCACACGCGACACCCCTCACCTCGCTCTAGGGCCAATGGAAAGCGCCCGTAGGTGGACATGACGTATTGATCGAAGTCATCCGGCGTAAAGGACGTCGGGGCTGTGCCGAGCGATGGCACAAGGGTTTCTGGACTCACGGGCATTTCCTCAACAATGTTCCATGCTTGCCAAGTTGGCAGGCCAGTTAATCATTGATCTTAGGGCAAACTATCGGGAAATCGCTATCCGTCTACCTACGACTTTTATCGTGTTTGTGATGAAATGGTTATTTTCCTGACCGGGTCTGCCTTAGACCTTAGGCTAGATCGGTTAAGTGGAGAGATTTAGAGGGCGATCGCCTCCTCCGTCGCGCTAGGCTCTGTTTTAAAACCTGCTAAACCCCTTGATCTTTCGTACGAGAGAATCAGGGTTTGGATGAGCTTTAAAACAAGCCCTAGTACTCCGAAGCGGAAGTAACCCGCCTCGTTGCTAAGGTGGGAACCCTCGCGTGTCCTGGACGTCCTTTTCGTTCTTCTGTCTTCGTTCTTCTGTCTTGCAGTACCAGTCTACAAATACTTGTCCAGCAGCAGCCCTAGGCGCTGTTTGGCGGATTCTGGAGCATGGTCTAAGGGCGTGAGAATGGCGTACTTTAAGGCGGAGTGAGCCTCTGATCCGGGGGGATGGTGCGCTAACCGCCGCACGGTTTCTTGAATCACCCGCTGGGCATTCTGGGCATTTTTGGTTAAATTACCGATGACCATATCCACGGTGACGCTGTCGTGGTCGGGATGCCAGCAATCGTAGTCGGTGACCAAGGCCAGGGTGGCGTAGGCAATCTCCGCCTCGCGGGCTAGCTTGGCTTCTGGCAGGTTGGTCATGCCAATCACCGACGCGCCCCAACTGCGATAGAGGTTGGATTCTGCCTTGGTGGAAAAGGCGGGGCCCTCCATGCAGACATAGGTGCCGCCCTGATGGAGGGTGACGTTATCAAGCTGCAGACTGGCGATCGCCTCTGCCAACACTTGGGAAAGCTTCGGGCAAATGGGGTCGGCAAAGGCCACATGGGCCACAATGCCTTCGCCAAAGAAGGTGGATGCTCGATTTTTGGTGCGATCGATGAACTGATCCGGGAGCACCATATCCAGGGGTTTCATGTCGGCCTGCAAGGATCCCACCGCTGACGCCGAGATCAGGTACTCGACCCCCAGTTGTTTCATAGCGTAGATATTGGCGCGAAACGGCAGTTCCGAAGGCAGCAGGTGGTGATGGCGGCCATGACGGGCCAAGAAAGCCACAGGAGTTTGGTCGAGGGTGCCAACTCGGATCGCGTCGGAGGGGGCTCCAAAGGGAGTTTCTATGTGGATCTCTTGGAGATCGGTGAGGGCGTCCATTTGATAGAGCCCGCTGCCGCCAATAATGCCGATCGCTGCACGCACCATAGTTGCTTCTTGGGTTGAATGATTGGGTTGAAGGGTCAAGCGGTGTAAACCGGGTGTATCCCACTTTTGTAGCCCTCACCCTACATCCCTCTCCCAAGTCGGGCGAAGGACTTTGAATCTAGCTCCCCTTCCCGTTTTTGAGGGAGAAGGGGTTGGGGGATGTAGAGCTTGCGCTTCCCGAAGGGTGGGTCAACTTGCGAAACTGGGATGCTCCCTGTGAACCTGTCCAGACCTTGCCTGAACTCTGGCTATTGTACAAGCTCTAGGAGATTGAGCAAGGTGACATCCCACACCAATCGAGGCTGAACGAAGGTGAGTAAACAGCGCCGGGCTTGTTCTAGATGAGGGAGAGCGGCGGCCTGCTGGTGGGTGTACCAAAGTTTTTGCTGCCAATAGTCCACTAGCCATAGCTGAGTTTCTGGGGGCTGGGCGGCTAGGGTGCGGGCTAGCTCCAAGGCGGATCGCAGGGTGGTGGGCAGGGTGGCGATCGCCTCCAAAATCTCGGGAGGAATAGTTTGCAGTTGCTGCCAGTTGGCGATCGCTTCCCCAGGACTGCCCTGGGCTAGGGCGAGAATATCCGGTTGCTCTAGCAGTTCTGTCTGGCCGACCTGGGTCAACACCTGAGCGATCGCCGTTGGCTCCAGTCGCCGAAAGGGAATGCTCTGGCAGCGGGAGACGAGGGTGGGCAATAGCGAATCTAGGCTAGGGGCAATCAAAATCAACGTAGCTCGACCGGGCTCTTCTAGGGTTTTGAGCAGGCCATTGGCGGCCGCCTCGGCCATGGTATTGGCGTCGTCTAGGACGATCACCGAACGGGGCGCTTCCAGGGGCGGGCGACCGAGAAACTGAGCAATGCGGCGAATTTGTTCGAGGCGAATTTGAGGCGGTGTGCGACGTTTAACGCCCTGCTCCTCCGCTTCTGCCGCCGTCAGCAATTGCCCTTGGTGGAGATAGGTGGGCTCCACCCACAGCAGGTCAGGATGGTTGCCCTCGGTAATGCGCTGACGTAGATGGGAGGCGCGATCGCTGCCATCTTGGTTCTGTAAGCCTCCCTGAAGCAAGCATTCGGCAAACGCCCGCGCCGCCAAGCGCCGACCAATGCCCGGTGCTCCCACAAACAGATAGGCCGGCGCAACCCGCTCTTGGGCGATCGCTGCGGTCAGGAGTTGAACGGCTTGGGGTTGTCCAATCAGCCCGGAAAATGGGTCGGATACCATTGGCTTAACCATCGCAACATGGCGGCTTGGATGTGCTGGGCAACGGTCACTTCATCCGACATGGCGTCAATCTGTTCAACGGGGTAGGTCGCCTGGGCAAACACCTGGCTAAAGCCCTGGCGTACCCGTTGATGAAACGCTAGGCTGGCCTGCTCCATGCGATCGCTCTCTCCCCGCGCCTGGGCCCGACCTAACCCTACGTCGACTGGAACATCCAGCCACAAGGTTAAGTCACTAACTAGACCGCCCGTAGCAATTTGATTGAGCTGATCAATCAAGGTCAGGTCTAACTTGCGCCCATAGCCCTGATAGGCCACCGTGGAAGCACTGTAGCGATCGCATAAAATCCACACTCCCGCCGCCAATCGAGGCTTGAGCCAATGGTCTACATGCTGGGCCCGGTCGGCTGCATAGAGCAATAGTTCTGAGCGATCGCTCAGGGGTTCTTCTGGAGATGTATCCAGCAGAAGTTGGCGAATGCGTTGCCCCGTGAGAGTGCCCCCTGGCTCCCTCGTCACCACAATATCTGTGATCTGCCCCTCTGCTTGCAGAGACTGCACTGCCGGTAATTGGCATAACCAGCGATGGAGGTAGCGAAGCTGCGTCGTTTTGCCGCCGCCCTCTCCTCCTTCCATCACAATCAACTTGCCTGTCATGCCGCGCTGTGCAATTTCCGCCAATCGTTTGAAAAATGAGCTCGTCTATAATACTCTAAGGCCACGCAGGTCTTGAATAGTCTACCAACTGAACAAATCAACGAATTCAACGGATTCCATAGACGAACTATCCCGGCCAGGTCTCTGTTGTGGTGAACGGTCTACTAAGGATCCATCCCCCCATACTCATATCGACCCTTGAGTAAACCCTGTTTTAGCAAAACTCGTTAAGGTGGAGTTGAGGGTCTGTCTGCTCTATATCCTTCGACATCCTGGGGAACCTGGCGTAGCACGCTAGCGATGAATGTTCGGTGTACCACCTTGCTGATCCCATGGTCCTATAAGGTTCCTGTTGATCACTGGTTGAGGTCTCTCTTGTTAGATTCTATGGGCGCTGAACGGTGGCATCTCCTCGCGACGATTATCACATTGATTAGTTGCTCTTGCCCGTAGCAAATGCTTGCATAGAGCTAGATCCAGTTTTTAGTCCGCTTAGCCGGAGTCACTTATGGCACGTTATACAAGTTTATTTACTCTTGAAACCCCCGCAGAACGCTTTTCCGTGATGCTGGCGGAGGTGCTGATGATATGCAACTTCGATATTATTTACGACACGGGTGACTATTTGATGGCTCGGGAAGTGCCGGGATCCGTGGTTTTTGGCAAGCTCGTAACGGTGGAAGCCCTCATCGATCGCAATGTGACGACAGCGACGGAGGTACGCCTCAAGCTAGTCATTAAAAATGAAGAACTGCCGCTGCACACTCAAAACCACTGCCGCGATATGTTTGACCACGTCAATCAAGCGATCGCCGATCATCGTCAATGGAAATTGGTGGAATATGCCTCAACCCCAGCCTAGGCATAGCGCTTGAGAAGCTGAGTCTAAACCTGTTGGCAGCCATGGTGCAATCTTGATCGTACCGCCCTAGCCATGGATAGATGAGTCCCGACGGCTAGGGCCGTTCTTCATGGTGAACGGGTCGAACCTGGGTTCGATAATGTTAATGAGGCCACGATGGCTGAGTAGGATGCGTTCGGCGGGTGTAGCCGTAACGCATCAAAGCTTGCGAGAGGATGCGTGACGATAATCCTGATTCTCTAGTAGGTTGGGTCAGCGTCACTCAACGAAGTCTAAGCTGGTGCTGGGGTTCATGTTGCTCAACCCAGCCTACGCAAAAGTTGTCAGCCAACCAGATTGAAGGTGCCGTTGTTCTACCCATAACGGCACCCGTGATTCTATAAGTTCAGCCTAGAGTTGAGGATCACCTACCTGCCTCATGACGCCTCAACGCCGCTTCAGCTCCTCCTGCCGATGGAGCCATCATCAAGCTGGCTCCATCGGCTATTTAAACGAGACTATCGGAACAAAAACGTTTTGATCCTTGCCCACAGGTGATTGAGATCTCTCATCAGTCATATGATTCTTAGATCCGTATCCGGTTCATCCGAGTCATCATCATCATCGTCATCCCCATCCACCATGTTGGGGCTGATCAGGGTGATGTCAAATTCATCGGGTGGCACGGTGGAAACCGCATCCCGCTTGAGAGAGTAATAAAGAGCGTAGACCTGTGGGCCAAAGATCACCTTATCTTCGTCTTCAAGGTCATGGGCCTGAACTTTGCGGCCGTTGATCAACAGCCCATTGGCGCTGGGTTTACCCTTAAGATTGCCATCAACAATTCGATAGTAAAAACTGCCATCATCGTTCGGCAACTGCACGAGGGTGGCGTGGCGGCGCGAGACAAATTGAGAGACTAACCGAATATCACACTTAGGATCACGACCAATCGAATACACCGGACTATCCAAAGTGAACTCTCGCCGTCCTTTATTGTCTTCTATGATCAGTAGGTGATTTTGGTGAGGTTCTGAAGGCATGGACAACTGGTAGTGCGACTACTAACTAAACGTAGGTTTTACTGAAAAAGGCATACTTATAATAGACACCCCATGGGCGATCTGCACCCTCCTAGGTCAGCAGATGTACATCAGCGATCGGAGATGGGGCATCACATGTCAGAGGCTTCTGGATTCTAACCTCTGAATTCTCTTTTCTAACTGTACTCCTAGTCCCGTTGAACAGATCAAGATGTACCGATTATTCATGATCCTGCTGGAACGTTCCTACCATGGGCAACCCAAGATAGTCTGGTTCTGGCTGGGGGATAGAGCTTTAGGCCTCAGCAGAGGGTTGACTCATCTCAACCTAACATTCTCACCTCGGCTTCTGCTGCGAGAGTGGTACTAAATTGTGGTTGTACTAAATTGTATAAGCACTGGCGCTAAATGGATGACTGAGATGCGCTATGCCCCGTAGCTTCTCTTTCCCACCCTGGTGTTGAATAAGCCCACGTTGCACAAGCCTACAGTGAACTGACTTGGAAGGCTCGTCTGAATGTTCTCCCATACCCTAACCCGAGATCTGCTTTAGCCGCATCTAACTTGACTATTACAGCAGGTTTCACCTGTATCTGGACTAATTCGCTTCCTAATGCATGGTTAGGTTTATGGCTTGTCTATCGTGGAATGGCGATACAGCAGAAGGGAATTGGACACCACCGTAATGGAACTGAAGGCCATGAGGGCTCCAGCCGTAGGTGGACTGAGTAGAATGCCGAACCCTGGTAGCAACACTCCCATTGCCAAGGGGATGCCGATTAGATTATAGGCTAACGCCCAACCTAGGTTTTGGCGAATGGTGTTGAAGGTGGCTTGGCTAAGGCGAATGGACTCGACGACGTCCATGAGGCGATCGCGCATGAGGATAATATCGGCGGTTTCGATCGCCACCTCGGTTCCTGAATGGAGGGAGATGCCAACGTCGGCTTGGGCCAGGGAAGGTGCGTCGTTGATGCCATCTCCAACCATGGCGACTCGTTGTCCCTTGGCCTGTAGCTGGGCGATCGCGTCGGCTTTGGCATCGGGGCGGACACCGGCGAGAACCTGGTGGGGTTCTAGGGCCAGTTGCTCAGCCATGACTTGGGCTGAAAGGGCGCGATCGCCGGTGATCATCATGACGGTGAGGCCCATCTGCCGCAGCCGATCTAGGGTGGCCCGCGCATCGCTCCGTAGTTCGTCAGCGATGGCAATGAGACCCACGGTGGTCTGGTCTAGGGCAACGTACACGATGGTTTTACCTTGACGGGCAAGCTGATCGGCCAGTTGCTGGGTGGCAGGGGCGATCGCCACTTGTTCTTGGCTCAACCAGTCCGCAGTGCCTAGGCGCACGACCTGATCGCCGAAACGAGCCACCACGCCGGAGCCGGGGTAGGTTTGCACGTCTTGAACGGTCAATCGCGATAGCGCTTGGGCATCGGCCGCCTCGCAGATCGCCACAGCTAGGGGATGACGGGTGCCTGCTTCTACAGTGGCAGCGATCTGCAGCAGATACTCAGCGGTGATCTCGGTGGTTTGGGGGAGGCAGTCGGTGACGGTGGGATGCCCGGTGGTCAAGGTGCCGGTTTTATCAAACACCAGGGTGGTGAGCTGATGCACCTTTTCCAGCACATCGCCACCTCGCAATAACAAGCCGCGCTCTGCCCCCATCCCCGATCCCACGAGCAGAGCCGTGGGGGTGGCCAGACCTAGGGCGCAGGGGCAGGCAATCACCAAGACTGCGATCGCCAGTTTGAGGCTCAGTAAGAGGGGGGAAGCGGCGGTGGGGGTGATCATGGCAGCGAGCCCATGCTGCATCATATGGTCTGAACCCTGTAAGACCATGGGCCAGAGGCGGGTGCCCAAGCCATACCAAAAGAGGAAGGTCAGGCTAGCGATCGCCATGATGCCGTAGGTGAAGTAGCCCGCCACCGTATCGGCCAGGCGCTGGATTGGCGCTTTACGGGTTTGAGCGGTTTCAACGAGCTGAATAATCTGCGCCAGGGTGGTGTCTTTGCCAATGCGGGTGGCCTGAATGGCGATCGCTCCTGATTGGTTGAAACTCCCGGCTACAACCCGATCCCCCGGACGCTTGACCACCGGCATTGCCTCGCCGGTGAGCATAGACTCATCCACTGTGGTTTGCCCTAGAATCACCTCGCCATCCACTGGCAGCTTGTCTCCCGGCAGCACCTGCAGCCATTGCCCAACCTGCACCTGCTCAGCGGGGATCTCCTGGTGGTCAGCGGTGAGCGATCGCTCTAGGTCGGAGCGATCGACCACTAGCCTTGCGACCGTCGGACGCAGGGCCAATAGGGCACGAAAGGCCTTAGCTGCCCGTTGCCTTGCTCGCTGTTCTAAGGTTCGTCCCAGGACAATAAAGCCCACCAGCATGACGGGCTCATCAAAAAAGCATTCCCAGCCCAGTTGGGGCAGCAGGAGGGCCAGCACACTGGTGCTGTAGGCGGTGACCGTGCCCAAGCCCACCAGGGTATTCATGTTGGGCATCCATCGCCGCAGTCCTCGCCATCCGTCCACCAAGATCGGTCGTCCAGGGCCGAGCAGGGCTAAGGTCGCTAATCCCCCGTGAAAGCCGATGCTGCTGAGTCCCGGTATGCTGGGAAACCCTAGATGATCAAGGTGCCCTAGGGTAGACAGCAGCAGTAAGAGCGTGGCGATCGCCAATTGCCAGGAGGAGCGATCGCTCTCGGTGGTGTCAGGAGATGCCACCGATGGGCCAGAGTCAGCAGCTTGGCGCACATAGCTGGGAAAGCCCGCCTCGGTGAGCTGCGTAGCCAGGGTCTGCTCCACAACGGCTCCATCACATTCCACCAATGCTGTTTCGGTGACCAAGTTCACCGTGGCGCTCACAACTCCGTCGCACTGCTGGAGCTGGTGTTCCACCGCACGCACGCAGCCTGCACATTTCATGCCGCCAACATCCAACACAAGGGTGCGGGGCTGATCGGTTAGTAAGGTCTTAGATGCCGGAGCAGAATTGGGAGCCGTTTGCATAACTGTAAAAAAATCCGTATGAATAGCACAACCCTAGACCGGATGGTTTCACCCTTGCTGCCGATAGGGGTGCCAACACACCAACCGCTGGACAGTGGCGCATCTACTTTGAGCTTAAAAGATTTCGGACGGTCTTACCCAAGATCGCAACGGTTTCTTCAGGCTTACCCAGGTTAGAAGATCTGCTGGATGACGCCATCACTACCAGGAGGCTCCCGCGCAGGTGCATCACCTCGTACAATGAAGGTCGGTGTTGTCCTGCCTGCTGTTTTGGGAGATGCGCTTGATCCCCCGCCGGTGTCGAGTAGGGTGACGCCAGATTCTCCCTCTCCGAACGAAGGCTAGCTAGGAACCAGTCCGATCGGTGAGGTTGCTGCCCGTTATGCTGTTAAGTCGCGTTTATGGATATTATCCCAGCTATTGACCTGCTGAATGGACAATGTGTGCGCCTCTACCAGGGCGACTATAGCCAGTCAGAAGTGTTTGATGAACATCCGGTCGCCGTTGCCCAATCCTGGGTTGAGCAAGGGGCTACCCGTCTCCATTTAGTTGATCTAGATGGGGCCAAGGCCGGCCATCCGGTGAATCAAAAAGCGATCGCTGCCATCCTCAAGGCAGTAGATGTCCCGGTGCAGGTGGGCGGTGGACTCCGCGATCGCCAAAGTGTAGAACAGCTCCTAGATTTGGGCGTTCAGCAGGTGATTGTGGGCACCATCGCCGTTGAGCAGCCAGATAGGGTTGCCCAGCTTTGCCAAGACCTGCCCCAGCGCATCATCGTGGGGATTGACGCCCGCAATGGCAAGGTGGCTACCCGAGGCTGGCTAGAAACTTCAGAAATTGACGCGATTGATCTGGTAACCCGCATGTCTGCTGCGGGGGCCAGTGCCATTATCTATACGGATATTCATCGAGATGGCACACTGCAAGGCCCGAACTGTGACGCCCTGCGAGAGGTGGCGATCGCTAGTCCTGTGCCGGTGATTGCCTCCGGAGGCATTAGCCACACTCGTGATTTGCTCAGCCTGCTGGGGCTAGAGTCCCTAGGGGTCACGGGTGTCATTGTCGGACGCGCTTTGTATACCGGTGCGCTGTCCCTGCCCGAGGCGATCCGCGCTGTGGGTTCCGGTCGCTGGCAAGATGTGCCCCCCGATCTAGGATCATCTGCCCTGGCCTGATCTTTAGGTTCAGCCCAGGCTGAGTTCGCCCTAGGGAGCGATCGCCTGGGCCGAGGTTCACAATTCAGAAAACCCATGGATCGCTGTAAGGGCCAAGGATTGCTCCTAGGACATCTCGACTAGAGCACGATTTCAGAGCATCGGTGATTACAGCGCGCAAGCCAGAATGGTATGCTGAACAAACTGTAGCCTAAGTCACGAAAATAGGCTGATCCACAGCCTATTGGCATGACCCAATAAGGCTGGGAGCTAAGACCTGTTGAACGGAACTTAGCAGGTTCTCTCCTGGTTTGCTACGGTGTATAGAAGGTTTTAGAGCTGAACGACCCTGCTACAGAATCCTCCTAGTTCCTCATTCAGACGGGCTGAACATCAAGGATACCTAGCGTTAGGAACCTTGGACAAGAGTCTGGATGATGCTCGATGAAGGGAGGATAAACCATAGCGTCCCGGTTCAGCGCATCGAGGTTTTCCGTATCCGTATCGGCATGGGTGACCTGGCGTGCAGCTTTATCTAGATGGCTCTCATTCAGTGCAAAAGCTAGCAAGATGAACTATGAGGAGGGGAGGAATTATGATGAATAGTCTTGCCTTCCCTGATTGCATACCTGTTGTTACGTCTAGTATTCAGGACAGCCTCAGCATGTCGCAGCGTTATCGACCTCATTACTTAACGGTTAGCCCGTTTGCCTAAGGTCTATGGACGCACCCTTTGAGATCACGATACAGATGGTGATGACGATCATCGCCGGCATCAGCGCCCAAGTGGTTGCTGATTATCTCAAGGTTCCTAGTATTGTCTTCCTGCTGCTGTTTGGCATTGTGCTGGGTGCAGACGGTATTGGGTTGCTGCATCCTCAAGTCTTGGGGACAGGGCTGGAGGTCATCGTGGCCCTCTCTGTTGCTGTCATTCTTTTTGAAGGTGGCTTAAGCCTGCAGCTTAAAGAGTTGGGCAAGGTGTCGGGCAGCCTTCAAAATTTGGTCACGATTGGTACCTTAATTACCCTCATTGGTGGAGGTATGGCCGCCCACTGGCTGGGGGAATTTCCTTGGTCGTTGGCCTTTTTATATGCCGCGTTGGTGGTGGTGACGGGCCCCACAGTGGTCGCACCTTTGCTCAAGCAAGTGAAGGTCGATCGCCAGATTGCCACCCTGCTGGAAGGGGAGGCCGTGTTGATTGACCCCGTGGGAGCTATCCTCGCGGTGGTGGTCTTAGATGTCATCCTCAATGGTGACGCAGATTTTCTCTCGGTTGTGAATGGGTTGATTCTGCGCCTAGGCATTGGCGTGGTCATCGGCATGATCGGGGGATGGCTGCTGGGCTTCATTTTGAAGCGGGCAAATTTTTTATCCGAAGAACTCCGAAGCCTAGTTGTCCTTGCCGGCTTGTGGGGCCTGTTTGGCCTCGCCCAAACCATTCGCAGTGAGGCTGGACTGATGGCCACGGTGGTGGCGGGTATTGTCCTGCGGGCTTCCTCGGTGCCAGAAGAACGGCTGATTCGTCGCTTTAAGGGGCAGCTCACGATCCTAGCGGTATCCGTGCTCTTCATCCTCCTGGCAGCAGATTTGTCCATTGCCAGTATTTTTGCCCTAGGTCGCGGAGCGGTCTTCACGGTAGCTGTGCTGATGTTTGTGGTGCGGCCGCTCACGGTGTGGACGTGTACCTGGACAAGCACGCTCAACTGGCGGCAAAAGCTATTTATTTCCTGGGTAGCTCCCAAGGGCATTGTCTCGGCGTCGGTTGCCTCTTTGTTTGCCATCCTGTTGACCGAGCGGGGGATTAGTGGTGGAGATGCGATCAAAGCTCTGGTGTTCCTGACCATTATTTCCACGGTGTTGCTGCAGGGGCTGACAGCCCGCTGGGTGGCCAAACTTCTGCGGGTGAATTCAACCGAGGTGACGGGTGCCATTATTGTGGGCTGTAATCCCATCAGTCGCCTGATCGCTCGGCTGTTTCAGGAGCGGGGCGAAACCGTCGTGCTGATTGACACCGATCAGGAGGCTTGTCGAGAGGCTGAGCGGGAAAACCTCACGGTCTTTGCCAGAAGTGCCCTCGATACGGATGTGTTGGAAGAAGCCGGACTATCCACGGCGGGCACGTTCTTAGCGATGACTAATAATGGTGAGGTGAACTCTGTCTTGGCTCAGCGGGCAGCAGAAGAGTTTCAGCCCCCGCGAGTGTTAGCGGTGGTTCCTGGTGATGGCAAGACCAGCAATGCCGATCCTCAACCGAATAAAGCTGGCAAGGCGAATAAATCTCCTAACCCTACGACGAACAAAACTAGGGTTCAGACTGCGTTCATGGACTTCATGCCGTTCAAAACCTGGAACCGCTATGTGGATGATGATGCGGTGAAACTAGGGGAAACGACGTTGCGAGAACCGGGGTTGCTCTTTCAGCAAGCTCACCTGCGAGCGCTGACCCGGTCGGGTGAGTTGGTACCGCTGCTGCTGGATCGGCAAAATCAGCTTCAGGTGATCCCCGCTTCGGAGGAGTTTCAAGCGGGCGATCGCATCATTTATCTTTTGCATGATCCCCGCCCTAAACTCTTGAAGCGGTTATCGGGGGGCACGAGTCCATCACGGCTGGCCATTGAGAAGCTGCCAGCCGTGGAGGAAATTCCCATGCCCATCGCGCCTCCTGAACAGGAAAGTAGCCCGCCCGCCGATAGCCTTGAGACGCCGACAACGCCTGGGGCAGGTTCAGCATCTAGCCCATCTACCCCGGATCCAGCGGAGGAGGAATCTGCAGCAGAATCGGTGGCGACGCCTACCGACCCTAGTACTTCCTCTGAGTGAATGATCTGGGAGTCCGGCTTGGCTATCTGGCTTGGCTATCTGGGAGGCGATCGCCCCTCCAGATAGGGTATGCGTCGGGACGAGATCACACCGCAGCCATCACACTGAGGACTCTGTTTTCAGCTCGGAGATCACCTGCTCTAGCTGGTGGCTATTGGCCCGGTAAACTTCGTTGCAGAAATGACAGGTGGCCTCTGCGCCATCATCTTTAACAATCATGTCCTTAAGTTCGTCTTCACCCAGCAGCTTCAAGGCTCCCAACATCCGCTCAAAAGAACAGCCGCAGTGAAAGTTCAGCATCTGGGTGCCGGGCAAATGCACGAGCCCCATGTCGCCTAGGAGCTCTTCAAAGATCTGCGGCAAGGTTTTCGATGCCCGTAGCAGCGGCGTAAATCCTGATAGAGCAGACACTCGCGCCTCTAGTTTTTCCACGAGGGCCTCGTCCTGGGCTGCCTTGGGCAACACTTGAATCAGAAGTCCCCCTGATGCCGTCACTCCTTCTGCGCTGACAAAGACGCCCAAGACTAAGGCTGAGGGAGTTTGCTCGGAGTTCACCAAATAGGCGGTGATATCATCCCCAATTTCCCCTGAGACGAGATTTACGGTACTGGAGTAGGGATAACCGTAGCCTACGTCTCGCACCACATAGAGGTAGCCATTGCGGCCCACAGCGGTGCCCACGTCTAATTTGCCGCGATCGTTAGGGGGCAGTTCTACGGAAGGACAATCCACATAGCCGCGTACGGTGCCATCCAGACCCGCATCAACAAAAATTCCCCCCAAGGGGCCATCACCGTTGATGCGAATGTTCACCCGAGATTCTGGACGCTTCATGCTAGACGCTAGGAGCAGACCGGCAGACATGGTGCGTCCTAGGGCGGCTGAGGCTACATAGGATAGGTTGTGTCGCCGCCGGGCTTCGTCTGCCAAACGGGTGGTGATAACGCCAACGGCCCGAATCCCTCCATCGGCCGCGGTTGCTCGAATTAACTGATCTGCCATAGGAACCCTACATAGTTCGTAACAATACTAGTTTTTATTCTACGGTGTGAGTCTGGGTGTTCGCTGGAGAGATCTCCCTCTAGGATGAAATGAGGGAGCGATCGCCCTAGTGGTGATCCTTGCTTTAGGGCAGGTTGCTCCCTCAGTCCACCAAGACAGGATTCACCATGCTCGGAACATTTCAGCGAAGCGACCTCCGTATTGAGATCAATGCATCGAGTACCGCCATTCGAGACAGCCTGACCCAAGGGGCACAGCTTCGTCGATGGCTGTATCCCCAGTCCTTGTCGATAGGGGATACGGATACCCTCACCCTAGGCAGCACCTTTACAAGCTGGATTGGCCCAATCACCCTTCAGCATCAAGTTATTCTCTTGGGCGATCAGACCCTACAACTGCTCATGAGCCAAGCGGTGGACGGTGTTCATGAATGGCAATGGGGGGATGGCTGGGTTCAGTCGAGTTTGGCAGGCGTTTCTATCTTGCCGCTCAATCTGGCGCAAACCCTTAATATCTGGCGGTTGCGAACATTTCTAGAAGCCCAGCAACAGGTGGTCAGCACCCCATGAGCGATCGCTTAGGGATCTTGGGGATCGTCGGCGTCTTCAACGCGTCGTTTGACCGAGTCGGCATGGGAGGGCAGCCCTTCACAGGTGGCCAGGAGGTCAATGGCGTCGGCAACTTTGCGCAGTGCTGTGGGGGAATATTGAATCAGGCTGGAATGCTTCATGAAGGTTTCAACCCCCAAGGCAGAGGCGTAGCGCGCTGCACCGGAGGTGGGCAGGGTATGGTTGGGACCGGCCAGGTAGTCGCCGATCGCTTCTGGGGTGGAGGAGCCGAGGAAAATAGCTCCGGCATGGCGGACACCCTCGATCAAGCCCCAGGGATCGGTGACTTCCAGTTCTAAATGCTCTGGGGCAAATTCGTTGGAGAGTTCTATCGCCATATCCAGGGAGTCTACAACCACAACCAAGCCATAGTGGGCGATCGCTTTTTCCGTAAGCAGTCGGCGGGGATGGTTGACTAACTGCCGCTCAACTTCAGCAACCACCTGTCGTCCAAGGCTGACGTCTGTGGTGATCAAAATGGCGGCGGCCATGGGATCGTGCTCGGCCTGGGCTAGGAGATCAGTGGCAACATACACTGGATTGGCAGACTGGTCGGCAATCACCAGCACTTCTGACGGCCCTGCTAAGGAATCAATGCCCACGGTGCCATAGACCAGCTTCTTAGCCAGCGTCACATAGATATTGCCTGGCCCGGTAATCACGTGAACGTTGGGGATGGTTTCCGTGCCGTAGGCCAGGGCCGCGATCGCCTGAGCCCCACCCACGCGATAGATTTCCTGAACCCCAGCCTCCTGCGCCGCCACCAAAATGGCAGGATTCACGGCTTTTTCCGGGCCCGGCGGCGTCACCATGACGATGCGAGGCACCCCCGCCACTTTGGCCGGTACCGCATTCATCAAGACCGTGCTGACGTAGGAAGCCCGCCCCCCAGGAATATAGAGACCTGCCCGGTCTACCGGCGTGTAGCGCTTGCCGAGCACCACGTTATCTTCGCCAAACTGTACCCAGCTCTTAGGTACTCGCTGGCGGTGAAACGCTTCAATGTTGCGACGGGCTAGCTGGATAGCATCTAGCAGTTCCTTGGACACCTGTTGATAGGCAGCATCCAACTCAGAACCGCTCACGCGTAAGTCTTCCAACTTCAGGGTGCGTTGGTCAAACTCTTCGGTGTAGTGGATCAAAGCGCGATCGCCCTGTCGTTGAACAGCTTGAAGCACCTCTCGCACAGTGGCTTCTTTGTGGATGATCTGCTCATCATGGGTGCGATCGCAAATTCGCCGCAATTCTGTTCGCGCTTCTGAAACCTGGTTGATAATTCGAAGCATTGCCATGCAGAGTTAAAACGGGCTAAGGAAAACGATAGGGCTTGCTGTGGCGCTCCTACCGATAGGTTGGTCACAGCAAACATGCTTAGGGGGCTTCTGAGCAAGTTGGGCGCTCAATCACCTTCACCAGTGACGGAGTAACCCCTCTGTTGTCTAGCTTAACTCGGATTTTCTCTCAATCATGGTCATTTCCCTGACAACCTTGGCAGAATTTACGCGAGATGGAACATCTTTTGTTATGATAGATTTTCGCCAAAGTTGTGATCACTTACACCTAAATTAGATTCGAGCCGTGGCAAACATCAAGTCTGCAATCAAGCGCATTAACATTACGGAGCGCAATCGCCTCCGGAATAAATTCTATCGTTCAGCATCCAGAACGCTGATCAAGCGGTACTTTACGGCTTTAGATGCCTATGCTGCCAATCCGACGCCGGAAGCCCAGCAAGAGGTAGAACAACGCATCTCCGCTGCCTACAGCAAAATCGACAAGGCCGTGAAGCGGGGCGTGCTCCATAGCAATACAGGTGCTCGTAGAAAGGCACGTCTTGCTAAAGCCCTGAAGGAAAAAATGGCGACTGCCTCATCCTAGCCCTTGCTCGCTAGCACTAGGTAGCTCCTGCTCCGCACCCCGTCTGGATTCTGCCGATCTACGTCGAGAATCATTCTGAACGTTGTGTCTCACCTCTAGTTGTTCTCCACGGAGATTTTGTCTGTCCATCTATGCAGTTGATTGACACCCACGTTCATCTAAACTTTGAGAGTTTCCAAGCCGATTTGCCCGATGTTGCCCAAGCCTGGCGAGATGCTGGTGTTGTCCGATTAGTGCATTCCTGTGTTGAGCCATCAGAGTTTCCTAGAATTCAGGCGATCGCTGATGGGTTCCCAGAAATTTCCTTTGCTGTGGGACTCCATCCTCTCGACGCCGACAAGTGGACCGATCAGACTGCCGCTCAAATTCGGGATTTAGCTCAGTCTGATCAACGGGTTGTTGCCATTGGAGAAATGGGCCTGGATTTCTACAAAGCAGATGACCAGGATCGGCAGGTTGAGGTCTTTCGCTCTCAGTTAGCGATCGCCCACGACCTAGGGTTGCCCATCATTGTCCACTGTCGAGATGCTGCCGTAGCCATGCAGCACATTTTGATAGAGTTTTTTGAGCATGTTGGATCCGTGTCGGGCGTGATGCATTGCTGGAGCGGCACTCCAGAAGAAACGCAAGGGTTTCTTGATTTAGGGTTTTACGTCAGCTTTAGCGGCATTGTGACGTTTAAAAACGCACACCAAGTTCAAGCTTCAGCCCAGCATGTACCCAGCGATCGCCTGTTGATTGAAACAGATTGCCCTTTTCTGTCGCCCGTGCCCAAACGCAAGGAACGGCGTAACCAACCGGCTCATGTACGGTTTGTCGCTGAAAAACTAGCCGAGCTGCGAGGTGTCTCTCTGGAGGCGATCGCCACCCAGACCACTCAAAACGCCTGTAGACTGTTTGGCATAACTGTTCCTGACGTCTATGCCAACGCTAAAGGTTAGTCATCTGTGATTTACCGTTGCTGACCACCATCATAGAAATTCGGCCCATATTTTTCGGTTAGAGTCAAGTTATTGGGGCATAATAGTAAAACCAGTTTATGTCTGTATGACCCGGCTAGGTGATCGCATGGGGGCTGCTCTTTCTAAGATCAGTGCCCGCTGTTATGTTTTGTGATAGAGCTGTCATCACGTTTGCTGTTAAGGAACTTGATGCTAACCAAAGGAATGGCCCAATTCCTAAACTTCTTCGTTAATCTATGGTTGGGATGCCTGTCCGATCTAAAGCCTACCTACGTGCCCTTGCTTATTACTGACCCAACTATTACCCGACTATTGCTTTTACGCCGTGAAAGTTGCTATTTATATTTGACCCGATTTGCTTGGCGATCGCATCATCCGTGAGTTTGACGAGATCAGTCTCTACAGGATTGTAGGGTCTGAATTTTTGTGTTGACGACACTCACCCACCAAGAGTAATCTTGACCACCCATAGGGCGTGACTTGCTTGAGGAGACGCATGACTAATTTAACCCAGACTTCACCCGCCTTCACTCTACCAGACCTAGTTGAGATTCAGCGGGCTAGTTTCCGTTGGTTTCTTGAAGAAGGATTGATCGAAGAACTCAATAGTTACTCCCCGATTACAGACTACACCGGGAAGCTAGAACTTCATTTTCTTGGTCACAACTACAAACTCAAGCGCCCGAAGTATGATGTCGATGAGGCTAAGCGGCGGGATAGTACCTACGCCGTTCAGATGTATGTCCCCACTCGGCTGATTAACAAAGAAACGGGTGAGATCAAGGAGCAGGAAGTCTTCATCGGTGACCTACCGCTGATGACCGATCGCGGTACCTTCATCATCAATGGAGCAGAGCGGGTTATTGTTAACCAAATTGTGCGTAGCCCTGGGGTCTACTACAAGGCGGAAACGGACAAAAATGGCCGGCGTACCTACAATGCCAGTCTCATTCCTAACCGAGGCGCATGGCTGAAGTTTGAGACCGACAAGAATGACTTGGTCTGGGTACGGATTGATAAGACTCGTAAGCTATCCGCCCAGGTCTTGCTCAAGGCCCTAGGCTTGAACGATAGCGAAATCTTTGATGCCCTGCGCCATCCTGAGTATTTCCAAAAGACCATCGACAAAGAAGGGCAGTTTAGCGAAGATGAAGCTCTCATGGAGCTGTATCGCAAGCTGCGTCCGGGTGAGCCGCCGACGGTGTCTGGTGGACAACAACTGCTAGAATCTCGCTTCTTTGATCCTAAGCGTTACGACCTTGGACGGGTGGGTCGCTACAAGCTCAACCGCAAGCTGCGCCTGAGTATTCCTGACACCATGCGGGTGCTGACGCCTCAAGATATCCTGGCGGCGATCGATTATCTGATCAACCTAGAGTTTGATATCGGCACCATTGATGACATCGACCACTTAGGCAACCGTCGAGTGCGATCGGTGGGTGAGCTGTTGCAAAACCAGGTGCGTGTTGGTCTCAATCGCCTAGAGCGGATCATTCGGGAACGGATGACCGTGTCAGATGCCGAATCGCTGACCCCAGCCTCTTTGGTGAACCCTAAGCCCTTGGTGGCTGCCATCAAGGAATTCTTCGGCTCTTCCCAGCTTTCCCAGTTCATGGATCAAACCAATCCTCTGGCAGAGCTGACGCACAAACGCCGTCTCAGTGCCTTGGGCCCAGGTGGTCTTACCCGGGAGCGGGCGGGCTTTGCCGTGCGAGATATTCACCCCTCTCACTATGGACGGATTTGTCCGATTGAGACGCCAGAAGGCCCGAACGCTGGTCTGATTGGTTCTTTGGCAACCCACGCGCGCGTCAATGCCTATGGGTTCATTGAAACGCCGTCGTATCCGGTAGAAAATGGCCGGGTGCTGAAGGAGCAAGCGCCGCTCTATATGACCGCGGATGAAGAGGACGACCTGCGGGTGGCACCGGGGGATATTCCCCTGGATGAAGAAGGCTACATTTTGGGTGAAACCGTACCGGTACGCTACCGGCAGGAATTCACTACCACCACCCCCACCGAGGTGGACTATGTAGCGATTTCTCCAGTACAGATTATTTCTGTCGCCACATCCCTGATTCCCTTCCTAGAGCACGATGATGCGAACCGAGCCTTGATGGGCTCGAACATGCAGCGGCAGGCCGTCCCCTTGCTACGCCCAGAGCGTCCCCTGGTGGGAACTGGGTTGGAGGCGCAGGCTGCCCGTGACTCGGGGATGGTGATTCTCTCGCGAGTGGATGGGGAAGTCACCTATGTGGACGCTACCCGGATTGTGGTGCGCGATGATCAGGGGCAGGAGATTGAACATATTGTTCAGAAGTACCAACGCTCCAACCAAGATACTTGCTTGAACCAACGCCCTATTGTCTTTGAAGGCGATCGCGTGGTGCTCGGCCAGGTCTTGGCGGATGGTTCTGCCACGGAAGGGGGTGAGATTGCCCTCGGTCAAAACGTCATCATCTCCTATATGCCGTGGGAGGGATACAACTATGAGGATGCAATCCTTATTAGCGAGCGCTTGGTGTATGAAGACGTCTACACCTCGATTCACATTGAAAAGTATGAAATTGAGGCACGTCAGACCAAGCTTGGCCCTGAAGAAATTACCCGAGAAATCCCCAACGTTGGTGAAGATGCCCTGCGTCAGCTTGACGAAACGGGGATCATTCGGATCGGGGCATGGGTAGAGGCTAGCGACATTTTGGTGGGTAAGGTGACGCCTAAGGGCGAGTCTGACCAGCCACCGGAAGAAAAACTGCTGCGCGCTATTTTCGGGGAAAAAGCCCGAGATGTGCGAGATAATTCCCTGCGAGTGCCCAACGGTGAGAAAGGCCGGGTTGTGGATGTCCGCGTCTTTACCCGCGAGCAAGGGGATGAGCTGCCGCCGGGGGCCAACATGGTGGTTCGGGTGTATGTGGCCCAGAAGCGGAAAATTCAGGTGGGCGACAAGATGGCTGGACGCCACGGCAACAAAGGGATTATTTCCCGAATCTTGCCGATTGAAGACATGCCCTATCTGCCTGATGGAACCCCCATTGACATTGCTCTTAACCCTCTAGGGGTGCCGTCTCGGATGAACGTGGGTCAGGTCTTCGAGTGCCTATTGGGTTGGGCTGGCCACAACCTCAATACTCGCTTTAAGGTGACGCCGTTTGACGAAATGTATGGGCAGGAAGCGTCCCGCAGCATCACCCATGGCAAACTGCTGGAGGCTCGGGAAGAAACGGGTAAAGACTGGATCTTTGATCCAGAGAATCCTGGCAAGATCCAAGTCTATGACGGGCGAACAGGCGAGCCGTTTGATCGTCCGGTGACGGTGGGTACGGCCTACATGCTGAAGCTGGTTCACTTAGTGGACGATAAGATTCATGCTCGCTCAACGGGGCCATACTCCTTGGTGACTCAGCAGCCCTTGGGTGGTAAGGCTCAGCAAGGTGGTCAGCGATTTGGCGAAATGGAAGTTTGGGCGCTGGAAGCCTTTGGTGCATCCTATACCCTGCAAGAGCTTCTGACCGTGAAGTCGGATGATATGCAGGGACGCAACGAAGCCCTCAATGCCATTGTCAAAGGCAAGGCCATTCCTCGTCCAGGTACCCCTGAATCCTTTAAGGTTTTGATGCGAGAGCTGCAGTCCCTCTGTTTAGATATTGCTGCTCACAAGCTTGAAACCAATGAAGACGGCAGCAGCCGCGATGTGGAAGTGGATCTCATGGCAGACGTTAGTAGTCGTCGAGCTCCATCTCGTCCCACCTACGAATCAGTGTCCCGTGAGGAAGACACTGAAGAAGTTGGAGAGCAACTCTAGGAGAGGGGCGATCGCCCGGCTACGGTATTCCCTAGACTAAGAGCTTGTCTCCTTCGTTTGGGATAACACCATGGCCCAGCTTGCAGCGATCGCCTACCTCCACGATTATCTCTGTCCCAGTTCCTCTGTCAGCACTATTAAAGGAAGTGATCACGGATGCCCAAAATAGAGCAACGGTTCGACTACGTCAAAATTGGGCTGGCATCGCCCGATCGAATCCGGCAGTGGGGTGAGCGCACCCTGCCCAACGGCATGGTCGTGGGTGAGGTGACCAAGCCCGAAACCATCAATTACCGAACGCTCAAGCCTGAAATGGATGGCTTGTTCTGCGAGCGGATTTTTGGCCCCGCTAAGGATTGGGAATGCCACTGTGGCAAATACAAGCGGGTGCGCCATAGAGGGATTGTCTGTGAGCGCTGCGGTGTAGAGGTGACAGAGTCACGGGTGCGCCGCCACCGCATGGGCTATATCAAGTTGGCTGCCCCGGTTGCCCACGTTTGGTATCTCAAGGGAATTCCTAGCTACATGGCAATCCTGTTGGATATGCCCTTGCGGGATGTGGAACAAATTGTCTACTTCAATGCCTACGTGGTGTTAAGCCCAGGCAATGCCGATAACCTGGCCTACAAACAGTTGCTGACGGAAGATCAATGGATCGAAATTGAAGATCAGCTGTACAGCGAAGATTCTGATCTGTCTGGCGTAGAAGTTGGGATTGGCGCTGAAGCCCTCCAGCGACTTCTAGAAGATCTGAACCTCGAAGCTGAGGCAGAGCAACTGCGGGAAGAAATTGCCGGTGCTAAGGGGCAAAAACGCGCCAAGTTGATTAAGCGCCTGCGGGTGATTGATAACTTTGTGGCTACCGGTTCCCGACCAGAGCACATGGTGCTGAATGTGATTCCGGTGATTCCGCCGGATCTCCGTCCCATGGTGCAGCTCGACGGGGGACGCTTTGCAACCTCAGATTTGAACGATCTCTATCGTCGGGTGATTAACCGAAATAATCGCCTAGCCCGTCTCCAGGAAATTCTGGCACCGGAAATCATTGTGCGCAACGAAAAGCGCATGCTCCAGGAAGCTGTGGATGCGTTGATTGATAACGGTCGGCGGGGGCGTACTGTCGTTGGCGCTAATAACCGTCCTCTGAAGTCCTTGTCTGACATCATTGAAGGGAAGCAAGGACGATTCCGGCAGAACTTGCTAGGGAAACGGGTAGACTACTCCGGTCGTTCGGTGATTGTGGTGGGGCCCAACCTGAAGATGCACCAGTGTGGGCTGCCGAAGGAAATGGCCATTGAGCTATTCCAGCCCTTCGTCATTCACCGCTTGATTCGTCAAGGTCTAGTCAACAATATCAAGGCGGCTAAGAAGCTGATCCAGCGTAATGATCCCAGCATTTGGGATGTGTTGGAAGAGGTGATTGAAGGACACCCGGTGATGCTGAACCGGGCACCGACGCTGCACCGTTTGGGGATTCAGGCCTTCGAGCCAATTTTGGTGGAAGGACGAGCGATTCAGATTCATCCTCTAGTTTGTCCGGCCTTCAACGCTGACTTTGATGGAGACCAAATGGCGGTGCATGTGCCGCTCTCCCTAGAAGCTCAAGCGGAGGCTCGCTTACTGATGCTGGCTTCGAACAACATTCTGTCGCCGGCAACGGGGCGTCCGATTGTGACCCCTAGCCAAGATATGGTGTTGGGCTGCTACTATCTCACCGTGGACAACCCCAAGCAGCAACTGGGCAGTGGGCGTTACTTCTCTAGCATGGATGACGTGGTGATTGCCTATGAGCAAAAGCAGGTGTCTCTCCATGCCCATGTGTGGGTACGGTTTGATGGGCCGGTTGATAGCGGCGAAAAGGAAGGAGAACCCCTAGAGGAGTCTCGCACCGACGAAGGAATCACCACTCGGGTGTACAAATTCCGACGGGTGCGTGAGGATGCAGAGGGCAATATTATTTCTCAGTATGTTCGAACGACGCCGGGGCGCATCATTTACAACAAAACGATTCACGACGTTTTGATGACCTAGGGGCTGTCGTACAGGGTTTGGCGACGGAGCGATCGCCCATCACCTAGGGGCGATCGCATCAGATGCATTGTTTTGAGGGGCAAGGGAGAACCATGGCAGATCAACAACCAACTCAGCAGTTAGAGCAAAAGCCGGTTTTTTATAACCGCGTGATCGATAAGAAGCAGTTGCGGAATATTGTGTCTTGGGCCTTCACCCACTACGGTACGGCTCGCACAGCCCAGATGGCCGATGAACTGAAGGATCTGGGGTTTAAGTATGCGACCCGAGCTGGGGTATCGATTAGCGTCGATGATCTAGAAGTACCGCCCAGTAAGCGGCAACTGCTGGAGGCTGCGGAGGAAGAAATTCGCACCACCGAGTCTCGATACACCCGTGGTGAGATCACGGAAGTTGAGCGCTTCCAAAAGGTGATTGACACTTGGAACAGCACCAGTGAGGAGCTGAAGGATGAGGTGGTTCGCCACTTCCGTTCCCGAAATCCTCTCAACTCGGTCTATATGATGGCGTTCTCCGGAGCCCGGGGGAATATCTCTCAGGTGCGTCAGTTGGTGGGGATGCGCGGACTGATGGCGGATCCGCAAGGGCAGATTATTGACTTGCCGATTAAGACCAACTTCCGGGAAGGACTGACGGTAACGGAATATATCATTTCGTCCTACGGTGCCCGTAAGGGATTGGTAGATACCGCCCTGCGAACGGCTGACTCGGGTTACCTCACCCGTCGGTTGGTGGATGTGTCTCAGGATGTGATCATTCGGGAGCTAGACTGCGGTACGCAGCGCGGTATTCCAGCTCGCAGTATGACCGATGGGGAACGGGTGTTGATTCCCCTGAAGGATCGACTGCTGGGTCGGGTGATGGCAGAAGATGTGCTGCATCCTGAAACCGGTGAACTGATTCTGGCTCGCAACCAAGCTGTTTCCGATGAAATTGCCGAGTTGATTGGCGAGGCCAAGATTGAGCGGGTCGTGGTGCGATCGCCCCTTACCTGTGAAGCAACGCGTTCTGTCTGTCAGCATTGCTATGGCTGGAGCTTGGCTCATGCTGAAATGGTGGATCTCGGCGAGGCCGTTGGCATTATTGCGGCTCAGTCTATTGGTGAACCTGGTACCCAGCTCACCATGCGTACCTTCCACACCGGTGGGGTGTTCACTGGGGAAGTGGCTCAGCAAGTGCGGGCACCTTTCAATGGTGTGTTGCGCATCGACAAGAGCAAGAAATTCCGGGTTCGCTCCTTCCGCACCCGCCACGGTGATGACGCCATGATTGTGGAAAGCAACATGGATGTGGTGGTTGAACAGGGCGATCGCAAGAAGAAGCTAGCGGTGGCGGCAGGCTCCATTCTCTTTAAAGATGATGGCGACCCGGTGAAGGAAGGGCAGATTATTTCGGAAATGTCGGCCACTGGCCGCACGCGCCAGATTACGGAGAAGGCCACCAAGGATGTTGCCTCGGATCTCGCGGGTGAAGTTCGCTTTGCGGATTTGATTCCGGAAGAGAAGAAAGACCGGCAGGGCAACACGACGCGCATTGCCCAGCGGGGTGGCTTGATCTGGGTGCTGGCTGGGGAGGTCTATAACTTGCCCCCTGGTGCAGAGCCTGTGGTGAAAAATGGCGATCGCATTGGCCGCAGCGATATCCTTGCAGAAACCAAATTGGTGACCGAGCAAGGTGGGATTGTCCGTTTGCCCCAAGATCCTGCCGGTAAGAACAGTCGGGAGGTTGAAATTATTACCTCATCGGTCTTGCTGGATCAAGCCAGTGTGACCGTGGAGAGCTTCCAAGGACGGGAGCATTACGTAATTGAAACCAACAGCAACCAGCGTTTCTCCCTGATTGCTACGCCGGGAACCAAGGTCACCAATGGTCAAGTGGTGGCAGAATTGGTGGATACTCGCTACCGCACCCAAACCGGTGGGATTATCAAATACGCCGGTGTGGAAGTTGCTGCGAAGAAAGGAAAAGCTAAGCAGGGCTACGAGATCATCAAAGGTGGTGTGCTGCTTTGGATTCCTGAAGAAGCCCACGAGGTGAATAAAGACATCTCCCTGCTGTTGGTGGAAGACGGGCAATATGTTGAAGCGGGCACAGAAGTGGTGAAAGACATCTTCTGTCAAAGCAATGGGGTGGTGGAAGTTACTCAGAAGAATGACATTCTGCGGGAAATTGTCATCAAGCCAGGAGACTTGCACCTGGCCGACAACCCCGAAGAGGTGATGACTAAAGATGGTTCTCTAGCTCAGCCGGGGCAAGAAATTGTACCGGGTCTGTCGGTGGATGAGTTGCGCTACATCGAGTATGTAGAAACTCCAGAAGGAGCTGCTCTCTTGCTGCGTCCTGTGACAGAATTTACGGTGCCAGATGAGCCGTCTGTCCCCAGTCAAGAGTCGATCAACGAAGATTCTGGACAGTCTATTCGCCTCCGAGCTATTCAGCGTATTCCCTACAAAGATGGCGATCGCGTCAAGTCTGTCGAAGGGGTAGAGTTGCTGCGCACGCAGTTAGTGCTAGAAATTGACCAAGACGCTTCCCAACTGGCTGCAGATATTGAATTGGTGCCGGATGAAACCGATCCAGACACCATGCGCCTGCAGTTGGTCATTTTGGAATCCTTGGTGATCCGTCGAGATATCGTTGCAGACCAGACCCAAGGCAATACCCAGACTCGCATTTTGGTGCAGGATGGCGATCAAATTGCTCCTGGTGCTGTCGTAGCCCGCACGGAAATCCAGTGTAAGGACGGCGGTGAAATTCGCGGGATTCGCCAAGGCGTGGAAGCGATTCGCCGTATTTTGGTGGTTCGTCAAGATGATCTCTTTACCGTGGATACGCAAGGACAGTCGCCTCGGGTTAAGGTGGGTGATCTGCTGGTCTCCGGTGCCGAGATTGCCGAGGGCGTCATTCTAGAAGAATCGGGACAGGTCATTGAAACCCGTGATGCAGAGATTGTCTTGCGCATTGCTCGACCCTATCGCGTCTCATCAGGTGCGGTACTCCATATTGATGATGGAGACTTGGTACAGCGGGGAGACAACCTGGTGATTCTGGTGTTTGAGCGCACCAAAACCGGAGACATCATTCAAGGGCTACCTCGGATTGAGGAATTGCTGGAAGCCAGAAAGCCCAAGGAAGCCTGCGTTCTAGCTAATCGTCCTGGCACTGCTCAGGTGATCTATAGCGATGATGACGTGGGTGAAGTGAAAGTCATCGAAGATGACGGGGTGATTGCGGAATATCCCATTCGTCCTGGACAAAACGTGTTGGTGGTGGATGGACAGCGCGTGGCGGCAGCAGAACCGCTGACCGATGGGCCTGCCAATCCCCATGAGATCCTGGAAGTCTTCTTCCGTCTCCACCGCGAATCCAGCAGCACCCACGAAGCTGCCATGATCAGCCTAGAGCGGGTACAAACGTTCTTGGTGAATGAAGTGCAGTCTGTTTACCAATCTCAAGGGATTGATATTTCAGACAAACACATTGAAGTGATCGTGCGTCAGATGACCTCCAAGGCGCGGATTGACGATGGGGGTGATACCACCATGCTGCCCGGTGAATTGGTAGAAATCTACCAGATCGAGCAGGTGAATAGCGCCATGGCAATTACGGGTGGGGCTCCGGCTGACTACACCCCTGTATTGCTAGGGATTACGAAAGCCTCGTTGAATACTGACAGCTTCATCTCAGCGGCAAGTTTCCAAGAGACAACAAGGGTGCTCACAGAAGCTGCCATTGAAGGCAAGTCTGACTGGCTACGGGGGCTGAAGGAGAACGTGATTATTGGTCGTCTGATTCCAGCGGGGACGGGCTTCAATGCTTACGAGGATATGCCAGGGGTGGAACCTGATCCTAGCCAAGAGCCCAGCGTCTTTGACGAAAGCCTGGATCTGCAGGATGTGGTGCTAGACGATCGCACAGCTCGCACCTATGAGCTGGAGGGTGGTCTAGATGTTTTCCCGGCAGATATTGCTCGTAATCGAGGACAGTTTCCTTCCAATCGCCCCAACTACAACCTTGGCGGTGATTTCCAAGATGATGACTATTCTCAAGTCATTGATGATAATTCCCAAGTCATAGATGATGGCACCAGCGTCGATGACAACTCCCAAGTCATGGATGATGGCGACAGCGTGGATTCTGAGCCCACGATGAATATCGGCCCAATCATGGATGATGAGCCGGTCATGGATGTTAAGCCCGCCATGGATCTCGATGTAGACGACGACATGTAACCCGTTCTTGGTTAACCCGCGTCCTTCCTAATTTCATGGCTTTGGACGCGATCGCCGTTAGTCCCTTCGATATACGCATGTAGTCGGAGGGACTTTTCCATGGATAGGCAGGGGAGCGATCGCCTCCCTGTGGACTCTGGATGCTGAATAAACAGCTATGGACTAAGCCATGGCCTAGATGAATAGTTCAAGGCGTAGACCGTTGCACCTAGGGTTTCTCGATGTTCCCCATAGAAGGATGCCAAGGTCTGCCAGGCTGAGGATTGGTCAAGCAGTTGAGATCTCAAGCTACCCTAGAAGTAACGATTAGTTGGCATTACTTCGCCGCTAGCCTTGTATGTCCGTCTTTCTATATGCCGCTGCATCCCTATGACAACGTCTGAGTCTGCTTCACCGCAACTGCCTCAATCGTCCCATCATCACGCATCAGAGCCTGGCAGTGCCCATGCAGCCCATCCCCACGTTCATGATGAGGAATCCCTGCGCCGCATTATCAATCGGCTTTCCCGTGTCGAAGGACATATCCGTGGCATCAAGATGATGGTGCAGGAGGGGCGGCCCTGTCCGGATGTGCTGGTGCAAATTGCCGCCATTCGTGGGGCTTTAGACCGCGTGGCACGCATTATTCTGGATGAGCACCTCACCGAATGTGTGGGGCGAGCCGCTCGCGAAGGAAATATTGATATTGAGATTGAAGAACTCAAGGCAGCCCTCGATCGCTTTCTGCCCTGAAGCGTGAGTTCGCCGGAAATCTTCGGCCTTTGCATCCATCCTGATCGGGTTGAAAGATGGGAGATCGGCCGAACCGGGTTGCGAACGGTGTCGATACGGTGTCGATCGCTGTCTACCATCTAGGCAGGGGGTTCTGGAGCCCTAATGGCATTGAACTCACCTGCCCTCAAGGCGATCGAGGGCTGCAATGGATGTTGAAATGTTGCTGATTCATAAGATAAACAAATATATCTTGTTCTATGCCTCGTATTGTTCTAGTCCATCCCCAAATTCCACCCAACACAGGCAACATTGCCCGCACCTGTGCGGCAACCGAGACGGAGCTGCATCTTGTCGGGCCCCTCGGATTTGAGATTAGCGATCGCCAGCTTAAGCGAGCTGGGTTGGACTATTGGCCCTATGTCAACGTGACCTACCACGAGTCCCTAGAACAATTTCAGCAGTATCACCAGCAGCAAGGTGGACGTTGGGTCGGCTTTAGCGTGTCGGGCTCTGTAAGCTATGCCCGCTTTCAATTTGCGGCGGATGATTGGCTGCTGTTTGGCTGTGAAACCGCGGGTTTGCCATCGGATGTGCTGGATGCCTGTGACGCTAGGGTGCATATTCCGATGTCGCAACCCCATGTGCGTAGCCTCAACCTGTCGGTGAGCGTGGCGATTGGATTATTTGAAGCTCGTCGGCAACTTGATTTGCTCCACGCAAAGCCCCATGTCCGACTATAAGATGGTTGGATGGCGATCGCTGTAAGGCTTTGTAGAAAAGCACTAGAGCCCTACATTTAAATTTATTCATAGACCGAGGCCCTGAGAACCTCCGGACAAGACGGTTGCATCGTGAAAAGGTCACTAGGTTTTAAGCGCCTAGGGTTGAAGGTGATCAGGCACGATCGCAGGCGCGTCACGTTCAACCTCAGGGACGAGGATCAGGGCGTATCAAACTCAAATCCTGATGTTGGAAACGTCAGGCTGGGTTTTTGATGGGGCCAGCAGGGCTCTCAGACCCAACAGCAGGCGATCGCGTTTTGCTAAATGGGTCTTAGATCTTGTCCGTTGCCTAGACTACATTCAAAGATCTTTTGCGATAAGAAATCTCTATATTGCACTCGATTTGAGGCAGCAGATCAAGATTAAATGCGCCTTGGGGCATTTTATGATCAACCAATCCCACATTTAAATTCGATAGCATCTAGGATTTTTAGGGTATGTTAAAGCAATCAACAGATCTATTCCTTATGGATGAGGATTAAGCTCATAAGCTACTCTGTTCTGTTGCCCAAACCCTGCATTCAGTCTAATGACTTAAGTCATCGTTGTGAATGAACTTTCTTAAGGTCTCTAGCGCCTAATCCCTAGAACAAAAATTAGTGAACTAGCTGTAGAACCACCGATATACAAGGGCTTGAGTCGCTTGATTCATGCACTCAGTCGTGGTTTATCGTTGTCATTCCAAACCCAATGGATGTTTGGCTTTATGGGGTGTGTAGTGGATCCGTGCAGAAAAACGATGAATGATGTGTTGGCAAAAACGCCACATAATCATGCCTAAAATTGCAGAAAGTGTCTCACAGAGAGCATTCACGCGACTTCTTTTTGCAGCTATCGTTACCATTTCCCACGGTTCTATCGACTCAGGTTTTCTGATGCATTAGTTTTACTTAAGCCTACACAGCCTTGAATTTTTGTTGGACTAGTGTAAGCTTGTCTAAGCCATAGAAGCAAGGTAATCTTACCTAGGCATGTAGTTTGATTGGTGACCCTGCTCTCATTCTCAGTGTGATCCAAGTCATAGAAGGGCTAGATTGCATCGGCTGAGTCACTCAAAGACAGTTGAACGCTGGTCATTAGGAGGTCGTTCTTTGAAACGAGCATTTCCGCAGAAGGTTAAGCCTCTGCCTAGTTCGCTTTCCGTTGATATTAATGCGATCGGGCAGAATCAAAAGGCTTCTGTCAGCGGTAGCCGTAGGTCTCGCACCTCTGCCGCGATGCTAGGGCTAGCACTCTCCATGGGTGCGTCCAGTATTTTATTACCCCGCCATGGAGATGAAGCAGCGGCGGCTGAACCCAAGCCGGCGGAATCAACCACCGCAGCCGCTTCCCCATCATCCCAGGACATGAAGTCCAACGCTGGGGCAGACGAAGCTAATCGTTCCGTTTTTCGTGCTGATGAGATATTTGCAGAGCACGTTGTCCGGGAAGGGCAAACACTCTGGCAAATTTCGAGCTTGTATCAGGTAGACCTCAGTCTGATCACAGCGGCTAATGGGCTAACTCCCAACGCAACGCTGTATGTCGGGCAAGTTGTGCGCGTTCCGGGCGTGGAAGTAGCGATCGCTGCTCCTAGCACCATTGGATTGAGCGAGTCATCTCGCTTGAGCCAAGCGTCATCTATCCCGGTCGTTCCCCCTGCTGTTCGGGTATCCAGTCAGTTTAATGATGCCAGTGAACAGGATCGTCAATTGAAGGCTGAGCAAGACGAGGCGCTTCGCTTGCTTCAACAAAAGCGAGAGCAGCTCCGCACCAGCCTGGAAAGCCTATCCAGCCTTCCAGCTCCCGAGAGAACCTCTGTCACAGCCGGAGAGCAGCTTCCAGACCTAGTAGCAACGGCCCCTGGAACCTTGCCCCGCTCGCAGACGTTTGGGATTAACGATATTAAGTTAGACGCTCCCTCTGAGGTGAGCCAAGAGAGCAAATTAGATGAGCAACTGCCCGTCTCGATCGCCTCTTTGCCATCAGGTCAGACTGATCTGACAGACTCCCTCGATCTAGGGCTGACGAATCCAGAACCTAGTACGGCGATTTCTTTCAACTCTGGGCCGATGATTCCTACGTCAAACGGTCAAGCGTCTGACGTCATCATGCCTAACATGAATGTCACCCATGAAGTGGCCCCCGGCGACACCATTGCCAGCCTTGCAAGGGCTTACAATGTTACGCCAGACACGCTGGTCACGGAAAATCGCATTGCCAATCCAAACTTTATTTTGGTTGGGCAAGTTCTAACTATTCCAACCCCTTCTTCCTCCTCGGTGACGTTGAGCGAAGAGCCTGTCTCCTTGATTGCAGCGGCTCCGACAACACCGGTGTTTTCCAACCCATCGACCTCAAGCCGTTCTTTGTCGGTGAGCGACGAGTTCCAGCTTGACTTGGGTCAGCCTCAACGTTCATCGAGCGATTCCCTGCAGCTAGACCTACCTGCAGCCTTGCCAGGAGCAGAGGCACTCATCGTAGCGGATGAACAGGCTGAAACGATCGCTGCTGTTCCTAGTGAAACGGAAATGGCTTCCCAGCCTATGGAATTTTCGATTCCGCCCACAGCACAGTCTCCGTCCTATTTGGATCAACTGTTGAGTGACGTGGTTTCGTTGCGAGAGCAGTCCCTTGGTGGACAGAACAGCACCACCGTTGCAACACCCTCAATCCAGACCGAGGATGTGGCGTCAGAACCGGCTGAGTCAGATGAGTTAACCCTCGCTGCTCGCTCGGTAAACCTGAGTTCGCCTGAGTTTCAGCTTGAACCCGTGACGACCGAACAACGTCCTCGGGTGCCGGAAGACGCTGAAGTATCTGATTCTGATTCTACTCCTGAACCAGATTTGGTGGCTGTGGCACCTCTAGGTGCTGAGAACTATAGCCCGTTGATCGAACCTATCACGGGACGGATGGTTTCTCCTGAACTGCCTCCTTTGTCTAGTTCAGATCGTTTCCTGCCTAGCGGAACGGAAGTCTTCAACGGCTATATTTGGCCATCTACCGGAGTGCTGACCTCTGGTTATGGCTATCGTTGGGGACGGATGCACCAGGGAATTGACATTGGCGCTCCCGTTGGCACCCCGATCGTGGCTGCTGCGCCTGGTGTTGTAGAATTCTCCGGTTGGAACTCGGGTGGCTATGGCAACATGGTGGAAATCCGTCATGCCGATGGCAGTATGACCCGCTATGCCCACAATAATCGCAACCTAGTTCAGTCTGGGCAGAGCGTGGAGCAAGGGCAGCAAATTGCGGAAATGGGCAGCACGGGCTATAGCACCGGCCCCCACCTCCACTTTGAGGTTCACCTACCTAGCGAAGGAACGGTTAACCCCATGGCATACCTATCTGGTCAATAGGTCATAGATACCATAGCTCTCCCATCATTCTCGTTCTTGACTGGACGAGCATAGCGACAGGAGAGATATAACTAAACCGCTCAGCCTTGATCAAGGCTGGGCGGTTTTATGTAGGGCTGATGCTTGGGGTGGCTCGATGATTAGGAGGGAGCTTGTCCGGCATGGTAGGAACTGCGCACGAGGGGCCCAGATCGGACATGGGAAAAACCTAGATCACGGGCGATCGCTCCCAATCGATCAAACTCTTCCGGCGGCCAATAATGTTGCACGGGCAGATGGGCGAGGGAGGGCCGCAGATATTGCCCAAGGGTGAGGCGATCGCATCCAACCTCTCGCAAATCGTGCAAGGCTTCAATAATTTCTGCTTCGGTTTCCCCTAGCCCTAACATTAGCCCTGACTTGGTGGGCATCGTGGCATCCATGGCTTTGACCTGGGCCAAGACCCGCAGCGATCGCTCATAGTTGGCCCCTCGCCGCACGGGGCCCTGTAAGCGCCGCACCGTTTCTAGATTATGGTTGTAGCAAGCTGGCTGAGCTTGGACAACGGTGGCAATGCGTTGCTGTTGGGCATCAGCTCCCCCTGTCCCGCCCCAAAAATCAGGTGTCAACACTTCAATCTGGGTTTTGGGATTGAGGTGGCGCACGGCGGCCATGGTTTGGGCAAACCAACCTGCACCTTGATCGGGTAGGTCATCCCGCGCGACGGAGGTGAGCACCACATACTGTAAGCCCAAAAGCTGCACAGACTCGGCTACTTTTTGAGGCTCTTGGGGATCGAGGGGCATGGGGGCATGACCCTTATCGACTTGACAAAAGCTACAGGCGCGGGTGCAGGTGGGGCCCATTAATAAAAAGGTGGCGGTGCCCTGGGCGTAGCATTCGCCTCGATTCGGACAGCGCCCTTCTTCACAAATGGTGTGGATGCCGCGCTGTTTAATGATGCGCTGCACGGTGGATAGTTCGCTAGCCCGACCCAGGGGCGATCGCAGCCAGGCTGGCATGGGAGTAAGCGGCGGAGAGGCAGGCTTTGAATTCATTCCAGTCGGATCTGTAGGGTGCCTACATTTTATCGAGGAATGCTGGAGTTTGCTTGGGTTCTGTAGACCTTGAATTCATACGTGTCACAGAATTCTACGTTTCTGATTACGTTTGATAGCCTGAACCTTGGTGCGGGTACTCTACTGAAAGGGGTTAGTTTCTCTGTCCTATGCAATCGACAACTGTATAGGTGCAACAGGGACACCCATCCGACACAACTTGCCTTTTTACGGTTTGTGTCAATCTCAGACTAGATGACGCCATTAACTCAGTCCCCCTATTTCTCCATCAAAGGGTTTCCTATGACAACTCAGCCCCTAGCATCTCAGGTTCAAGCTGAGATTACCCGTCTATCGCAACTTCATAATGTTGAACCTAATGTTTTCCAAGAGTTTGCCCTTCTAGTTCTTGCCTCAACAACATCGCCGAAGAAAGCTACTAAATCTAAACCTAAAGCTAAGAAAATCAAAGCTCTTACCTTGCCACAGCTTAAAGCGGCTGTCCTGGGTTATTTCGAGGCTAAGGATGCCAAGGCTATGCAGCGATCGGGAACCTATAAAATGGCAACCGATGGCATGGAATCCCTGAATTTTTCTTATAAAGCATCCTGGGAAGTCCTATACCGTAAATTTATTGGTGTCTTGCCCAATGAACGAGATCAGGAAGGATACGGATGTATTAACGGTATCAATATCTTTGAATATTCCAGACCTTGGGATACCTTTGGACTAAATCCAAAATCTGCAACCACAGATGATATTAAGCAATCCTATCGATCGTTGAGCAAGATTTATCATCCTGATACTCCAGAAACTGGCGATGCTAAAATATTCGATCGCCTAAACACATTGTATAGAAGTATTTGTGCAGAGGCGTAGATATGGCAAAAGACACATCGAAATTTACGATTCGGGTCGATCAATTAGCTGAAGCCTTGGAGATCAGTCTCGATCGCCTGGTTGAAATTATCGATTTTTTCGACTCTGATCCAGATGATGAGTGGCAATTGAAAGAAAATGACCACTTCATCTTCTTAAATAAGAAACAAAATGAGCGTATCTTCTCTCAGATTGGTGCGTTCGCGATCGCTAAATACATGGACTCCCAAGACACACCGAGTATTTGGGAGAGAATTCGTGAATTTTTAACACGCCATAAGGAAAAGCTTCGGCAGGCGTTTATCAATCGCAAGATCCATGAAAATTGCAGCTCTTTGACGGTTAGAAATAACCGCCACTTTTTATCAAAGAAAGATGTCGTTAATATTCTATGCACAAGCTATCCAAGGATAAACCAAGCATTCGATGCTATTAGGCGATCTGATCGCCCCCTGATTATTGGTGAAGATTTTGATGACATTGATGGCGTTCGCTACTATTCTCTCAATGGATTTAGTCGATTAAGCCGCGAGTTAGCCACAACTCTGACGATGAAAGACCGGCGGGAGTGGTGCGATGCAGTGGAGGTCGTGGGCAAGAAAACTCTCAGGCGGATAGTGGATGAACTTGAGGGGCGGAAGCAAGCGATCCAACGAGTGAAAGATCGTGCCAAAACTAGGGATAAGAGCACTTGCCAGATTACTGGAAGAAAACATACGCCGCATAAAAAAGTGCGTCTTGCAGCTCATCACATGTTTTCTGAATCCCACTATCCTCATCTAGCGACTAGTATTGATAACTTGATTACGATGGATGAGGATATCCACCAAGAGTTTCATTCGTGGATGGGTAATACAAAAGTAGCCTGTACGATTGATCATCTGATTACATTTGTCTGCGAGCGCTACCCGGAATGCGATGAGGCGATCGATAAGCTTTATGCGGCCAAGAAAATATTGGGCCATCAAACTCCCAAAGGGTCTGAGGGACAGGCACAGCTTAAGGGAAAAGCAGATGATCAGGCTGCTTAGCTTTGGTGAGCCTTGTCCTGTTATCAGCTAAAAAAACGCCCCGGTAGTTCATAGAATGTGCCTGTGAGTAGTGATCTTGAACTATCGGGGAAAGTCAGACAGCCGACGTTTTTTGAGCCTCTGCCATGGTGGAGTAGGATGTAAAAAAGGAGATAGGCAGCTAGCCTTCGCTGAGTACTTCAGTAAAGGCAAACTTGCCTGAAGCTAAGACAAATACTGTAGTGGGCAGATTAGCCGTGCGCTGCTGTAAGTTGGCATAGTACTCTGGATAGTCAGCAACGGCATCAGGAGATGCTATGCCTAGAAAAATCAGGTCGGCTAAAGCTGATGACTCGTGAAGCACCTCGTCGAAAGAACGACCATTGGCGACCAGGATCTCTGATAGAGCCGAAATCCGCATATCTTGCACAAGCCTGCGGATATTCTGCTGGGCAGACTTCGCTGCTGTATCATCCTGCACCATCAACTTCAGGCAAATGTCTACATTGCGCCACGCGATCGTCCTACTCAGCAGGTCAGCCAGCAGCAGCATCAACCCACCGTTAGCCTGCATCCCTCCCCACCACACATCAATGCGCTGACGGCGGCCAAACCCATCTTTATTTTCTCGCAGAATAATAACGTTGCGATTGCCCTTGTGGGTCTGGGCAATGAGATTACAGTAGCTGGCCCGTCGTGACGGGTTTTCGCTGTCTCCAAGCACAATGGTATTGGGTACAAGGGGGCCAATGCCATAGGTTTCAATCAGTTGAACGGCACCCTCAAAGGGATCTGAGGCTGTGGTGAGGCGCACTAAGGCGCGGATGCCCCGCCGCTCTAGGTAGTCGCGGATGGTGGCTTCCATGGTCGCCTGCTGCCCCACGTCGCGGGAACCGCTGGGTAAGACACTCGATATGGTCACGAGGCCTCGATTGTGGGTAAGGGCATCGGCTAGCTCGACCAACGACCAGCGGCGAGACGGGGAGCCGGAAAGGGCGAGAATGTGGGGCCGCCAGTTCTTAGGATCATCAGTGTGATCGAGCTGCAAAATGCCCGTCCGCAGGAGCGCCATCCACATACCCCGGCGAGCATCTCCCCAGGTGGCTTCCAGCTCCCGCCGCTGCAGCCAAAAGAAAATGCTGAGGGCGATCGCTGCCGCAACGACCGTGGCAACGGCATTAATTAAAAACATGACCGACAAACAGCCCACCGCTCCAAGGAGCGACAGGAACCAGGGAACACGGAAGGTAGGACGATAGGAAGGGCTTTGCAGGAAGCCTTCAATGCCAGCGGAGATGTTGAGGACCAGGTAAGTTGTGAGGAAAAACATCGTGAGCACAGGGGCGATCAGGTTAAGATCGCCAATGCAAACGGCTGCTGCGGAGACAAATAACGTCACCGCTGTACCAATGCGGGGCTCATCTTGACGACCGCTACCCGTACCCAGAATTTTCAGGGCGCGCGGCAGGACGCCGTCCCGCGCTAGGGCTTGCAGGACACGGGGGGCTCCCATAATGCTGCCAATGGCGCTGGATAAGGTTGCTCCCCAGACACCTAACAAAATGGCAGGGCTCCAAAAGGAGAGCTGCTGCATGATCAACGGTTCATCGATCAGGTTGGCGGTATCGGCTCGATAGGCAAGCAGCAGCGGCAATACCATATAAATGACGTACCCTACGCCCACGGCGGCTAGAGTGCCGCTAGGCAAGGCTTGGGTAGGATTCTTTAAGTCCCCAGACATATTAACGCCAGCCATAATGCCGGTCACTGCTGGAAAAAATACGGCAAACACAGCCCAGAAACTCTGGGTCGTTTCAGGAACGGCCCAAAGTTGCGGTTCTATGTTAGGCAGCGATGGCCCAAAGATTAGAGAGATCAACGATAGGGCGATCGCCCCCATGATGAAGTACTGCGCTCGAATGGCTAGCTCGGCGGAGGTGAGGGCCAAGATGGCAACGGCGAGGGTGGTTAGCAACGCAACCACAATCTGATTGAGCCACGGAAACACTGCTGAGAGGCTTTCAGCAAAGCCCAGGGTGTAGAGCGCCACGGAGAAGGCTTGGGCAAAGTATAGGGGGATGCCTACTGCTCCTCCTGTTTCAATGCCTAGGGAACGACTAATCATATAGTAGGCTCCACCCACGCGAACGACTCTGTCAGTGGCGATCGCACAGACGGACAGGGCGGTCAAAAACGTGATGGAGGTAGAGAGCGTCACAATAATCAGGGTGCCGAGCAGCCCTACATTGCCTACCACCCAGCCAAATCGGAGGTACATAATTACCCCCAAAATGGTCAAAATTGAGGGGGTAAACACGCCGCCAAAGGCTCCTAGCCCTTGGGGTTCCTTCGATGAAGGATCGGGTGGCAGACTAGAGTCGGGTTTGGGAGACTGGCCAAAGGGTAGCTTCATGGAAAAACGTCAAGTAAGTAACAGAAACGTGGACAACATTGGCCTTAGGCACTGCTACCTAGGGTGAAGACCAATGAAGGGTGTCAGGCCCATTTAAGCGCACTCTTCCAGACATCTCCACCTAAATGGCAACGGGTGCATTGTATTGTTAAGCGATCGCCACACGCCACATCTAGCCCCTTTGAGTGTTGGTGTTGTTGAATTGTAGGATGACTCTCCAAATGTTTGAAGGAGGTTTCAGTGCTTCCCATTCAAGGTTCATACCCTGATTCAGCAACACGGAAAGAGCCAGTAGGAACTCACGCAAAAAAATGGGAATACTACAAACTATCAAGCCCTTGCCAAACATGTTTGAATGCCAGTTGAATTTCAGGAGTTAAAGACGTGCAACGTGCTAACAGCATTGATGAAGTGGTTTTTGAGGAAAACGATACCCAAATCTTCAATATTCCTGATACCAAAACTAAACTGTCAACCCTACAAAACTATTTTTTCCCTCGATTGGAAATTTTGCTACGTCATACCCTTGATATTGTGGCACAAGTATATAAAGTGAATCCATACGAAAGAATGACCTTTGTCTACTGCCCAAGTCATAGAGATAAAGCGAAGGAGAATCAAGACTTCGGAATAGTTCACATTGGAGTCGCTGCAAAACGAGGTAAGAAACCACTTGAAATTATCAAGAGAAATGGACAGCCTTTTTTCTTTCATCCAACTTATCTGACGTTCAAAGTGCTACCTAACGGAACAATTCACGCTGAGTTGCTACCGTTCCGACAAGGAGTTGATGATGCTTATGTAGAAAAGATTTCAGCCATTATTAGAAAGCATAGCAATAGGTTGCTACCTTTGTTGTCGTTAGCTCACATTTCCCATAGAACTTATAATCGTTCTTCTGAATTTTTACCTTTATATCAAGCAATATCACCTGCGGAAATTGGGAGTGACGGCATCAGGCTTGTATCACCCAAATACTACTTTCCTGTGAATTCAGATCGTGGCTTCTATGAATTAACGGTTGCGTTCACACTCCTATATGCATTAGCAGAATCATTTATTTGTATCGGCGAAGGGCAAGAGCCTAAGCTTAGGACAAGACTTCGACAGTTTAGGAGATGGTATGTCCGCATTGGCAATGATGAGAAAAACGTAGAAGAAAAGCAAGAGAGTCTGGAATTTTTAGAACTATCTGAGCTTAATAGTTATTCTTTTGTGAGAGCAGGTAAATGGTGGGCAGTACTGGCTAGAGATAAATGGAAATGTCTTAGCTGTGGTAGATCGGCACGAGAAGACGGAGTTTCATTGGAAGTTGATCACATCATTCCTCGGTCAAAAGGTGGTTCTGATGAAATGACTAATCTACAGACTCTTTGCAAGAAATGTAACATTGGCAAAAGCAATAAGGACAGTACGAGGTTATGAGTGCGATCGCTCCCCTGGTAAAATGCATGGGAACGCCATCAAACATCAGAAACGGGACTGGCGCGATTCGAACGCGCGACCTACCGCTTAGGAGGCGGTTGCTCTATCCTGCTGAGCTACAGCCCCAGGGTTACCGCCCATCATAGCAGTAACCTTGGCTGACCATGAAGGCCTCCTAAGGATGCGATCGCCACACCTGATCCCAGGGCCCACCCCCCACTTCTAGACCGCCCTGGTGACTCGTGGCTTGCACCATCAAGCGATCGCCCTCCCATAGGCGTAGGTCTATCCAGCCATGCATTGTATCGCGACAGACGGGAATCATGCCATCGAGGGTGGGGGCACGGAGGACGGTGCCGGGGCGATCGCTCTTGCCGTGGAGTTCCACCCGGAAGCGATCGCGGGTGGCGGTCATGCGCCAGCTTCCCCAGGGCTGGATCTCCCAGGTGACCTGCGCATTCCAGGGCACAAATTCGTAAAAGATGCCGCCATGGTGAATGCCAATCATCGCCACGGATTCCATCCAGCCGAGGATGCTCCGCCGTCCACCGCCAGCCGTGAGGGCCAGATCGGGTTCATCCTCAAAGGTGTTGCAGTTCAGCCAAAACCATTTCTCTGGAAATGCACCGCCCCAATTTTTTTCGGCATAGGCGGGGGCATCTTGGAAAGAGTAGCGATCGCCCTGCCAATCAATCCAGCCACTGGCCAGACCATGGGCCATGAGGATTTGCCAACCGGGTTCAAAAATTTGCAGTTGGGAGAGCCAGCCGGCCGTAGATTGCTGGGGTTGATCGACATTGCCCCAGCCGTAGATGGGCTGAATCTGGTAGTGCCAGGTGCAGGTACCCATGACTGGATCGCTGAGCTTGCCTTGGTGCTCTGTGGCGGTGCCTTGGTAACCTTCTTGAATGGTGCGATGGAAGTGATCGGATTCTAGGAGACTTGGGCGGGGTGGGTGCTGGGGATGCGATCGCCAATGACCTAACCCGAGGGCATGGGGCCAGGCCCAAAATTGGGAAACATCGGGGAAGGTGCGGCAGAGGTAGCCATCGTTGGGGCCAAGCACCTGGGCGACGCCGCCGCTATGGCGCTGACCGCCTGCTGGATCTTCGATGGAATACATGAACGCGAAGGTTTGCTGCACCTCCGGCAGGGTGACGCGGTAGTACCAACCTTCAAAAAAACGGCGATCGCTGCCATCCCAGTGGTAACCACTGTGAGGAGTGGACAAAGAATGGGGAAAATAGAGGAAAGACCTTACCATAATCTTGACGGGGTGCCGGTGGGACAACGGGAGGGCAATTCCCTTTCTTCATGGTGCCACGGTTCATCGATGGATGCTCTTCGCGGGCTGATGGTTTGGCTACCTGTCCCTTGCCTGTTCCTTTTCAACGGCGATCGCCGCTCCGGTCTACACTTATGAGCTATTGCCTCAACCCCCTATGCCTATCGCCGCAAAATTTGGCTGAAGCGCAGTTCTGCCAAAGCTGCGGTATGCGCCTGCAGGTGAACAATCGCTATCGGGCGATTCGTCCCTTGGGGCATGGGGGATTTGGCAAAACCTACCTAGCGGTGGATGAACATATTCCATCTCGACCGCCCTGTGTGATCAAGCAATTTTTTCCGGGCAATCTATCGGGCGATCGCTTAGACAAGGCCACCCACCTGTTCCACGAAGAAGCCAACCGCCTCGATCATCTATCACCCCATCCCCAAATTCCTCACCTCCTGGCCCACTTTTCGGAAGATCGCTACCACTACCTGGTGCAGTCCTTTGTGGATGGTCAAACCCTAGAGCAAGAGGTTGCCCAGTCGGGGCCGTTCACCGAGGCGCAGATTCGGCATGTGCTGGGTGATCTTTTGCCTGTGCTGGCCTTCATCCATCAGGCCCAGGTGATCCACCGCGATATCAAGCCCGCCAATATCATTCGACGGCGATCGGATCGTCAGTTGGTGTTGGTGGACTTTGGGGCGGCTAAGCTTACCAGCGCTGCGGCACTGCAGCAAACTGGGACGGTGATTGGCAGTGCGGGCTATGCAGCGCCGGAGCAAACCGGCGGCAAGGCGGTGTTTGCTAGCGATCTCTATAGTCTAGGCGTCACCTGCATTCATCTGTTGACCGATGTGCCTCCCTTTGATCTCTATTCCTTCACCGAAGGGGCCTGGATCTGGCGCGACTATCTGCGCAGTCCTATTCATAGTGAGCTAGGCCTGTTGCTGGATCGTTTGCTGCAGCCGGCCATCAGTCAGCGCTATCAGTCTGCCCAAGAAGCGATCGCTGCCCTGCGCTATGTGAATACGCTGCCGGATATGGGGGAAGAAGCCGTCCTTGGCCCCAAACTGCCGCCCCCACCGCCGCCCTCTCGACATTCCACTACCCAACTGCCTGACATCCAGCCGACAATGCCCCTGGCTTGGCGCTGTGTCTATACCTTGGAGGGTCATGCCAACTCCGTGGCCGCGATCGCCACCAGTCCCAATGGCAAGCTCTTTGCCAGCGGCAGCTTCGACCGCACCATTAAGCTATGGCATTTGGGCACCGGTGCCTTGGTGAGCACCTTTGAAGGACATCTATCGCCGGTGCTGTCGGTGGTGTTTAGCCTAGATGGCCGCTCCTTGATTAGCGGCAGTGTAGACGACTCCATTCGCCTATGGGACGTGGCTACGGGGCAGCAGTCGTCCACCCTCACGGATACGGCGGCCTCGGTGATGGCGCTGTCGGTGGAAATCAGTCCCGATGGTCAAGCCTTGGTGAGCGGCAGTGATGACCATACGGTGAAAGTTTGGCATTTGCAAACCGGTCGCTTGTTGCGCAGTATTCGCCATCCCCGAGCGGTGTCAGCGGTAGACATTAGCCCCGACGGCAAGATTCTGGTGAGCGGCAGTAATGACAATATTATCTGGCTGTGGAATTTCAGTACGGGTGAACTGATGCACAAACTCACGGATCACCAGCGGGATATTAATTCCCTGGCGATTAGCCCCGATAGCAAGATGTTGGCCAGCGGCAGCAGTGACAATACCATTAAGCTTTGGGATTTGCGCAAAGGGCGACTGTGGCGAACGCTCACCGGGCATCTAGACTGGGTGCGGGTGGTCTGCATCAGTCCCGATGGCCGTACCTTGGCCAGCGGCGGCGATGACTGCACCATTAAGCTTTGGGATCTAAAAACTGGGCGGCTGCGCCATACCTTAGCGGGCTACTGTCATGGTCATCAAAAGGGCGTCAATGCCCTAGCGTTTAGCCGCGATAATCGTACCTTGATCAGCGGTAGTGGCGATCGCACCATCAAAATCTGGCGCTATCAGTAGGCGATTTCAGCAACCGATCTGAATTCCCTAGTTTCGCGGTTGTAGTCTTGAGGAGATATCGATATTGTGAGTCCGTTGAGATCTTGCCTATCATGACCATTGAAGCGTTTTACGTCCAGCTTGCAGACTTGCGCATTCCCATTGCCGTGCTGGTGTTTGCGGCCCCCTGGATCACCTATTTACTCTGCGTGGCGATTCCAGGTAAGACAGAAGAGCCTCTGCTGCTCAGCATCAATCTAGGGTTAGCGATCGCTGGCTTTTTATTGTTGATTGGCTATTTATCCTACGCGGTCAATATAGGCGGCTGGCGGCTGGTGGTGACGACGGCGGATCTGCTGCTCTTAGTGTTGCCGCTCTACCACATGCTGGTATCCCTATGGCTGTCGCGACGGCGCTTGCCCCTGCACCTCATCCCAGCCTTTCGTACCTTCCAGGGGTTGATCATGATGGCGGCAGCCTTTTTGTTCTTATCCTGGCTAGGAGCACGGATAAGAATTATCTTTTTCTCCTTTGTGCCATTTTCCACCTTCCTGGTTTTGCTAGCTATTGTGGTGGGCATTGGCTATGCTGGATATCGCAAAATCACCGACTAATATCAAGTCTTCAAAATGTTGCTTCTTCTAAATGTCGCTACATCGTTTAAGACGCCTCCAAGTCCCTCGCTCTCTGGAAGAGGGATTTAGGGTGAAGGTAACATGTAGCGGGCTATCCAAGAATTGCTATAACTTGCAGGGTACTGAGATCAATCTATGGTGACGGCGGCCTATTGCTATGGCGATCCCTATCTAGACTCGGCAGAGCAGCCCGATTGGCCCTGCCCCATTGATCGTCTCTATCAAGACTGGGGCGATCGCCTGCAGCTTGATCAATTATTCACCGATTGCCGCGCCGGTTTAATCACGTCAATTCTGGTGCGCCGTTTGGGAGAGTTAGGGGATTCTTTATCTGAAGTGAGCGATCGCCTCGTTGTGCTAGAACAGTTGGGGATTCCCCTCACGCCCCTAGACGATGATCAGCCTCATCCGGATAGCCTAGAGCGATCGCAGATGATCGACCTCTTTCGTCAGCTCCAGCAGCAGCAGCGTGGGCGAACGATTCAGCGGGGTCATGCCAAAAATCGGGTGAATGCCCTGCCGCCGCCTGGAAAAGCTCCCTATGGCTACCGGCGCGGCAAGGATCGCTACGTCATTGATCGCAGCACAGCTCCCATTGTCAAAGCCTTGGTGGAACACTTTTTGCTCTACGGCACCCTGCGGGGCAGTGTCCGTCAGATTAATCAACAGTTTGGTAAGAAATTTTCGGTATCCACCGGCCGCCGCTGGCTCACCAGTCCGATCTATCGCGGCGATTTGCAGTACCACACCGGGGATGTAATCTCCGATACCCACGCGCCGCTGATCTCCCGCGATGAAGCAGCCCAAATTGATCGCCTCATGCGTCGCAATCGCCGTTTGCCGCCCAAAACCGCCAGCGCCCCTCGTTCTCTGGCGGGCTTGGTGACCTGTCAGACCTGTCAGTCGGGAATGACCGTGACCCGCGTCAATCGGCGACAGAGCGCTACGGAATACCTCTATCTGCGCCCCATGGCTTGCCCGCGGCTATCGCTCAAGTGCAGCGCCATCGCCTACGGGGAGGTGTTAGACCAGGCTATTCAGCGGATTTGTCAGGATTTACCCAAGGCGATCGCTGCCCTAGAGTTGCCGGATATCGACGGACTGCAGCAGGCGATCGGTGGACAGATTGCCGTGAAGCAAGACATTCTACAGCGCCTACCCACCTTGGTGGAGCAGGGCATTCTTGATGACCAAACCGCTAGTCTGCGCAGCTATACGCTCAAAACCGAACTGTCGGCCCTGCGCGATCGCCAGGCCCAACTGCCGCCTGCCAATCTGAAGGCGATCGCCCAAACCCTGTCGATTCCCCAATTTTGGCATGATCTATCGGAGTCGGAGCGGCGGGTTTATTTTCGAGAGTTCATTGACCAAATCCACCTGATTCGCTCAGAAGAGGATCCCCAATCCTGGAGCCTGGATCTCGACTTCATTTTTCAGTCGCTGTATGGCGATCGCCCTCCTTCTTAGTCCGGACGGCTGTGGATCGTGACGGGTTGCGCTATGGGATCGGCCAGCTCAGCCCGAGCGGTAATCACCCCGTTCTTGCCCAACTCCCCCATAATGAAAACAGAGACAAACCAGGTGGAGAAAACGGCATGGATCGCTCAAAACTAGTTGCGATCGCCACGGGAGCGGTCGCTGTTTTGCTGAGTGTGGCCTATTTATTGATTGTGCAACTGCTCGATTTTCGGGGCGAGATGAAACCCGCCCCGATTACAGAAGAGTCCACCACGCCGGTGGCGATCGTTAGGCTGCCCCTAGTCTCGAATGCGCTCCAGCAGCACCCCTTGGCTATCCTTTAGCTCAAAAAGGCGCAGTTCGTCGGGGTCGCTGTCGTCGAGTTCTAGCCCTGGTGTAGCCAGAGCAATGCGCCATTCGCTGAGATCAAGCTGTAGCCAGTCGCCCAGGGTGACGTCAATAGGTTTGCCGCCCATATGGGTGACCAGCGCCACCTGCTCTAGCTCGTCATCACAGTCTGCACAGGTGCGCAGACCATAGAATACCGTGCGTTGTTTATCGCTAATTCGATTAAAGCGATCGCTGCCGCCGAGGTTTTCCGCTAGCCAGGGATGCTGATGCCGATAGTGTCGCACCTGCAGCCCAAAATGGGTTAAAACCGGATCGACGTCATCCATGTAATGTTTGATATTACAGATGTCGTGGGCATCTTCCATGAAGCCCATGGCGAAGGATTTAAGGGCAGGGACATCCACATGGTTGAGGAAGGGGGCGCGATCGGGATGTTGCAGATCATACATCGCCGATACTTCGCAGTAGTCGGGATTGTCGCCTAGGCAACGTTGACACATGCGCGCCACCGCGTCGAGGTCATAGTCTGTTTTCAGCAAGGCTTCGCTGAGGGCCGTGCAAAAGGTTTTCAGGGCTTTAAGATCCCTAAATCCTAGTGCCTTGAGCCGCAGGAAGGCCCAGGGTTGGTCATACAACTCGGGTTCAATCTGCCAATCCAAAAAGCCCACTTCCTCGGCTGCTACCTTGACGCCGTAGCGATCGTCGGTATTGCGGAAAAACAGCCAGGGAGCCCACATCATGGCGTTGATGAAATCCATGGGCAGCCCTGGACTAAAGCCATAGACCCAGAGTTTCACCGCTGGATTATCGTAGGCATTGCGCAGCACCTGGGGCAGGGTTTTGCCAAGATTCCAGTTGATCTTGGCATCCAGGAGAATTTGGTTACCGCGCCGCACGGTGTCGTGGTTGGCGCAGCCGGTAATCCAATGATCGCCTTGAATTAACACCTCACTCACCCGCTGCCATTTCTTATCCCAAAAGCCTTCTAGGGCTGGGGTATTGTGGGCAAAAATTAAGGGCCCCCATTGATAAGAGGCGGGCTGGAGTTCGATTAAGTCGCGGTAGGTGGAGGTTTCTTCCCACCCTTCTTGGGGCCAAGGACGACCATCTTCAAAAATGGTGAACATCAGGCGCTGACAGCCGTTGATTTCTTGCACCACATCGCTCATGGCTAGGAGATAAGCATCATCCTGTTCCACTAAGCCGGTGAGGGGATTGAACCAACGGAAATCCTGCCCGCCATCCACGCGAATACCGTCGGCTCCGGTGTTAATCTTGCGGCGCTGCATTTCCAGCAAAATAGCCCGTACGGTAGGAAGCTGGTGGTTCAGGTCTTGCCCGTACATATTGGGCCCTTTGAGAAACTGGCGGTTGAGCAATTCCTCGCCTTGGTTGTCGGCATGACCATAGACCAAGTCGTAGATCACCTGAATGGGCCCGGTGGAAAAGGTGTGTAGGGTGGTGATGAAGTCGATCATCTCGTCGGGGCGCAGGCTGCTGAGCAGGGCAGGATTAGTGGCTGCTGAGCCGAGGATGGGAACGTCATAGCCCCAGTTATGGGTGTTGGGTTTGCGCAGGGTGACTTGGCGCTGTTCTTGATCCTTGAAAATGGGATGCTGATCGGTGATCACCTGATCGGAGGTGAGGTCGATGGTCAGGTCGGGTTCATCGGAGTTGGTATTGGAGGCGATCGCAAAAAATTCGTGGGTGAAGTTATCGCCTTCAATACGGTATTCGATGGTAGGTTCGACGGGCAAAAGCTGCACGGCGTCGTAGCCAATGTAGTTCTCTTCTGCGCCGGTGAGCGGTAGCCCTTGGTCTAGCTTGTCGGAAATCTGACGATACAAGTCCGTCAACCCTGCTAGATAGCCGGTGGGGGAGGCGGTGGTGATGTGTAGTTGCAGGATATTACGGGGCGCTGGAACGCGGGGAATGGTGCCTTCTTCGTCACACTGAGAGGTGCGGCGCAGGTAGTCGAGATCGGCGCGCTGCTGCTGGATGGAATCCATGTCGTAGAGTTCCGCAGGCGCAAAGACACCGTAGGGCATGGAAACGGCCAGGGGATCGCGAATAATCCGCAGGTAGTGGTGGGGACTGAGGGCCCGTAGCCAGTAGAACGAGCCGGCCCGATCGCGCCGTCCAGGCTGCATTCCCGCCAACACGCCCCAAATGTATTCTCCCTGCTGCATCAGCGGGATGCGATCGCACTGGAAGCGTACGGTCTGTTCGGGGGCCTGAAAGTCGATGGCATCTAGGGGGGTGAATATTTCTAGAAAAATATCCCGTTCCGACTGGATGACTTCACTGGCGAGTCGCGGTGTCCAGAAGCCAATTTCGGTGAGACCGTCTGGTCGGTAATGGGCTCCCAGTCGCCGTGCCAACTGTTGACTTTTATGAAAATAGGTTTCATCCGAATCGTTAACGGCGATCGCCCAGTCGAGGAGGGCTTGGGTTTCGTCTTCAACTAAAGCAATCTGAGTGGCAGTGGTGACCATGAAGCAAAGTTCTGAAGAATGCGGGTAGCAACGTCTAAAAACTTGGAGCAGCCAATGCCCTTGCCCTGGCACTTCCTAAGTCTAGAACGTTGCTCTTGAGTGTACCCTGCTTGCTCCTATTTGCCCTCTATCCCGTGGGAGATGGTGTTCAGGAATTGTGCAAGGTGTGCAGATGCCACTGGGGTAATGTTGGTGACATGGGAGCCAAGAACCTCTCCCTGGGATGATGACAGGATGCGAAAGCGATCGGATGATACTGTTACGTCATCTGGTGCAAAAAAACGCTGAGGGGATACCAGATGAAACCGGTGTATCAGTTATCCATGTTCCGTTATGGTGCAGTCCAACCTAAGACCGGTTGACTACAATGACCCCCAAGAGTATCCGCTGGACGTCTGTTCGACGTCTATCGCTCGTGACTCTAGCAGCTTGACCATTTAGGAGAGAACTCCATGAAATCCTCCCTTGTGATTCTGTATCATCGTGAACCCTATGATGAGGTTTATGAGAATGGAACACTCCATTACCGCGAGAAGAAAAGCCCTAATGGCATTGTTCCTACCCTAAAAAGTTTCTTTGCCAACGCAGAGCGCAGCACTTGGGTTGCATGGAAGCAGGTCAACCCTCGCAAAAAAGAACCGTTTCAAGCTGAAATTAGCCCAGACGGAGCCAGCGATAGCTGTGTGGTGCGGCGGATTCCTCTGACGCCCGATCAGGTGAAAAACTTTTACCACATCACCTCGAAGGAAGCGTTTTGGCCGATTCTCCACTCCTTCCCCTGGCAGTTCACCTACGACTCATCGGATTGGGAGAACTTCCAGCACATTAACAAGCTTTTTGCCGATGCTGCCTGTGAAGACGCAGCAGAAGATGCCCTAATTTGGATCCACGACTATAACCTGTGGCTCACGCCGTACTACATTCGGCAGAAGATGCCCCACGCTAAGATTGCCTTCTTCCACCACACTCCCTTCCCTGCTGCGGATATTTTCAACATTCTGCCTTGGCGAGAAGCGATCGTCGATAGCCTGCTGTGCTGCGACCTGTGCGGCTTCCACATTCCTCGCTATGTCGAAAACTTTGTCAGCGCGGCCCGCAGTTTGCGTCCGGTTGAAATTACCCGCAGAGTGCCGGTGGATCAAGCCTTTACGCCCTTTGGCACAGCTCTGGCTGAACCCGAGGTGACGACTCAAGTTCGCTATGGCGATCGCTTGGTGAACTTAGATGCCTTCCCGGTGGGCACTAACCCGCAACTGATTCAGTCCATTTTACAAAAGCCAGAGACGGCTGAGCGAATTGCCAACATCCGCCGTGAGGTGGGCAATAACAAGCTGATTATGTCCGCAGGGCGGGTAGACTACGTGAAAGGTACCCGAGAAATGCTCTGGGCCTACGAACGACTGCTAGAGCGGCGATCGGATCTGCACGGCAAAATTAATCTGATCACCACGGCGGTGCAGCCTAACCAAGGAATGCGGGTGTACAAAACTGCCCAGGGACAGATTGAGCAGTTGGTGGGTAAGATTAACGGTCGGTTTGCCAAACTCAACTGGACGCCGATTATCCTGTTTACCACACCCATTCCCTTTGAAGAACTGATTGCCTATTTCAAGGCGGCGGATATTGCCTGGATTACGCCGCTGCGGGATGGTTTGAACCTGGTGGCCAAGGAATATGTGGTGGCCCATGAAGGCCAGGATGGTGTCTTGGTGCTGTCGGAGTTTACCGGTTCGGCGGTGGAACTACCTGACGCTGTTCTCACTAATCCCTACGCTTCTAGCCGCATGGATGAGTCGATTAACGAAGCGTTGGCGATGTCACCGGAGGAACAGAAGGTGCGCATGGGACGCATGTATCAGGCGATTAAACGCTACGACGTGCAGCAGTGGGCCAATCACCTATTCCGGGAAGCCCGAGCCACGGCGATTTTGGGTGAAGAGCCGGCGGAGCAAGAAGAGCCAGCTTTGGTCTAAAACCAATCTCTGAAGAGGCAAGGGTGGGCATTGTCCTGACATAGCCCACCCAGCGATATCGGTGACCAGGGCTGGGAGATCCGGTTACAGCGATTTAGACAGCCGGCATGGCTGAATCGATAGATGATTTGCCCTCATCCCCACCCCTTCTCCCTGGGGAGAAGGGGGCTAGAACTCTTGTCCCCTCTCCCTAGGGCTAGGGCTAGGGAGAGGGCGGACTGAGCCATTCATCCTTGTATTCAGCAACGCCAGATATCCCTTAATGCCATCAAAATACTCCTCTCAGTAGAGGACATTATAAAGTTAACGAGGTATGCTCAAGGGGCGGGACGCTAGAGTAGTGGATCCTATTCATTGCCAGAGTAAGGGTTGAGTAAACTCCCAGTTACGGGTCAATTGAATCAAGTATCATGCGCGATTTTCAAGCCATTCAGACTACAGCCTACGATATCGTCATCATTGGCGGCGGAATTAATGGAGCGGGTACGGCCCGAGATGCTGCCCTCCGGGGTCTCAAGCCGCTCCTGATTGAAAAAAATGACTTTGCTGGCGGCACCACCAGTTGGTCTACTCGGTTGGTGCATGGTGGATTAAGGTACTTAGAATATTTTGAGTTTCACCTAGTACGCGAATCGCTGCGGGAACGAGAAATCTTGCTGCAGGCGGCTCCCCACTTGGTGAAACCGATTCAAATGACCATTCCCATTTACCGTGATGGTTCGCGGCGCTACTGGGAAATTCAGGCGGGTATGTTACTCTATGACATTCTTAGTTTCGATAAGACACTGCTGTCCCATCGAATGTTATCTGCCACCAAGTTTCAGCAGCATTTTCGCACCGCCAGCTCCGATCAGCTAACGGGTGCGGCTCAATATTATGATGGGCAAGCTGAATATGCGGAGCGTCTTTGCTTAGAAAATATCCGTTCTGCAGCGGCAGCCGGTGCGACGGTGTTGAACTATGTCGCGGTGACGGCTATTCCCTGCAAGGGCGATCGCATTTCTGCCTTGACCTGTGAGGATCAGCTCACCGGCGAAACCTTTGATGTGCCCATTGGCCCGAAGACCGTGGTGGTGAATACCTCTGGGCCCTGGGTGGATCAGGTCTGTCAACTAGGTCGTCAGGGCGATCGCCCCCGACCGATGACCAAAGCACGCAAAATTGGCGGAACGAAGGGTAGCCATATTGTGGTTGATGCCTTTCCTGGCGCTCCAGATACGGCTTTTTATGTGGAAGCAAGGACGGATGGTCGTCCCTTCTTCATTGTGCCCTGGCTGGGAATGTATCTGATTGGTACGACCGATCTGCGCTATGAAGGTAATCTCGATCGGGTTAAAGCAGATAATGATGAAATTGATTATTTGCTTAACGAAACCAATCGAATTTTCCCCGTGGCTGATCTGTGTCGTGATGATGTGAAGTTCACCTACTCCGGTGTGCGTCCTTTACCTTATAAGGAAAGCAGCAAGGCGGGTAGCATCACGCGGGATCACATTTTATTCGATCACCAGGTCGATGGCATTCAGAATCTAATTTCCCTGATCGGCGGCAAGCTCACCACCTATCGCCAAGTGGGTGAAGAAATGGTGGATAAAGCCTGCCGTAAGCTACAGCGCAGCATTCCGCCTTCGCCCGCCCGCACGGTGCCCCTGCCGGGAGCTATCCGACCTCAGGATTCACGCATCGGCGAAGCGATCGCTCACTATGAAGCCTATGTATCCCGTGAGTCGATCCACCATCTCTTTAAGGTCTACGGCGCTTTGGCAACAGAGGTGCTAGCTCTGATCGATGATGCGCCAGATTTAGCTGAGCGCTTGATTCCCGAACTACCCGACATCCGTGCCCAGGCTGTCTATTCGGTGCAGGCTGAATATGCCCATACCCTGGTCGATATCTGCCGCCGTCGTACCACCTTGGCCATGCGCCACAACTACGGGTTTGATGTGTTGCCTGCCATAGTGGAAACCTTGATGACCCACTGCGGTTGGGATGATGATCGGTGTAATCAAGAGTTGGCCGACTATGCCACCTACATGACCGACAACTGCATTCCCGACTACGCGATCGCTGCCTCGGATCAGGCCCAGCTCCTCCCTTCACTGTCCATGGCTGACCGATCCTAGCTGCAGGTTAACCCAAGGGGTCACCATGAACCCCGCCTGACCTATTGAGTTCTAGAGGATAATTATCTATGAGTCACGAACCAACTTCGACTCACGCCGACGGTTTAGCCCACGAAGCACATCAGAAAATTAAGACCATGATCACAACGAAACCTGCTACGCTGACAGTCTTGGGAGCAGGAGCATGGGGATCGGCTTTGGCAACCCTGGCTCGCGAAAATGGCCATCAGGTTCGAGTTTGGTCACGGAGTTTAGACATCAGCTTAGAGGATGCGATCGCTGGCGCTGATATTATTCTCTCCGCCATCTCTATGAAGGGTGTGCCGACGATGATTGAGCGCTTAAAAGCGATGCAGTTGCCGGCCCATGTGGTGTTGGTGAGTGCGACGAAGGGGCTCGATCCCTCCACAACCCGTACCCCATCTCAACTGTTCCAAGATGCCTTTCCCCAGCATTCCATCGTCGTGCTGTCGGGGCCCAATCTGTCTAAGGAAATTGACGCAGGTCTACCGGCGGCCACTGTGGTCGCCAGTTCTGACACCGCAGCGGCGGAGCGGGCGCAGCAGCTCTTTTCCTCCGATCGCTTCCGGGTCTATACCAACAACGACCCGATTGGTACGGAGCTGGGCGGTACCCTGAAAAACGTGATTGCGATCGCGGTTGGGGTTTGTGATGGTTTGAACCTAGGCACCAATGCCAAGTCTGCCCTGATTACCCGCGCCTTGACCGAGGTGATTCGGGTGGGTACGCACCTAGGCGCACAGCCGGAAACCTTCTTTGGTCTCGCCGGCTTGGGCGATATGCTAGCCACCTGCTCTAGCCCCCTCAGCCGTAACTACCGCGTGGGTTATGGTCTCGCTGAAGGCAAAGCCCTAGAGCAAATTCTAGACGACTTGCACAGCACCGCAGAAGGGGTGAATACCACCAACGTGCTGATCGACCTAGCCAACCGCGAGATGATCCCAGTCCCCATTTCCCGGCAGGTCTATCGCCTGCTGAACGGGAAGATTACGCCCCAGCAAGCCGTGGAAGCGCTCATGGAGCGAGATCTGAAACCGGAAAGCTGCGATACCCTAGTCAATGCTTAGGCGATCGCTCCTCTCGTAGCCCGTCTAGGTGGAGATGGGTTGGCGATCAGAGCGGCGGGTGCTGGGCTGATCGCCGTATCGCTGCATGATGGTATCGTTTGTGTCTCAGTCTAATCGTCTCAATTTCTGGCAACTGTGGAATATGAGCGTTGGCTTCTTTGGCATCCAGTTCGGCTGGGGGCTACAGATGGCCAACACTAGCGCTATTTTTGAATACTTGGGAGCCAATGCTCACCAAATTCCCATCCTATGGTTGGCAGCTCCCCTCACGGGGCTGATTGTCCAGCCGATTATCGGCAACCTCAGCGACAATACCTGGTGCGCCCTAGGACGGCGACGCCCCTATTTTTTGGTGGGAGCCATTTTTAGCTCCATCGCCTTGATCGGGATGCCCAATGCATCCAGTCTGTGGATAGCAGCGGGAATGCTCTGGCTCTTGGATACGGCATCCAATGTCAGTATGGAACCGTTTCGGGCTTTTGTGGGGGATCTTTTGCCTGCCGATCAGCGTACCCAAGGCTTTGCGATGCAGAGTTTGTTTGTGGGGCTAGGAGCGGTGACGGCGTCGGCGTTGCCCTGGGTGTTGAGCCACGGGCTGCAGGTGATCAGTCCTCCAGAAAATCACGCCATTCCTCCCTCGGTGACCCTGTCGTTTTACATTGGGTCAGCAGTATTTTTGGGAACAGTGCTGTGGACGGTGTGCAGCACCACCGAGAAGCCACCGGTGGACATGGAAGCCTTTCAGCGTCAGCAGAAGCGCCGTCTTGGCGTCCTAAAAACCCTAATTTCCATCAAACGAGCGATCGCCCATATGCCCCAAACCATGCGCCAATTGGCCTGGGTGCAGTGCTTTAGCTGGTTGGGGATGTACTGCCTATTTCTCTACTTTCCGCCCGCCGTCGCCCACAATATTTTCGGCGCAGTAGACGAAGACTCGCTGCGCTATGCCGAAGGCATTGAATGGGCAGGGCTTTGTATGGCTGCCTACAATGCGGTGTGTGTGGGTATATCCTTTGCCCTACCTAAGATTGCTCGACAGATTGGTCGTCGCTTCACCCACGCCCTCTGTCTGCTCTGCGGGGCGATTGGTCTATTGTCGTTGATGTTCATTCACGATCAATATCTCCTACTGGCCTCGATGGTCGGCGTGGGCATTGCCTGGGCCAGTATGCTAGCCATGCCCTACGCCATGCTGGTGGGTTCCCTGCCGCCGCGTAAGGGGGGAATTTACATGGGAATTTTCAACTTTTTTATTGTCTTACCGGAAGTAGTAGCATCCCTAGGCTTTGGCTGGGTGATGGTCAATCTGCTCCACGAAAACCGCCTGTGGGCCGTTGTTGTCGGCGGTGGCTCGATGCTGATGGCGGCACTCTTGACCCTACGCGTCAAGGAAGAGCAGGCCCAGGAGCGATCGCCCCAGTCTTCTGAGCCTGCTAGTTCCTCGGCGCTGCGCCCTGCCAATATTGAATAACTCCAGGTTGACTGGAAGCCTTAGGACACGGCCATAGGCTGATAGCAAATGCCAGCGGCGGCAAAGCGATCGAGGGCTTCCTGAAGGCGATCGCACTCGGCGATGAGACTAATGCGCACATAGCCTTCTCCACCTTTACCAAAGGCATTCCCCGGCGTGACGACTACACCGGTTTGCTGCAGCACAGACAGGGCAAAATCGGTGGAGCTAATTCCCGGCGGGCAGGGTACCCAGAGGTACATGGTGCCTTTGGTTTTGGGGACTGACCAGCCTAGTTTTCCCAGACCTGCAATGAGGAAGTCGCGGCGGGTGCGGTAGCGGGTTTGCACCTCTTCTAGGTAGATATCCGGCAGTTGCAGGGCAGTTTCGGCAGCCCGCTGCAGGGCCGCAAAAATGCCGTAGTCTAGGTTGGTCTTGAGGGTGCGCAGCCCTTGGATGACGTGGCGGTTGCCGACGACAAAGCCGACCCGCCAGCCGGCCATGTTGTAGGTTTTGGAGAGGGTGTGGAACTCGACGCCGAGGTCTTTCGCACCGGGAATTTCTAGCAGGCTGGTGGGTTGATAGCCATCAAAGGCCAGCTCGGCATAGCAGAGGTCATGCACCAGCAGAATTTCGTAGTGGCGAGCAAAGGCGACGATCTCTTCAAAGAATTCGCGGGGGGCGGTTGCGGCTGTGGGGTTGCTGGGGTAGTTGAAATACAGAATCTTGGCCTGTCTGGCCACGTCTTCGGGAATAGCGGAGATATCGATCAGCCAATCCTTTTCGGCGGAGAGCATCAGGCTATGGATTTTGCCGCCAGCAATCAGGGGGCCGCGAAAGTGGGCGGGGTAGGCGGGGCTGGGCACCAGCACCAGGTCTCCAGGATTCACATAGGCGATCGCTAGGTGGGTTAACCCTTCTTTGGAACCCAGCAACGGCAAGGCCTCCCCATCGGGATCCAGCTCGACGTTGTAGCGGCGGTAGTACCAGTCTGTGATGGCGCGGCGAAAGCTGGCGGTGCCTTCAAAGGGAGGGTAGCCGTGATTGCTAACGTCTTGTAGGGCTGCCATGGCGGCTTCGACTACGGGCTGCGGTGTGGGGCCATCGGGGTTGCCCATCCCCAGATCAATCAAATCGAGACCCTGTTCCCGCGCCTTGGCTTTCAGCTCATCCAGTCGGGCAAATACGTAGGGCGGTAATGCACTGAGGCGATCGGCCTGATGAATCCAGTCTAAACCCACAACTGTCCCTCCTGCTCCGTATAACGTGGTTGATCTGTGGTGGGGCGATCGCCCTCTGGATGACGTACTTCCGAGATGGGCGTGGTGGTAGACACCATGGCCGCCATCAGTTGATCGGGGGTGACCGTAAACGGCAAGTGATGGATGTCAGACGCCTCAGCACAGGCCACCTCGGCTGCTTGGCGCAGGTCGGCAATGGTGATGGATTCTAGACCTAGGTCGTCCAAGGTTTGGGGGAGCCCGAGGGTGCTATAAAACTGCTGAAGCTGCTGGCGGGCTGAAGCTGCTAGGCGACTGCCCTGCACTAATTCCTCAAGGCGTAGCTGCACGAGGATGCCAAAGGCTACCTTCTCGCCGTGGAGGGTGCCGTGGCTTTGCAGGAGATGGGTAAGACCGTTGTGGACGGCATGGGCCGCCACGGTGCGACATTGGGCTCCGCCAATGCCACCGATGACGCCTGCCAGGAGAACCGTCGCATCCACCACGTCGCGCCACTCTTCACCGCCTGGATTCTCTAGGGCAGCGGCGGATTTTTGGAACAGCAGGTCGCGCAAGACCCGAGCTTGCTGCACCGCTGCCACAATCAAGGTTTGTTGGGAATGACCGCTGCTCACCGAGGCTTCATACCATTTGGCGATCGCATCCCCAATGCCGGCAACCAGGGTACGGCGCGGCGCAGTTTGCACCAGGTCGTAGTCCAGCAGCAGCAGATCGGGGCAGCGATCGAGGCTGACGTCGTAGAGAAATGCGCCTTGGTCAGAATAGACGTTGGACAGCGCTGTCCAAGCGGCACAGGTGGCGGCTGAGGTGGGAATCGTGACCACGGGTAAGCGGGCCTGATGGGCGACGAGTTTAGCGGCATCTAGGGCTTTGCCGCCGCCCACACCCAGAATCACATCGGCTTGATGCTGCTCACGGGCCTGGTGTAGATGGGCTAGGGCCGATTCGCTACAGTCGTCGCCATAGGCCGCCTCGGCGATCGCCAACCCCTGTTGGACGAGGCTTGGGTGTAGATCTGGAGCGACTAGGGCCAGGGTGCGATCGCCGCCAATGATCAGCGGCCGTTGACCGATCTGGGCCAGGATGGAGCCTGCCTCAGCCAAAAGACCTGCCCCACGCATAATACGGGCTGGGGCCACCATCAGGCTAGGAAAGATGGCTGGAGAAGAAGCGGATTGAGGCGATAGACGAGTCATAGACGGGATGGGGTCGTAGGAGACGGCTAAGATACCCTGCAGTGTGGGAGAGCGATGTCTCCCGCCAGGCTAGGGCGATCGCAATCAATGAAGGCAAGACTATCCATGGGGCGATGGATCCAGCGCAGGTTTGTGTACTGGATGACATCAGTCTCAAGTAAAGACCAATTTACTATACTCAATGGTTACTTGCGGAGACTTTCTTGGATTGGCAGCAAGGTTCAGCGGAATCGCTTAGGAGTCGGTGTTGGGTGCTGGCGGAATGGCGGCGAGGCGATCGCTGTAGATGGTGACGTCTAGGTTCTCATCGGTACGATCTCGGAGCGATCGCTTGATTTGTCCTAACACCAGCGGCTGGGAAACGCCTTCCTCAGGATGGAGCACCGTGCGGGCGAGGATGGTGAGCTGGCGATCGCCGCCGCGACCGAGGCGACCGGGGGAGAATAGGTTGCTGGCGGCCTGTTTGAGGGTGGCGTCCAGTTCCGTCTCGGTGATGGTGGCGGGAACAACAATCACCGCTTGGGTTGCACCGGAATCAAACACGGTGACGTAGCGCACCGCACCGGGCACGCTAGTCGGCACAATCGGCCCCAAACTGAGGGCGAAAAGCCCCCCCGTGAGAACGCCCATAAAGCCCGTAACCCCCACAAGACGAAAGCGAAACCCCCACTTGAAGGCAAAGCTCAAGAGCATCAAGCCTGCAAAGGCCAGGGTCGTGATGCCAAACCATTTCGCAATCACCAAAAAATCAGCCGTACTTAACATAAATCCTCACCCTATCCCACTAAAACTAATTGTTGATGGCGTTATTGCTCATGGCGCGATCGCCCCTAGAAGGTTCACCTACAGGTCAATACGGCCTGGAGCACCTTAAAGATCTTCGTTGCTGACAAACTCAACTGCCTCGGTCTGTCCTGCCTGTTCGAGGGCGGCCTTCAGGGTATGCCAACCCAGATTGGCGCATTTGATCCGCACTGGAAATTGCGCCACCCCCTGCATGACATTCAGCTTGCGCAACTCTTTTGGGAACTCCGCATCGCCTTTCATCATGGCTTGAAACGTTTGCACCATCTCCAGCGCTTCCTCACAGCTTTTGCCCCGCAGCGCCTCGGCCATGAGATCTACCGACGCCATGGAAATAGCGCAGCCTTCGCCCTCAAATTTCACATCGTCGATGGAGCCATCGGCCTCGTTGAGCTTAAGGCTGAGTTCGATGGTGTCGCCACAGGAGGGATTATGCCCGCGCTGGTGGCGATCGACGGGGCTGGTGGTGCCGCGATTGCGGGGTTTTTTGTACCGTTCCAAAATCACGGTTTGGTATAGATCCCGGAGATCATTCAATGCCATGGTTGCCTTGGGGGTGCTAGGATACCTGCTCTGATCCTATCAGGGTTACGAGCATTCGGGGGCCGGGGCGATCGCTCTCGGGGCGACTAATTGCCCTGCTGGGTAGGGCGCAGGAGAATATCGTGCACCTGCACATGGGGCGGCTGGGTGAGCAGATACTCTAGGGCATTGGCGATGTCGTTGGGGCTGAGCACTGGAAACTGGTCGTAGGTGGTTTGGGCTTTCTGAGCATCTTGGTAATACTTGGCCGCAAACTCCGTTTCCACATAGCCAGGGCTGATGGACGAGATGCGGATTGATGATCCGGCAGCCCGCAGTTCCTGCCGCAGACCCTCGGTGAGCGATCGCACCGCAAACTTGGTACCGGAATAGAGCCCGCTAATGCTGGGCACGCGATAGCCAGACATGGAGCTGATGTGGACAATATGGCCGCGATCGCCCCTGGCTTGCATATCCTGCAGGGCTTCCCGAGTGCAGATGCAGAGGGCCAGCACATTCACCTCCAGCATCTCTCGCCAGGCCTCGGTGTCGCCGGTCATCAAGGGCGCATTGTGCCCCAGACCAGCATTGTTCACCAAAATATCGACACCGCCCCACTGGCGGCGCAGACTGGCAAACATCTGGAGAATGTCCGACTCTTGGCGCAGGTCAACGGTCTGGGCTAACACCTCTGCTCCACCCTGCCGCAAGTCGCTTGCCAACTCATCTAAGCGATCGCTGCGCCGGGCACAGATCGCTACCCGACAGCCGGCCGCCGCCAACCGCCTTGCCAGCGCTGCGCCGATGCCGCTAGATGCACCGGTGACCAACGCCACTTGTCCTGCTAGAGATGACCCCATCCTGAACCTCCGATCCCACAAACCGGTATGGTAACAGGTTCATGGTTATCTGCGAATCCGCTAAGCGATCGCCACTCGGGTAATCCAAGACTCATACTGGGGATCCCGCCCTTCGGTGATGGCGGTGAGCTTGTCGCGCAGGAGGGTGGTGATGGGGCGATCGCTCGACAGCTCATAGTTTTCAATCCGGCGCACCGGGGTGACCTTGGCCGCCGTACCGCTGAGGAAGACTTCATCGGCAATCAGCAACTCGGTTTTATCGATTGCCCGTTCAATCACCGGAATGCCCAGATCCTGCGCCACCGTGAGCACGCTATCGCGGGTGATGCCTTCCAAAATATCTTGATCAAAGCCGGGGGTGATCAGCTTGCCCTGACGCACCATGAAAATATTCATCCCCGAGGCTTCACAGACCTTCCCCTGGGTGTTCATCAAAATGGCTTCGTCAAACCCTGCCGACACCGCTTCCGTTTTGGCCATAGACGAGGTGATGTAAGCGCCGCTAATTTTACCCCGTAGCGGCAGGCTGCGATCTTCCTGGCGATACCAGGAACTAATCCGGCAAGCCACCCCCTCCGGTGAGAGATAATCCCCCAGCTCTAGCCCATAGATAAAGAAGTCTTTTTCGACGTTATGCAGCCGAGGCGCAATACCGAGATCCGAGGTGTAGACAAAGGGGCGAATGTAGAAAGATGTGCCAGGCTGATTTTTTTGCACAAACTCCACGATGGTGGCGGCAATCTTGCTGGCGGGCAGGTCGTATTGCAGGAAACGGGCGCTATCGCTGAGGCGCTGGGCATGGCGATCCAGCCGGAATAGTAAGGCATGGCCGGGATGTTGAGGATCGGGGATGCCCCGCAGTCCGCCAAATGCCCCAGTTCCGTAGTGCAGCGCATGGGTGGCGATCGATAGGTTGGCGTCCGCAAAGGGAACAAACTCATTTTTAAAGTAGGCAACGGGCAGAAAGGTGTGCATGGCAACGACTATCCTCTAAACGATGGGCGAATGATCGACGGACATCGGTCAGCCGAAGCGCCGATCATTCTAGGAGCGATCGCTCTAAACTCCTTGGCTAGACACCCTGGGGCCGTGCAGCATGGAGACGGTCTCCGGAGCGACCAATGATGCAATTCTCTAACTAATCCTATCCTGAATCGTTGACTGGCAAGACTTGCGGTAGTGAGTATCTTATGAAGGAGATTCCGGTTAGCAGGGTCTAGGATGGAATTCCTTTGTGCCACCCCCAAAGGTTGTCTGTTGAGCCAGGGGTGATCCCAGGCGATCGCTCATCATGGAGAGAACCGGTTGGATCGGTGACTTGGATTCGGTGACTTGGATTCGGTGACTTAGATCAGTGACCCTGCCGAGTCTTCGGTGACCCTGCCGAGTCTCATGCCAAACCTCAAACGTTCTTAACATGTCCCACGACGGTTGACTCCTATGGCTTCCCTCGACTCTTCCTTAACGCTGCGTGATGGCTTGGAACGCTACTACCTCGCCAATCCGGATGTGCCCCGTGGCCAAGATATTCAAGTGGGCTGGCTGCATATTCCCTGGCAAGACCTGCAAAAGCACGACATCATGCATGTGGTTACCGGCTACAGTACGGCGCTCAAGGATGAGCTGCAGTTGATTGGCTTCTTGCTCACGGCGCTGACCTGGAAACGGCCTTGGTATTTCTACCTGCAAAGCTTGGGGGTATTTGCGGAACTGTTGGGGCGATCGCTCTTGGGGCGGCGCTATGGGGCAGATTACTACTGGCCCTGGCACGTCTGTCGTTACTACAGGCTGGGCATTCAGCAGGGGCTGAGGGTACGCAAAAAGATTGATGCTTACCTCGATCCGGATCTGATGATGGATCACAGTCTGGGTTCGTTGCGGCAGGAATATGGTATTCGCAATGCCGGAGCTTGGGACTAATCAACCAGCCGTCTTATGTTGACGATGTTGACGGGTAGCTTGTCCAATCTGCGCAACTCTGGATGGGAACGAGCTGCTCTAATAAGACGTGGTTGACCCTGTTTTCAACCAGCTTGGGCAAGATCTCCATCCTGAAAATGGCTGCTTATCAGCGCCATCCTACCCGTCGGGACAAAATCTCGGTACAATGCTGAGACTGAAAATTTTGCCGCCCATGCGGTGAACTGCCCCAAGGAAAGGGTCTATGCCGAATGCAGATGTGATTGGCTTGGGAAAATCAGGACTAGCGGCGGCGCGCTTGCTGGCTCGCCAAGGCTGGACGGTGACGCTCAGCGATGCCAAAACTTCCGATGCGCTGGAACAAACGCGATCGCTCCTCGCGGCGGAGGGCATCACGGTGCGCCTCAATCACCGTTTGGATCCCAGTCAATCCCAGAGCGATCGCATTGTCGTGAGTCCCGGTGTGCCCTGGGATCTGCCAATGCTCCAGCAGGCCAGGGATATGGGGATTGAAACCATGGGGGAGATGGAGCTAGCTTGGCGATCGCTCTCCGACCGTCCTTGGGTGGGCATCACGGGCACCAATGGTAAAACCACCACCACGGCGCTGGTGGCGGCGATTTTTCAAGCGGCGGGGTTCCATGCTCCAGCCTGCGGCAACATTGGCTATGCGGCCTGTGAGCTGGCTCTAGCGGAGAAACCGCCGGACTGGGTGATTGCGGAGGTGAGCAGCTATCAGATCGAATCCTCCCAAACCCTCGCCCCCCACATCGGCGTATGGACAACCTTCACCCCCGATCACCTCAGCCGCCACCATACGTTGGCCAACTACGACGCCATTAAAGCCAAGCTGCTGCACCAGTCCCATCATCAGGTGCTCAACGGCGATGATCCTTACCTACGACGCACCGGGGGCGATCGCTTTCCGTCGGCCTGTTGGACGAGTGTGCAGGGCAAGGCGCAGGTGGTCGCCCATCCCGAACGGGGAGTGTATCTAGATGACGGCTGGGTGATGGCTGGGGGGCAGCCCATCGTCCAAGCTAGCGATCTGCGCATGGTGGGATCCCATAATCTTCAGAATTTGCTGATGGCGGTGGCGGTGGCCTGGTTGGCGGAGATTGACCGGGAAGCGATCGCCCATGCCATCCAAACCTTCCCCGGTGTGCCCCATCGCTTGGAGCATATTGCGACCTGGCAGGGCATTGACTTTATCAATGACAGCAAAGCCACCAACTACGACGCAGCGGAGGTGGGCTTAGCGGCGGTGGCGGCTCCGGTGGTGTTGATTGCCGGTGGGGAGGCTAAGGCGGGGGAGGATGGCGCTTGGCTCCAGCGCATTCAGGACAAGGCCATTGCGGTGTTGCTGATTGGCGATGCGGCTCCGTCCTTTGCCGATCGCCTGCAGCAGGTGGGCTATGGTGCCTATGAGGTGGTGGGAACGATGGAGGCAGCGATCGCCCGGGCCAAGATCCTCGCGCCCCAAAGCGCGGCAAACACCGTACTGCTCTCCCCCGCCTGCGCCAGTTTTGACCAATATCCTAACTTTGAAGCCCGAGGCGATCACTTCCGCCAGCTCTGCCAGACCCATTTGTAGGTACGAACCCAGCGTCCTAACCAGTTAGCGATCGGGTGCGAACGATTGGAGATCTGACGGATCAGATCCATCCCGGAGTTCGGCTTTCCCTCCACCCTAGCTATTAGCACTCGCGACCCTAGAGTGCTAAATTCTACAGTGGAGAGCTACGAAAGAAATCACGTATGGTTAAGCTGGTTAAATTTAATGAAGCATCTCGTCAAGCCCTAGAACGAGGCGTAAATGCCTTGGCTGACGCAGTGCGGATTACCCTAGGGCCCAAGGGTCGCAATGTTGTATTAGAAAAACAGTACGGCGCACCCCAGATTGTCAATGATGGGATTACCATCGCGAAGGAAATTGAACTGGAGGACCCCTACGAAAATACCGGCGCTCGGCTGATTCGTGAGGTGGCCTCTAAAACCAAAGACTTGGCAGGAGACGGCACCACGACAGCGACGGTTCTAGCCCAAGCGATGATTCGCGAAGGTCTGCGCAATGTGGCAGCGGGCAGCAATCCTGTCAGCCTACGCCGGGGGATCGAGAAAACGGTCAACCACTTGGTGGCGGAAATTAGCAAAATCGCTAAACCCGTGGAAGGGAATGCGATCGCTCAAGTGGCTACGGTGTCGTCGGGAAGCGATGAAGAAATTGGTCGCATGATCGCTGACGCCATGGATAAAGTGGGTCGCGATGGTGTAATTACCGTCGAAGAATCGAAGTCTCTGGCCACGGAGATGGAAGTGGTGGAAGGGATGCAAATCGATCGCGGTTACATCTCCCCCTACTTCGTCACCGACCAAGAGCGGATGATCTGCGACATGGAAAATGTCCGCATCTTGATCACCGACAAGAAAATCAGCTCGATCCAAGACCTCGTCCCCATCCTGGAACGCATTGCCCGCGAAGGCAATCCTTTCTTGATCATTGCGGAAGATGTGGATGGAGAAGCGCTGGCGACCTTGGTGGTCAACCGTCTACGCGGCGTGCTCAACGGTGCTGCCATCAAAGCACCGGGCTTTGGCGAACGCCGGAAGGCCATGCTCCAAGATATCGCCATCCTCACCGGTGGTCAGATGATCTCCGAGGAGATTGGTCTGAGTCTTGATATGGCGTCGATGGAAATGCTGGGCGTGGCCCGTAAGGTGACCATCACCAAAGACACCACCACCATCGTGTCGGATGCCGGGAATGCATCGGATATTGAGAAGCGGGTGGGCCAACTGCGCAAGGAAATGGAGCTGGCCGACTCCGACTACGACAAAGAAAAGCTGCAGGAACGCTTGGCGAAACTCGCTGGCGGTGTGGCTGTGATCAAGGTGGGTGCGGCGACTGAAACCGAACTTAAGGATCGGAAGCTGCGCATTGAAGATGCGTTGAATGCAACCAAGGCTGCGGTGGAAGAAGGGATTGTTCCCGGTGGCGGCATTGTCCTGATTCACCTAGCTCAGCAACTCGGTGCCTTCAAGGCAACCCTCTCGGAAGATGAGCAGCTCGGTGCAGATATCGTTTGCCGCGCCCTAGAAGCTCCCCTGCGTCAGATTGCCGACAATGCGGGTGCAGAAGGCTCGGTGGTGGTTGAAAAGGCCAAGGAAACCGAGTTCAACGTGGGCTACAACGCCCTCACCGGTGTGTTTGAAGACCTCATCCAAGCAGGGATCGTGGATCCGGCGAAGGTGGTGCGCTCTGCTCTGCAGGATGCGGCTTCCATCGCGGGTATGGTGATCACCACGGAAGTGTTGATTGTTGAAAAACCTGAACCGGCTGCAGCAGCTCCCGATGGCGGCATGGGCGGCATGGGTGGCATGGGCGGCATGGGCGGTATGGGCATGGGCGGCATGGGCGGCATGGGCATGATGTAGTCCATGGCGGTCGAGTGACCCAGCAAGCGGAGGGGCGATCGCCCCTCCGTTTTGTGCTATCTACCCTTTTGCGGTATCTACAATCTGACAAGGCTTGATTACAATGGAAGCAGCACCCTATCAGAATGACTAAGCTCTTCTCGGGGCATTTCATTGCCCTGACCCTTGTCCATGCTATTGAAATTTCTCTAGGTCTATGACAGCTCAAATACTAGTTGAAAAAACAAAATTAGAAACGCCACCCCTGACCTTGCACTATCTGGGCGATCGCGTTCTGCGGCAGCCAGCCAAGCGGATTGCTAAGGTGGATGACTCTGTACGGCAATTGATCAAAGAGATGTTGCAGACCATGTACAGCGAAGATGGCATTGGTCTAGCGGCTCCTCAAGTGGGGGTGCATAAGCAACTGATTGTCGTGGATTGCGATCCAGAAAATGCAGCTTCGCCTCCCCTAGTGCTCATCAACCCGGTGATCAAGTCTTCATCCCCCGAAACCTGTGCCTACGAGGAAGGTTGTTTGAGTATTCCCGGTGTGTACCTCGGGGTGACGCGCCCGGAGGTGATCGAGGTGGCCTATAAAGATGAGAATGGTCGTCCTCAGCGGTTAAAAGCAAAAGGACTGCTGTCCCGCGCAATTCAACATGAAATCGATCACCTCAACGGTGTCATGTTTGTGGATCGGGTAGACAATGGTATTGCTTTGACCCAAGCTCTGGATAAGCAGGGTTTCTCGATCCAGGCAGTTCAGGCCATTTCGGCGTAGTTCCTGATGGTGGGTTGATACCTGAGTTGTCGCCTGAGTTGTCGTTGGTTGTTATATAAGGACAAGATCTGTTGTGACTCCAAAAAGTGGTGCGTTTTTAGCGGTATCCTGCGTGGCGGCGATCGCTGCGGTAGGTTCTGTGTTTGAACTATCGTCGGGTACTCCCCAACTAGGGGCTGCACCCACCTCGATTATCCTCGCCCTGAGCATTCCGCTAACCGTCGTTATGTTCTTGGCGGCCGTGCGCGACGCGAAAGCGAACCAGGGTTAGAACGCTAGTTGTCCCTAGACTAGGAGCCGACTAGGGTACCGACCAGTAAACCCATGACTGCCCCCGCTGGTACGAGCTGCCATGCGGGGGTTTTAAAGCGCAATAGGGCCACCAGGGCGGCGATCGCGATCGCGATGGTGATCCCGGACAGCACCACCGTGTCTTGGGTAAAGGCTGTTTGGGCTAAGGGCACCGATGCGGCGGCCACGGCCCCAATCACAGCGCTGGTCACTCCCCGCAAAAAGGCCCGCACCCAGGGACTGCGGCGGATGCGAGACAGGATGGGTGAAGCCAGCATAATGAAGGCGAAGGATGGCGTAAAGATGGCGATCGTGGCGATCAGGGCTCCCACAACCCCCGCCACTTTATAGCCCACAAAGGCTGCGGTGATCACCACGGGGCCGGGCGTAAGCTGACCAAGGGCAACACCGTTGATAAATTCAGTACGGGTGAGCCAATGGAGGTGATCCACCACCTCAGCTTCTAAGAGCGGAATGATCACGAGGCCGCCGCCAAAGATGAAGCTGCCCACCTGCAAGAAAAAGCTGGCTAGTGGCAGGGCATAGTCCTGCAAGCGCTCCAGACCCCAGAAACTAGATAGGGCTAAGACTTCCCCCGGAACGCCTACGGTTGCTAGGGTCAACGACATGGTGGGCAGGAGCGGCAGCAGCCAGGCCGAGTTGACGGGAGGATTGGGCGGTGTGCTCATTCTCGGGCCGTAGATCACCAATCCCAAAATGCCAGCGATGATGAACGTCAGCAGCACATTGATGGACAGGGCCAGCATAACCACGATGGTCGCGATCGCGATCGCCCCTCCTATCCAGTCCCGTAGGGTACGTTTGGCCAACTTCCAGCAAAAGCCGACGATGATGGCCACGACGACCGGGGAGATGCCTAAGAACAGATATTCTAGCTGGGGCAGGCTTTGAAACCGAAAGTACATCCAAGACAAAAACACCAGAATTAGAAACGCTGGCGTGATGAAGCATAGCCCGGCAATCAAGGCACCAAGCTGTCCGGCACGGACATAGCCGATGTAAATGCCTAGTTGGGTAGAGGCTGGCCCCGGCAGCATTTCACAAATCGCTAGCCCTTCCGAGAATTGCTCCGTCGTCAACCACTGCCGCTGCACTACCACTTCATCAAGCTGCATGGCGATGTGGGCTTGGGGGCCGCCAAACCCGGCTGCGCCCAAGCGCAGAAAGAGTTGAGCCAGGTCTCGGAGGCGATCGCGTTTCGTGTTCATGAAGTTTGTCGATAGGAAGATGGGGAATGCCGAGGTGATCATACCAGGGGTAGTTGTCCATGGCGGATCGTTAGCAATACAGTTGACTAAGAACTGGAATGGATGAGATAGCGCGTCGCCCTCTCGGCATGTTGCCGATGAACCCGCAATCTTTTGTCATCTAAATATCAACACATAGTCTTGATTCAGCGTTGCTCTTGATCATGACCCTAAAAGCCAGGATTGCCATGAGATGGGGCGATCGCGCTGATAGTTGATGGAGATCGCAGCAGATCCTGTCTGGAATCATCGTGAACCTTGTTGTAGATCACACTCAAGGCACCCTGAATCCCAGACAATGAAAATAGATTCATGTGGTAGCAATTGTAACGGTTAGCTTACAAATTACGGTTATATACCGAATGCGGATGCTAACAGCAAGCGCGATCGCCCCATGAAGCTAAGAGATTCAGGACTCTACACCCTCGTAGGAACCATCCAGTTCTCGCATTCTCGCTTCCTTGATTGCTCTCTTCATTCTGAGGCTGTCTCCGAAGCTCCCAGTTCGATAGGTTTAGGCTCTGAGGAGGATCCACCATGCATTCATCCACCCGTTCCATGCAAGCACCCGCTCCATTTCGCCGCATTCAAACTGCTCTACTGACAGCCGCTGTTAGTCTTGGGCTTGGAAGTGTGCTAGTAGGCCTTGCATCAAGTTCAAGCCATGCATCCGACCTGGTTCCATCCCAAGCCTTGGCGCAGGCGGGTGAGACGATTGTAGATGATGGCATTTATTTGTATGGACAGTCTGCAGAACCAGAGCAAGCAGGAGCTGCCTACATGGTCTTTGAGTCGCGCAGCGATCGCGTGGTGGGTGCTTTTTATATGCCCCATTCGTCCTTTGACTGTTTTTATGGCAGTGCAGAACCAGATCAGCTTGCCTTGATGGTTGTGAATAGCTACGAACAAGATGCAGCCTATCCCTTTGATGTGGCGTTACAGGGTAACAGCGATGTTGCCAGCAGTGTCGGTGGGGCGATCGCTCCCATCACCCTAGAAGGATTCCAACCGATCGCCACCCTCAGCGAGAATGATTATCGTATCTTAGAGGTCTGCCAATCCCAATATGGGGATCAAATTTAAGCTGTCTAGAACTGGAGCTTGGAGACTGCATAGGTTATTTTTGAGTCTGATTAGGTACCTTAGCTAACCCTTTCATGGCTCCTGTACCCATTTTTGCAGTTCCTCATCAGGTTCATTGAAGGCGCGATCTTTGACTAGATAGTTCGCGATCGCGCAGCAGATCCAGAGCTTTGATATGGACAGAATAGGTAGCCTTTCGAGGTATTTCTCTGCCCATCGCTGTTACCAATCATTTAGTACACATCGTCATGGGAACCAAGATTTAATAGCAGAATGGATTGCTCTTGCGTCTCTACGTCATTCACAAACTCAAACAAGACTCTCAGTTTGTAATCAATTGAAGCTGACCAAATTCCAGCCAAATCGCCTGTTAGTTTATGGGTTTGTAAGCTGGGATGAAACGGGTTCTCGGAAAGTTGATTCAGCGTTTGTTCAATTGCAGAGCGTAAATCTGGGTTACGTTTTACTAGACGCTTAAAAGCTCTCAACGATTTGGGAGTCCAGCCAATTTGTCTCATTGATCTAGCTCGGCCATAAAATCGGCAACAGAACCAAATTGCACTTGTCCCTGAGCATATTCTTGACGAACTTCAGCAATCTCACGCATTAGTATTTTTCGTCGCTGCTCGATGAGGCGCTTCTGAAGAAGTTCGAGTAGAGCTTCCTGATCATTTAGTGATAAGGTTTCGATTGTTTCAATTGCTCTCTGAAAAGTAGAAGATTGTTCCGTCATCGCGATACTCCAAAGTGGACTAAAGATTTTTACTGAATTGTATCTGAATCCTTACGATTTTTCCATTTGACTAACTGTTCCTGTGCCCATTCTCGCAATTGCTCATCGGGGTCATTGAGGGCGCGATCGTGTAACAGCCGCTCAGTTGTTTGCAAATTCATAGGATAGTGTGTAATCAAGGTCTCTATCGCCGTTAAAAGTATTAAACCTCTATAGTACCTATCCATCTCATCAGTCTGAGGAACTGGTATCTTCTCCTGTACAACTTCACACATAAAACGGAAGGTTTCAGGATGAGTTGGGAAACTCTCAGCAATTGTTTGTACAACTACAGACTTCATGAAAGCTTCAAAACACTCGCTTTGCTGGTGTTTGTAAAACTGTCCTCTAATAATGGAAAATATTTCAGGTGTGTTACTGTAAAACTTTCCCATAACTTCTAGAGCACGGCACTGTGCTTCTATCCACTCATCTTCTAGATTGCGCTGAAACCAGAATAATGTGTCGGGATTATCTCGATAATATTTTGCAATTACATGGTATGAAACCTGCAGAGTATCCTCACTATCTTGAGCATGTTTCTTTAACCAATCAATTGTGTCTGGGTGATCATGGAATCTGTGAGCAACTTCAGATATTACTGTTTGTGGAACAAGAGGGTAATCACTATTTACCTGAGATTTAAGCCATTCTAAAGTGCCTGGATCAGAATAAAAATTCTTGGAAATCGTTAATATAGCTGACATTGGTACATAACATAGTTTTTGTCCATAAATCTCTTTGAAGAGATCGTTTTTTTGAGGGTATTCTTCTTCGAGCGAGACTACCTCTGTCCAATCTAGTAATTCTTTGAGCCATGAGAGGCTATCAGAATAGTTTTTTCCAATTCGATGCAAGACTGCTTCTGCTGCATCCTGACTTAGTGGAGCATAAGGCTTTAGTATCGCACTCTTCATTCTCTGTAGTAAGTCTTGGCGTAATTCTTTCAATTCAGTATTTTTAGAAACTTCGGAGAGACAATCACAGGCTAAGGTCAAGTATCGTAAGTCATGAACTTTGACTTCTGATGCCTGTATACGCTCCGGCTTTTGAGTAAGTAAAAACTCAATTAGCTGCTTAGAGGAATTTGGATCAATTATGCTACACACTAAACGTAATGGCTCATCCCAGCTTTCATCTTGCCAGTGCTGCCCAAAAAACTTATCTCGAAGTTGCTCAAAGGTGAGGATGCCTTGTTTCTCAAAGCGATGAACAATTTCAACGGCACAAAAATACTCTAAAAAGGTGCGATGCATGAAGCCATAGGTGTCGGCTCCACGGTCGCAGAGGATGAAGTTGCGATCGCGCAGTTGTTGAATCAACCGATTAGCTTTTTCGCGGGGTTCACTGAAGCCCTGATCGCGCAAATAGTCGGTCAAAATGCGGGTGAGGCGATCGGCACTGATGAGATTTCCCCTCAGTCCGTCTTCTCCTGCCTGCATCTCATAGGCAATCAGGCGCAACATCTCCTGCTTTTCCCGTCGTCCGATCGCATCCATCGGAATCGGCAACCGCTTGTGATCCACATCCCAGTGGTAGAGCAATACTCGCGAAGCCTGGTCATAGAGGTCGGCGCGATCGCGGGGTAACTCCTGCCGCCGATTTAAAATTGCCATCATGGTCAGCAATAGCGGATTGTCTGCTAGGTTAGCGATCGCCCTAGAATTAGCAATAGCATCCTTCAATCGCTGTTTCAGCCGCACTTTGTCAGGATCGCTGCCCATCGACAGGTCATACCAGCGATCGATAAACTTGTGGACTTCGTCGGTATCTAGGGATTGAATTGTGAAGTGACGGAACTCGCTGTGCCGGAGGCGATCGGGGTTATAGCCGATGATGCGAGACGTGACTAACACCTGTGCGTTGGGATATTGCTGGGAAAAGCGAATGATGTCGTCGATGACGGTTGCTTGAGAGGTGCGATCAAATACCTCGTCCAGACCATTAAACATCACCAGCGTTGGGTTTTCTAACAAATGCTGATGCAGTTGATGTTGATCAAACTGCCAATCTACGCCCCGACCGCTATGGAGGAATTCAAGGAAGTCGGTCGATGGATTGAGGGCGAATTCTCGTAACTCGATCAATAGTGGCAATTTTTCGGTTTTGCCCTCGACCCATTCCAGGGCGAGATAGTGCAATAGGCTGGACTTGCCCGCTCCTGGGTCGCCTAAAATCACCGCCCGCTGAGAGTCGGCTACGGCTTCTAACACTTTTTGTGCAGGTTGCGTCAAGAAGTCGGAGTTCTCTGAGAACTCCGACTTCTGCCGGAGATCGAGTGGCAGGTCGTAGCGCATGGGAGGCAAGGCTTCCCGCACCGTTTGCTCAATGAACATTGCCCAGAGCTTGATGGCATCAACGCGATCGGTACTGTCGAGGGTGTAAAGCTTCAGATAGCCATAGCTGGCCTGCAAACTCGCTCGATAGGTCTCGATATCAAATCCGGGTGAACGTTGTGCGGTATTGCGGGCAATGTCTTCGAGTAGGTCAGAGTTCAGAATATCCCGCAACTCTGGACTCGCTTTAACAATGCCTTTGACCTCGTACATATATTCTTTGCAAACTCCCCGCCAATCAAACTCTTCTGATGGAAACTGCCATCCGGAGCCTTGATCCTGTTGGGCCCAAATTTGCTCTAGCTGGGCATCATCAATTTTTTTACAATCCTTTTCAAAGGCTTTTCCCAGGATGGGACGCACCGCTGGATCTTGCACAAATGTCTTGATTGTTGCCCGATAGTGATGATGAATACTGGTGTCAGGAACGTCGTTAAGCTGAAGCTCTTTAATGAAGCGCTTGATGAAATAGCCAATAGCTTCGTTCATAGGCGCTTTTAGTTCTGCGGCCTTGAGTCGGCTGACTCCGCCACTCAAGCAAGCCTTGAAGAAATCTTGAACATAGCTCTCTAGAGCAGGCTTGCCCAATTCTGCAAAGGCCCACTTACCCACTTCTATTGCTGGGACTGCCAACCATTCCAACATAGGGAGATGAAGCGACTGAACACTAGCTTTACTATGGCATCTATCGTATGGAGGTGTCAGTGATCGCAATCAAACCATGGTTAGCAGTCTTGTCCTGTGGCATTTTGCTAGCGCAGCCAGGTGGATGAAGCACAGGGGCATGGATTCAACCTATATGTAATAGCGATTCCCTACGGCTTTCATCTCGGTTTAGGGCAGGGTATCCGAGGGCTTAATGCAGCGATCGCATTTATTCAATGCAAAATCTGCATATCTTTAGCGAAAATGTAGTTAAGGTTACGAAACTTGTTTGGTTCTGCCTTTAACCTATCTACAACGTCATCACTAGCGTTTAGTCTTTCATTAGCCTAAATAGTGTGGTGGCACATGATTTAGTTCTTAATTACTTAACTTGTTTTGAGGGAGGCACTTGTCGTACATCTGCTTAAGTTTACGTTGACTATCAAGTCATCATGCCAGCATCATAAACTGAAGGGACAGGGCTCTAGGCTCACGTCTTGGATGTTTGATGACCGCTTGGTCATGCCACTGCGATAGAAACATTTTATGCAGTGCATTATTTAAAGTACGGCAGCCATGACCAATTTGTCTGTAGTTAGACAAAAAACGTTACACCGATCGCCATTGGCGTCCGTTTGGTGTTATTTACGAGGGCAACGTTGTGACCAACGTCATCGGCACATCCGTCCAAGAGACGGCCACACTGAATAAATTTGAAAAGCTGAAGGCCGAGAAAGATGGTTTGGCTGTCAAATCAGAATTAGGGCATTTTGCTCAGGTTGGCTGGGAAGCGATGGATAAAACCGATCGCGATCATCGGCTCAAGTGGCTGGGTGTGTTCTTCCGTCCAGTCACGCCAGGCAAGTTTATGCTGCGACTGCGGATGCCCCACGGGCTGATTACGAGTCAGCAGTTTCGGCTCTTAGGCGCGATTATCCAACGCTATGGAGATGACGGCAGTGGGGACATCACCACCCGTCAAAATATCCAGCTTCGCGGGATCGGCTTGGAAGATATTCCAGGTATCTTTGAGCAGCTTGAAGCGGCTGGACTCACCTCCGTACAGTCGGGTATGGATAATGTGCGCAATATCACCGGATCACCTGTTTCTGGCATTGATGCCCATGAGTTGATTGATACTCGGGACTTGGTGCAGCAGGTTCAGGATATGATCACCGATCGAGGTCAAGGAAATCCAGAGTTCACGAACCTTCCCCGTAAGTTCAATATTGCCATTGAAGGGGGTCGAGATAACTCGGTTCATGCTGAGATCAACGATATTGCCTGTGTGCCAGCCTATCGGGATGGGGTGTTGGGCTTCAATGTTTTGGTGGGAGGGTTTTTCTCCGCCAAGCGCTGTGAAGCGGCAATTCCTCTCGATGCTTGGGTGTCGCCGGAGGATGTGGTGGCGGTATGCCGTGCCATTTTGGAGGTATACCGGGATCACGGTCTGCGGGCCAATCGTCAAAAGTCGCGGCTTATGTGGCTGATTGATGATTGGGGGCTAGAGCGATTTCGGGCTGCGGTAGAGGAGCAGATGGGGCGATCGCTGCTTCCGGCTGCTCCTAAGGATGAGTTGGACTGGGATAAGCGCGACCATATTGGCGTCTATCCCCAAGCCCAAGCTGGTTTCAACTACCTGGGTATTCATATCCCTGTGGGTCGATTGTATGCCTCAGATATGAATGAGCTGGCTCGCTTGGCAGAGGTCTATGGAACGGGGGAACTGCGACTCACGGTGGAGCAGAATGTCATCATTCCCCATATCCCTGATTCTCGCCTAGAGGCTTGTTTAGCTGAACCTCTATTGAGCGATCGCTTTTCGGTGAATCCAACTCCTCTGATGCGATCGCTGGTCTCTTGCACTGGAGCCCAGTTCTGTAACTTTGCTCTGATTGAAACCAAAAGCCGAGCTGTTGCTCTGGTGCAGGAGCTAGAGGCCGAGCTAGAGATTCCTAAGTCGGTGCGGATGCACTGGACGGGGTGCCCCAACTCCTGCGGTCAACCGCAGGTTGCAGAGATCGGTTTGATGGGCACGAAAGCTCGGAAAAACGGTAAGGCAGTTGATGGTGTTGATATTTACATGGGTGGCAAAGTGGGTAAGGATGCCCACCTCGGCACCTGTGTGATGAAAGGAATTCCCTGTGAAGACCTCAAGCCTGTGTTGACGAAGATTCTGATGGATACCTTTGGTGCTCAACCTAAGGTGTCTGCCTAGCCGCTCTGTTCTAGGCAGTTCAGCACATCAGGCTTTTTCAGTGATCGGGCAGAAGGCGATCGCCCTTTCTCGATAGTTCTATTTCCATTATTTGATAACGAAGGATCAGGAAACCGCCCATGACTCGACTTTCTAGACGCAAGTTTATTTTGACCGCTAGCGCTACGGCTGCGGGTACATTTCTTCTTAACGCTTGCTCATCTGGATCCGATAGCGACACTTCGACGGTCGAGGCAGTAGATATCGATCCGGCTGATGCGCCAGAAGTAACCGCAGCAAAACTCGGCTTCATTGCCCTCACCGACTCGGCTCCCCTGATCATTGCTCAGGAAAAAGGTTTCTTTGCTAAATACGGCATGACCGAGGTATCGGTTGAAAAGCAGGCATCCTGGGGCACCACCCGTGACAACCTGGTGCTGGGGTCTGAAGGCGGCGGCATTGACGGAGCCCATATTCTCACCCCTATGCCTTACCTGATTTCTGAAGGTATTGTCACCGACGGGCGCAAGGTTCCCATGTATATCCTGGCTCGTTTGAATGTGAATGGTCAGGGAATTTCCTTATCCAATGACTATCTCGACTTGGAAGTTGGCGTTGATAGCAGCCCGCTGAAAGAGGTCTTTGCTGAACGGAAGGCAGCGGGACAAGAAGTTAAAGCAGCCATGACCTTCCCTGGCGGCACCCACGATCTGTGGATCCGCTATTGGCTAGCGGCAGGCGGTATTGATCCCGATAACGATGTCTCCACCATTGTGGTGCCACCTCCGCAAATGGTTGCCAATGTGAAAGTGGGCAACATGGATGCTTTCTGTGTGGGAGAACCTTGGCCCTTGCAAACGGTTAACCAAGAGATTGGCTATAATGCCCTCACCACGGGTGAACTCTGGAAAGATCACCCAGAAAAGGCGTTCGGTATGAGAGCTGACTGGGTGGATCAGAACCCCAATGCCGCTAAGGCTCTGCTGAAGGCTACCTTAGAAGCTCAAATTTGGTGTAGCCAGGCAGAAAATAAAGAGGAGATGTGTCAAATCTTGTCCAAGCGGGCCTGGTTTAACGTACCCTACGATGACATCATCGATCGCTCTGTGGGTACCTTTGACTACGGTACGGGCAAGGTACTCGACCAACCTGACCTGATGCAGAAGTATTGGGAAGATAATGCGTCTTATCCTTACAAGAGTCATGACCTTTGGTTCCTCACCGAAAATATCCGCTGGGGTTACCTGCCGCCGGATACGGACACCGCTGCTATGGTTGATGCCGTGAACCGCGAAGATCTATGGCGGGAAGCAGCGATCGCCATTGGACAAGAATCGGCGATTCCGGCTGACCCCTCTCGTGGCCTTGAAACCTTCTTTGACGGCATTCAGTTTGATCCAGCCGATCCACAGGCTTATCTCGATAGCCTAGCCATTAAACGAGTGTAGCTCTCCAGCCCCCTAGGGCGATCGCATCGTTCTAGGGGCTGCTTCTTTATCAGCCCTTGGTTTGAGTTTGGATTCCGACGCCTAGTTCTACCCAACGTGTTTTAACTTCGAGAGGTATCTGTGATGACTGCACCTGTAAGCATGAAGCGCCGACGATCTAAATTTGCTTTTCAACCGCTTGTTCAGTGGGCCTATAAACGACTCAAGGACTTGGTTCCCCCAGCGATCGCCGTGGTGATCTTTTTGGTTGTGTGGCAACTGTTAACCATGAGTCCAGATGCTAATCTTCCCAGCCCGGTTCGCACCTTAGAAGATACCTGGGAGCTAATTGTCGATCCCTTCTTCGATAACGGTGGAATTGATAAAGGTCTGTTTTGGCAAATTCTGACCAGCCTGCAGCGGGTTGCCCTAGGGTTTTCCTTGGCGGCGGTAGTGGGTATTGGGCTAGGCATTCTGGTCGGCACCAATAAGTTAATGTATCAAGCCCTGGATCCCATTTTCCAGGTGCTGAGAACCGTTCCGCCCTTGGCCTGGCTGCCGATTTCCTTGGCAGGGTTTCAGCAGGCGAATCCCTCGGCAATTTTTGTCATCTTTATTACCGCCATCTGGCCAATTATTATCAACACCACGGAAGGGGTGCTGCAAATTCCCCAAGACTACAACAACGTCTCTCGGGTTTTGCGCCTGAGCCGCACCACCTACTTTTTCAAGGTGCTCTTTCCGTCCACCGTTCCCTATATTTTTACCGGGCTGAAAATTGGCATTGGTCTTTCCTGGCTCGCCATTATTGCTGCAGAGATGCTGATTGGTGGCGTTGGTATTGGTTTCTTTATCTGGGATGCTTGGAACAGCTCTCGGGTCAGCGACATTATCATCGCGATTATCTACGTGGGTATTGTGGGACTCTTGCTGGATAAATTCATCACCTATCTCAGTAAACTAGTTGTTCCTGAAGAGCAGAAAAGCTAAGCGATCGCCTGTTTGATGGATCTGGCTGTTCTCAGTAGTTCAGATTCCACGAACGGTAAAGCTAGTTGTTCTCAAGCTTATATCTCCAGTACCACGAAGCTTTGCGTATTCAACCGTTTCTCTATGGCTGAGGCCGAGTATCAACCATGTCTATTTTCGTTGAAATTGACCACGTCGATCGCACCTTTTCCCTGCCAGACGGTGGGCAATACATCGCCCTCAAAAATATTGAACTGAAGATCCAAAAAGGGGAATTTGTCTCCCTGGTGGGGCATTCGGGCTGCGGCAAGTCTACTCTGCTCAATATCCTGGCGGGTCTTGATCAACCTAGCCAAGGTGGCGTCATCCTCGAAGGACGGCAGGTGACGTCGCCGGGCCCCGATCGCATGGTGGTCTTCCAAAACTATTCCCTCTTACCCTGGCTGACGGTTCGCGAAAACATTGCCTTGGCGGTGGATGAGGTGATGAGCCACTTGCCCAAGGGTGAACGGCGTGGCATTGTCGAACATCATATTGACCTGGTGGGCTTACGGGCTGCGTCGGATAAGCGCCCCACCCAAATTTCTGGCGGTATGAAGCAACGGGTGGCGATCGCCCGCGCCTTGGCGATTCGTCCGAAACTGCTCTTGTTGGATGAACCCTTTGGTGCCCTAGATGCTCTGACGCGGGGCGGCTTGCAGGAACAGTTGATGCGCATCTGTGAAGAGAGTCAGGTCACCTGTGTCATGGTCACCCACGATGTTGATGAAGCGCTGCTGCTGTCGGATCGGGTGGTGCTGCTGACCAATGGCCCGGAAGCCCATATCGGGCAGATGATTGAAGTACCGTTCCCCCGTCCTCGCAGCCGCATGGATGTGGTCAACCATCCTAACTACTACAGTCTGCGCGGTGAAATTGTCTATTTCCTCAATCAGCAGAAGCGGGCCAAGCAGCGCCGGGCTCAGCCAGCGGTGGCGATCGCTTCCAATGGTCTAGAAAAGGTCAACCTCGATCTAGGCTTCATTCCCCTCACCGACTGCGCGCCCCTGGTGGTGGCTAAGGAAAAGGGATTCTTTGAGAAGCATGGCCTCACCCAGGTGACCCTAAACCGTGAACCGAGCTGGAAAGCGATCGCCGAGGGCGTTGGCAGCGGTCGTTTAGATGCGGCTCAGATGGTGGCGGGTATGCCCCTAGGGTTGACCTTGGGGATGAACGGTCAGCCGCGCCTACCGGTGGTGACGGCGATGACCCTGTCTCGCAACGGGAATGCCATTATTTTGAGCAAGTCCTTCTTGGATGAAGGCGTGCGCAGTCTTAGCGACTTTAGGGAAGCGATCGCCCGCACCCCCGATCGCACCCATACCTTGGGCGTGGTGCATGGCTCCTCCATGCACAACCTGATGCTGCGCTATTGGCTAGCCTCTGGCGGCATTGATCCCGATCGCGATGTGGGCCTGGTGGTCATTCCGCCGGCGCAGATGATCTCGAATTTGAAGACTGGCAATATTGATGGCTATTCCGCTGGAGAACCTTGGAACTCCCGCGCTATTCAGGAAGGGCTGGGGTATGCCATTCAGGTAGACTCGGAAATTTTGCCCGAGCATACTGAAAAGGTGCTGGGTGTGCGGGAAGATTGGGCCAACCGCTACCCGGAAACCCATCTTGCGTTGGTGAAAGCGCTGCTGGAAGCCTGCGACTACTGCGACGATCGCCGCAACCGCGAAGAAATCCTAGAGCTGTTGAGCCAGCCAGACTACATTGGGGCAGACCCGATGCATATCCGTCCTGGCTTCCTAGATCCCTACGATCGCGGCATGGGCGAGGATCCCCAACTGATTTTGAACTACAACCAGTTTTCGGTGCGGAAAACCAACTATCCTGACGAAGTGGAAGCCCTGTGGACGCTCACCCAGATGGCCCGTTGGGGCATCGTGCCCTTCCCTCGTAACTGGATCGAAGTGCTCGCTCGCACCCGTCGCATTGACGTGTTTGGCCAGGCTGCTCGTGAAGTAGGACTGCTGGATATTGGGCGCGATCGCAATCCACTACATCTGTTTGATGAATCAACCTTTGACCCCGATAACCCCATCGATTACCTCAAGAGTTTTGCTATCAAGCGTGACCTACAAATCGAAGAGATCGCCTTAGATCAACTGACGTCAGTGTCCTAGACGTTCTGTTTACCGGGCTGGAGGGATGGGTTCTATCCATGCTCCTCCAGCTCTCTAGTGTTCTCAAGCCCTTAATCCTTCAATCCTCATGCAAATGTTAGATAGTGCGGTTCGTAGCTCCAACCCTTCTCAACAAACAGAACCTTATTTGGTCTTGGATAAGATCACCAAAATCTATCCGACGGCCAATGGCCCTTACGTAGTTCTGGATGGTATCGATCTAACGGTGAAGGAAGGGGAGTTTGTTTGTCTCATTGGCCATTCCGGCTGTGGTAAATCCACTCTGCTGGATATGGTGGCAGGCTTCCGGACGCCATCCTCCGGGGAGGTGCGGTTGCAAGATCAGCCAATTACCGAACCTGGCCCCGATCGCATGGTGGTGTTTCAAAACTACTCCCTCCTGCCTTGGTTAACCGCCTATGAAAATATTTATCTAGGCGTCGATTCTGTCTTTCCAGATAAATCTAAGGCAGAAAAGTCCCAGATTGTCCATGAACACCTAGCCATGGTGGGTCTTGATGAGGCGGCTAACAAAAAGCCTAGCGCCCTGTCTGGCGGTATGAAGCAACGGGTCTGCATTGCCCGAGCCCTGGCTCTGCGTCCGAAGGTGCTGATCTTGGACGAACCCTTTGGCGCGCTGGATCCGATTACCCGCGAAGAATTGCAGGAAGAGCTGCTGAAAATCTGGCATGCCCATCGCACCACCGTGTTGATGATTACCCACGATATTGATGAAGCGCTGTTCTTGGGCGATCGCTTAGTCATGATGACCAACGGCCCCGCCGCCCGGATTGGCGAGGTCTTGGATATTCCCTTCGAACGCCCTCGCGATCGCGGCCGTTTGATGGAAGCACCAGACTACTACGAGTTGCGCAACCACGCCCTCGACTTCCTCTATCGTCGTTATGCCCACGATGATACCGAATAGCTAGGGCGAGAGTCGGTCGGGTTGAGTCACCCTTGGCTCCCGACCGATGCTCCCTAGCTCGGGTGTATGTCTAGAAACCTTGAGCGTTGGCAGAACGGAGAGAATCACGGGTGGCAGATTGTGTGAAAACGTTATGTCCTTACTGTGGTGTGGGTTGTGGCCTGGAAGTGGTGCCGTCCCCTGGCGGTGTGGGTAAGGTCAGGGGCGATCGCTCTCATCCATCGAGCTTGGGACAGGTATGCGTGAAAGGGGCGACGGTGGCGGAATCGTTGGATTGCGATCGCTTGCTCTACCCGATGATGCGCGAATCTCTGGATCAGCCATTCCGGCGCGTCAGTTGGGATGATGCTTACCAGCGAATTGTCGATCATATCCAAACCCTGCAGCGCACGGTCGGCAGTGATGCGATCTGTATGTATGGGTCGGGACAGTTCCACACGGAGGACTACTACACGGCCCAGAAGCTGATCAAAGGCTGTTTGGGTACCAATAATTTTGATGCTAATTCGCGACTCTGTATGTCCTCGGCTGTGGCGGGCTATACCTATAGTTTGGGCTCGGATGGCCCGCCCTGTTGCTATGAGGATTTAGAGGAAACCGACTGTGCGTTTCTGATCGGCACCAACACCGCCGAATGCCACCCGATTGTGTTCAACCGTCTGCGCAAGCACCACAAGCGCAACAAGCATGTCAAGCTGATTGTGGTCGATCCGCGCCGCACTCCCACCGCCGAGGCAGCGGATCTGCACCTAGCCATTCGCCCCGGCACTGATATTGACCTGATGCATGGCATTGCCCATCTGCTGCTGCAGCGCGGCGATTTAGACGTACCGTTTATCGATGAATGCACCAGCGGCTTTTCCCAGTATGCCGACGTACTGCGCCATTATCCGCCCGAGCGCGTAGCCGCCACCTGCGGTATTCCTTTGGACGATCTCCAGCAAGCGGCTGATTACTGGGGGCAGGCGAAACGGGTGCTGTCGCTCTGGTCAATGGGGCTCAACCAGTATGCCGAAGGCACGGCTAAGGTGTGCAGCCTGATTAATCTACACCTGATGACCGGCAATATTGGCAAGCCGGGCACCGGCCCCTTCTCGCTAACGGGGCAGCCCAACGCTATGGGGGGGCGCGAAGCCGGTGGCCTATCGCACCTGTTGCCAGGCTACCGCTCGGTGAAAAATCCCGACCATCGCCGCCAGGTTGAACAGCATTGGCAGGTGCCGGAAGGGCAGATATCTCCCACACCGGGCCGTTCCGCCTGGGAGATGATTCGCGGCCTGGAAAGCGGCGCGGTGAAGATGCTCTGGGTTGCGGCGACCAACCTGGCCGTGAGTATGCCCGACCTGCAGCGCACCCATGCCGCCTTGAAGCGATCGCCCTTCACGGTCTATCAAGATGCCTACTATCCCACGGAAACGGCAGCCTACGCCCATGTGCTCCTACCGGCGGCCCAGTGGGGCGAAAAAACGGGCACCATGACCAACTCCGAGCGACGGGTCACCCTTTGTTCTGCTGTACGTTTGCCGGTGGGTGAAGCCAAGGCTGATTGGGAAATTTTTGCCGAGGTGGGTCGCCGTCTAGGATTTGAGCAGCAGTTTTCTGCGACTACGTCGTCCGAGGTGTATGCCGAGTTTGTGCAACTCACCGGCGATCGCCTCTGTGATATGACCGGCATCAGCCACGATCGCCTGCTGGAGCAAGGGCCCGTGCAATGGCCCTATTCCCAGCAATCCACCGACTGGCAGAAAAGCGATCGCCGCCTCTATACCGATCGGCATTTTCCCACCCCCGACGGTCGGGCCCGATTTGCGGCGGTTCATGCTCGCGGTCTGTCAGAACCCAGCGATCCTGACTATCCCCTCGTGCTCACCAACGGTCGCCTCTACGGCCATTGGCATACCCAGACCCGCACCGGTCGGATTGCGAAAACCGCCGCCATGCACCCGGCTCCGTTCCTAGAAATTCACCCCAAAGATGCAGCTCCTTTCGATCTACAGGAAGGCGATTGGGTGGAGGTGCGATCGCGGCGCGGCTTGGTTCGCCTGCCGGTGACGATTACGAAAGCGATCGCCCCCGGTACGGTCTTCATGCCCATGCACTGGGGCGCAATCTGGGCCGATGATGCCGAGGTGAATGCCCTAACTCACGCGGCCCTCTGCCCCACCTCCCTGCAGCCAGAACTGAAGGCCTGTGCGGTGAACCTTATCCCTGTGCGTCTCGTGGAGGAGGCGATCGATCAGCAACGTATTCCCCAACCCTCACCGTTACTGAATTGCTGAGCTCCAGTCCGGCTCTGCACCCCCTGAACCTCTGATCCATTGGGTGCCCAATCTACTGTTTATGGCAGATGATGGGACGATGGATAAAATACTTATTGCTGACTCATCACAGCCCATGTTGTCCAATCTAGAGCATCCCTTCAAGGTGAATAGCGCCGCCCAAACTCCAAACCCCTCTCCTGAGGGGAGAAGGGCTAAGATCAGTGGGTGGTCTAATTTGGAAGAGCGCTAGCGGGAGATATGCTGCAACTCTTTTGTGATGGTGGGATATTCTGACGAACACTCGCCAGACTAGCTAACTATACTGATGAGAGAATTAGGGCTTAATCTCCTTGATATCGTCACCCATGGGACGATGACTCTATTAGTAATGGGGTTGACGCGGCCCGATGACCGAAAGGTTGAGACCATTGGTGAAAATATCCTCGGCAATCTTGATGCCCAGGGGCATTCCTCCAATATTTTGAGATGGATCGGGGTTGCCAGAACTATCGACGGCAAAGGCATCAAACATCCAATGCACACCGATATAAACTCGGCTGAGTCCATTTTCCACAATCATCTGCCATAGACCATCTGGAAAGCTGCGTACATGGCGAGGACGCACCGTACCTTGACTATCCGTGGTTATGCCATTGAATTCCTCGGAGACAAAGGTTAATCCATCAAACAGGTTGTCGCTACCGCAGCCGGTAGTGCCGTAGAATAATCGAGTCATCTGTAGCGCCGCTGCTCCAAAGGTAGCATGACCTGAGGGATAGGCAGGAAAGTTAGGCGTGAAATTGTTGGTGGGTGTGGGTGCATTGCTGCGAGGCGCGCCTAGGGGTAGCCATGATGGATCAGCATTCTCAGATAACTCACCGCTTTGCCCGGTGCCACTGGGGCCTAGGGAGCGATCGCCCTCTCGAATGCCCACAATAGGACGCCATAGGTCATGGATATATTTTTGATCCCAAGCTAAGATGCCGGCATCGCCCATAGCCACGTTCACCAAGGCAAAGAGCCGCGCATTTTGGTCTACAGTATTGCCGCGAGCGATCGCGACCTTACGAACAATCTGGTTATAGAGCCGAGGTGGAGTACCTAGCTCAGCTGCACCGTCGTAGCCCCAGTAGACACCAATCAGCGTTTCGTTCGGCGTGCGTGGTTCCAGATCATTGGGTAGAGTGCCCATCAAGTCTGGTGCAATACCCTTGCCCCGTACTTGCCGTAGGGCTTGGCGATAGTCATCACTGTCTAAGGCTGGGGGAGCGTCTAATTCGTGGCGATTGGTAACTGCAAAGCATCGGGATTCTGCACCGTAAAAGGGTGCATGGAAACCTTGGGTTAGGTTATCTGGATCCAGGCGATGGGCACCGGGGACTAACGATGCGGTGTAATTGGCATCGCTAGAGCTTGGATCCTCCTGCCGTTTTTCTAGAATCTTCTGGGCTACAAGGCGTCCATAATCATAGCCATCTTGCAGATTGTCGCCGCTTAGATCAGCCTGCGCTAATTTGGTGTCAAAAAAGGCTTTTTGGCTGGGAAATAATAGAGATAAGGTTGTGTGGGCAGCCATGGCAACCGCAGCATCGGCAGAAGCATTGGCCTGAGGCTTAGGCAAACCAGGTAGGTAGGGAGATAGATTGACGGGAGCATGGGGATTGCCGCGTACGCCAGCATAGGCATCATACATGGCTAAGTGGACAATGGCTAAGGCTCGTGAACTGAGCGTGGGGCCGGTTTGCTCCCCTGCTCCATTGGTGTGGCTGACACGATTGGCTTCAAGGGCAACGTCATTCCAATATAAAATTGGATCCATTGTAGTTCTCCTGGACATTAGTAAAGGGGGCGTTGATTCAAGACCACGAGGGCGGATGAGATGATGCAAAAACCGGCCCAGGTAAGCGGCGATCGCTGGTAGGTTGAGCATACGTACCTGGGCGATGTGAGGTGCTAACCGTGGACGACGGCGATCCTGTTGAACGATATGCAAGCTGCGACCTCCAGCAATCCTTGCCTGGACTCTTCAACGATAGAAACGCGACCTAGGGGTTGGCAGTACCCCCAGGGGTACTCTTTCGCTTCTGAAGGGACAGCCTGAACCTAGACAGCAAGAAACGGGTGGTGGAATTGTCCAGCCATCAGTACAGTGAGGGTGATAGAGAGCGGCACTAGACGACACTATGACCTCTTCAGCGGATACCAAGCTCAATCAGCAGGACACTTACGAACGCATCGCGGCGGCGATCGCGTTCCTGCGGCAACACCATGCCGAACAGCCTGACCTGAAGGCGATCGCTGCTCATCTACATCTCAGTGAATCTCACGTTCAGCGCTTATTCACCCAATGGGTTGGCATCAGTCCTAAACGATTTTTACAATATCTGACGGTGGGCTATGCTAAGTCAAAGATTCAGACCAGCAAAAATTTGCTAGATCTCACCCTTGATGCTGGCTTATCGAGTCCGGGACGCCTGCATGATTTATTTGTCAACCTAGAGGCTATGTCTCCTGGAGAATATAAGTCTGGCGGTCGTGGCTTGCAGATTCGCTATGGTATCCATGGGACACCGTTTGGTTACGCCTTAATTGCTCTCACCCATCGAGGGATATGTAATCTGATATTCTTAGAAGAGAGTGATGTAGATGCGGCCATATCGTATTTGCAGACAGAATGGCCAGCCGCAGAACTGATTCTGGATCCGGCAACGACGCAGGAGGTGAGCGATCGCATTTTTACCCCCCTTGCAACTCATCCTACGCCTTTGACGGCCCATGTGAAAGGCACCAATTTTCAGATTCAGGTCTGGCGATCGCTCCTGATGATTCCTCCGGGCGGCTTAGCAACCTATGGTGGGATGGCTAAGATCCTGGGTCGTCCTACCGCAGCAAGGGCAGTGGGGACAGCGATCGGGCGGAATCCTGTGGGCTATCTAATTCCTTGCCATCGAGTGATTCGTGAGTCGGGAGACTTAGGTGGCTATCGGTGGGGGCTGGAGCGCAAGGCGGCATTGCTGGGCTGGGAAGCTAGCCGCCTGTGATGATGATGCAAGCTGCAGTTGTTGCGATCGCTGCTCCAGCTACTGTGGACGCAGGCGGAACGCTATGGCTTGATAGATACTATCGCTGTTCGGCGACCTGTGAGGCGATGAAACCGCAGAATAGAAATTAGACCAGCAACTGCAACGCCGATTGACTGCCCAATCCATAATCCCACTCCTTCAAATCCTAGGATAAACCCAAGACCATAGCCGCTTGTGAGACCCACACCCCAAAAAGCTAGACCGCTGATCAGCATAGGAATACGGGTGTCTTGAAGTCCATGGAGCGCTCCCATGGCTACGCGCTGGATGCCGTCTAACAGTTGGGCGATGGATGAAACAAATAACATCGGTATCGCTAAGGCGAGAACCCGAGCATTATCTGGATGATCGATGTCGATATAGATGCCAATCACCTGCCGACGATAGATCACTAAAGCGATCGCTGTGACGAACATAAATAATCCGGCAATCACCATACCAACATAGCCCGCTCGGCGCACGCCCTTCATATCCTTCTGCCCCAGCCACTGACCTACACGGGCTGTCACGGCGTAGGACATTCCTAGGGGAACCATGAAGATAATATACATGGTTTGGTAGACGGTTTGATGGGCGGCAAGGATATCGGTTCCTAGGATACCCATGAGGAAGGTGACGGTGGCAAATAAGCCATATTCTAGAGCAATGGTGATGGCGATCGCTCCTCCTATGGTGGTTAGCTTCTGGAGAATTTTGAGGTTGACGTGATGGAAGTTTTGCAGAAATCGATAGTTTTTGAGCTGCGGATGCTTGAGAGTATAGATGAGAAATAGGATAAACATAAACCAAAAGCTAAGCCCACTGGAAAGCCCTAGTCCAGCTAATTCCATGCGGGGAAAGCCAAGTTTACCAAACCCCAGCACATAATTACCCGTAATATTGACCAGGGTGCCGATGATCACAATAATGATCACAACATTGGCTTGGGACAGGGCTGACGCATAGCCTCGCAGCATAGCAAAGCCCAACGCTGGAAAAATTCCCCAGACAATAAACCTGAAGTAGGGAGCAGCACGGGTGGCGATCGCTTCCGGTTGTCCAAGGGCCAGCAAACCTGCATCCAAGTGACTGATGATTATCATTAAGGGCAGGGTGAGGATGATGGCCAGCCACAGTCCTTGGCGAGCAATATGTTCGACTCGTGCTGGTTGTCCGGCTCCATAGGCCTCGGCAACTAGGGGACTGACTGCCATCACGATACCGCTGACCGTCGTTAGGCAAAACTGGAACATGGTGGATGCCAGCCCTCCCGCTGCAAGGCTTTCGGTGCCTAAACGCCCCATCATGATCGTATCCACCAGACCAACCGTGGCCTGGGCGACCTGGGCACTGGCTAGCGGAATAGCCAGCATGAAAAATCCTCCTATATCCTTGCCAAGGGGCGATTGTTTGACTGCGTTAGCGATCATGTCCTAGCTCATGCTACAAAATGTATCAATGTCTTACACTCTAGTGAACATTGGCGACATTAGACGACCCTTGCTGTCTAAAGTGCTTGTCCATAATGCTGACACCAAAACAGGAGGCGATCGCCTTAGTAGAAATTGAGGATTATCCTGTAGCTATGGCTTACACTCTGCGCTATGGCCCTAGTCAGGCAAACCTAGATCGGGACTGGGGCTGCTGAACATACCCAACCACCACGGAACGAGAAAGACTAGGCCGCTGGCGGTGAATAATAGTCCCAAAACAAGCGGGACATAGGTGGCTCGGTTGACCCCCGGATGCAGCAAGGCCTTCTCAGGATCATGGGGATCGTAGTAAACATCGATGGGTTGACCCAGCTTGTAGTCCTGTCGGGCGGCGTTTCTAGCCTCTTCCCTTTGGCCATAATAGCGTGAACTTGCATTGACGCCCGTCCCCAAAGAATAGCGATCGCTTGTGTAGTCCTGTCCCTCAACGTGATAGGTATATCGAATGGTGTAGTGGTATTGTTTGCGTGCCGTTGCTCCTTGACCAGAAAGGCGACCAACCACCTGAATGCTGTTTACCTTACCCTGCACCGATGGCCAATCTTGACTAAGACGGGCTTCTTTCAAGAAAAAAATGCCGAATCCAAGGAGCGTAACACCGAGCAGCGTAATGCCCCCAAACGTACCAGGGATGATCCAGGCATCACTCATGGTTGATTCTCTCCCGCCGGTATGGTTGTCATAGTATTCTCAGTCTTAAATAGGTTTTTGTTGAATCATAGCCCAGTAGGTATCGGGCCCGGCTGGCACCTGAAAGGAAATATCCCGCAGTTCCAGGATCTGAAAACCCGTGCGCTGAATTAGCGATCGCCACGCACTTTTGCCTAGGGTACTGTAGTGATTTTGATTATCCTGATGACGACAGCTTGTATCAGGAGCTGGGACTTCAATATAGAGATAGGCACCGGGTTTCATCACCCGAAAGATTTCGCTCAGGGTGAAATAAGGAAAAATGCTGTGCTCTAGGCAATGACGGCACCAGATAAAATCAAAGGTGGCATCGGGAAAGTCTAGGAACGATTGATCCATCTCATAGACCTCGTACCCTTTGTCTTGACAAACGGCGACATCTTTAGGGTTCAGCGTAATGCCGACAGGTTTGAGATTTCGCTGTAAAAATAGCTCTAGCGCCACCCCTTGACCACAGCCAATATCCAGTACCGCTGCCCCGTCGGGTAAGGTGTATTGGCTGAATACTTCATCAATCATCCGCTGGGTGATCGCCGTATGTAGCCCACTGGGCGGTTCTGGATAGGTATCCGACTTAATTTTGTCGAAAAACTGCTCTAGCTTTTCAATGTCCGAGGGGTTTAGCTTCATGGTTTCTGAATCAGGCAGCACATCTAGGGTAGCTGACATAGATGTCGGGGTGGGGTGACAACGTAAATCTGGGGGCGATCGCCCTTCAATGGTACGATACTATCCAAGAAGCTAGGGGTGCCTAGGGCGCAAGTCCGGGCTGAGATTACACCCTCAGAACCTGAGTCTGGGTAATACCAGCGGAGGGAAGTGTGGATTGTGATGGTTTGTAACGTCAACCGTGTCGTCGGTGGTTCATGACGTCACCGGTAGACAGCCTAGAACAGCGACCCAGTCTCTAGACAGGGTGGGTGCATTCCACGTTGTAGCCCTCATCCTAAATCCCCAGAGCGGGAGAGGGACTTTGAATCCAGCTCTCCTTTTCTCTTTTTGGGAGAAGGGGTTGGGGGATGAGGGCCAACAGGTACCCCTAGCGTCCTGTTGTGTCGTTTTTGAGAGGGTTCGTGGGATGTCCATTGGGGCGATCGCACTGGTCGTTACGCTGGTGACGACGGCGGTTTTTTCGTTAATTGGCATTGTTAATGCCAGTCGGCACCGCATTAATTTGGAAGACTATATGGTGAGCCGCAATCGCTTTGGCGGTTGGATGGCCTTTGCGACGGTGGTCGCGTCCACCATGGGCGCATGGATTTTGTTCAGCCCCCCCGAGGTGGGAGCCACTAGCGGCGTAGCGGGGATTGCCGGCTATTGTATTGGGCAGGCTGTCCCGTCGATTGGCTTCGTGTGGATTGGGCCGCGCATCCGCCAGCTCATGCCCCAAGGCCATTCGCTGAATGAATATGTGCTCCACCGTTTTGGCAATGCCATGTATGCCCTAACGCTGCTGATCATTGCCTTTTATATGCTGGTCTACCTGGTGGCAGAATTAACAGCGATCGCCAAGGCGGTGAATATCCTGGCTGATGTACCGCTGGGATGGACAGCCTTGGTGGTGATCACCGCCACCTTTGTCTACACCACCTATGGCGGGCTAGGAGCCACCATTTTCACCGATGCTATTCAGTTTGTGATCATCACGCCCTTGCTGTTGATTGTGCTGGCGATCGCGGTGGGCAACCTCGGCGGCATCACAGCAGCGTTAGAACCAGTGCGCCTCAATGCTCCAGAACTGTTGAGCTTCAGCAACGGCCCAGCCATCAAGTTTGGTCTGACTTTGGTGATTGCCATCATCTCTGCGGAAATGTTTAACCAAGGTAACTGGCAACGTATCTATGCCTGTCGCACCGACAATACCGTGCGGCGATCGTTTTTGGCATCAGGGCTGGTGATCTTACCCATGCTTTGCATTTCAGGGTTGCTGGGCATCTTGGCCATGCATTTTGGCTTCAACAGCGACATTGCCTTCTTCTCCCTGCTGCAGGAGTTAGCAATTCCTATCTGGGCGATCGCCCTCGTGCTGATCTTAGCCTTAGCCTTGGTGATGAGCAGTCTCGATAGCTTACTGAATGGCCTCATCAGCGTATTGATTCTGGATCTACGGCGGCTGTTGCCCCAAAGCAATGAGAATGGCCTACTGCGCCTCTCGCGGATTTTGACCGTAGCCATTAGTATTCCCGTCATTTTGGTGGCTGCCCAGGGCTATAACGTGCTTTATTTATTCCTGCTCGCCGATTTGGTCTGTGCTGGAGCCTTGTTCCCAGTCTTGTATGGTCTCTATAACCGCAGGATTAATGGGATGACTGCCTTGGTGAGCAGCGTGGCGGGAATTGGCGTGGGTGCTATCTTTTTCCCGAAACCCGACTTTAGCCCTTGGAACAATGTGCCTTTTGCCGGTGACTTGCTTGTCAGTTTCTCAGCACCGATTGTGGTCTCTGTGGCTGTGGTGTTGATCTGGAATGCGATCGCCCCTCAATCAGACACCGCAGCGGACTTTGAATTTAGCCGCCTGAAAACCGATGTCAAGGCCTACTCTGAGGTTCTGCCAACCCAGGACTAAGATCTAACTGAAGGGGCAATTTCCACCGCAGATTGCTAGATGATGGATAGGCGTTGCTGACTCATACCCTGATCCAGCAGCGTCTCTAAATTGATTGACAATAATATGCTAAAAATGGCATATTTGAGGTATGAGTGCATCGTTAAAGCCAATTGAATGGGTTGGACGTTCTCTTGAGGATTTGAAAAGATTCCCAGAGGATGTTCGGCAAACTGTTGGGTACGCCTTGTATTTAGCCCAAAGTGGTGAAAAGTATCCCTCAGCCAAGCCACTTAAAGGATTTAAGGGGGCTGGAGTATTGGAGGTTGTAGAAGATTTTGACGGAGATACTTATCGAGCTGTCTACACGGTGAAACTTGCTGGTGTGATCTACGTCCTACACGCGTTTCAGAAAAAATCAAAGCAAGGCATTGCTACTCCTAAACAGGATATTGAGTTGATCGAAGCACGGCTGAAACGAGCCAGAGAACATTACTCGCAGAATTATAATCAACAGCAAGGAGAGTAAGATATGACTCAAGAAATTGGAGTACAAGCCAGCAGTGGTAACGTGTTTGCAGATTTGAGTTTGGAGAACGCTGATGAATTGCTGGTCAAAGCAGAACTTGCTCGTAGGATCAGCAGCATTATTACGAAGCAGCAGATGACTCAAGCTGAGGCAGCGGAGATGTTAGGAATTGACCAACCTAAAATCTCAGCATTAGTCAACGGAAAGTTAGCGGGCTTTTCGACTGCACGATTGTTTCGCTTCCTAAATGCATTGGGGCAAGATGTGGAAATTGTAGTGAAACCTAAGTCTCATGCCCAAGCTCAAACCCGCGTTGTTGTTTCGTGCTTTTGAATACTAACAGATAACCTTTTGGTGGTCGGTGTGCATGGGCAATGTTAGACTGCTATCGCTTGCTTCGAGGAATTTATGAACATGGTGCGTTCCCAAAATCTATACGGTTGGGTAGTAAGGTTTGCAATAGGGAACTAACCCTACAAGATCGGTGATCGCACTAACGCTCAGGTTGAGCAGCGGCAGATAACCTTGAACTTAGCACCAAACACTTCCAATCATCCGCTGCATTTGAATTGTTAGCCTATTCTAATCTAGATGAGTATGCAGCCGTTATATCTAATCAGATTCAGGAAAGTAGTCTTCTTTAGCTTTATCTGTAAGTTTGTAAACTCGCTGACCAGTTTCGCTCTCTCTTGAAATTAAGCCCCTTACTTCATCTAATTTCTTGGCTCTCCAGCCAACTAATTGATGAGAACAATCAAGCTCCTCAGCTATTTCTTTCGGCTTGGGTGAGTTCTCTGATTTGTGAATTTCGTAGAGAATTCCAAGTTCCACATCAGGTAAAAGTTTAGCATTATCTACCCTCGAAAGCTCTGCTTCTATAGTTTCAGAGTTAGCAACAACTCTTACTGGATTTTGGCAATCTGGGCACTTCATATTAGTAAATTCAAGAAACTGAAGCTGATCAAATGGAAAGTTGCGGTTGCATTCAGGATTAATACAAATAATCCGTTTTGATGTTCTTAAAAAACTTTCAATTATGTTATTAAAATCGAATGGTCTAGAAATTAAATATTTCCTATGTTCAGCTCCTTTAGGATAACCCCACCTCAATCTGTACTTAACGCACAAGCCATAATTTAAGCAGTAGACAGATTGCTTTCCACGATCTCTACCGCTCATCTCATTATACTTGCTTACGAAAAAGTTTAACTCTAATGTTTTGAGAAATTGTTCGTGTATTGGATTAAAAATAAAATGACTTGTGTATGGATTAGTTCTGACTACTTCATAAATAACTCCTGATAGTTCATTGGTTCTTATCTTGCTCTGAATGGTTTTTAATTCTTCTACAAAGATTAGTAACAACTCTCTCAGTTGAAGTATAGATATTTTCTCCTCAAATGACTTAAGAGAATAAGTCGTATTATGAAAAAATGGTTCGATTGTTAGCTCATAATATTTTTCGGCAGCATCTTCTAAAGATGCCTTGGTGATAGGATTACCATAAGCAACTTTACTCTCATAGCAGTAGTAAAGAATGTAGCCAATAATTCTTGGTACATTCATCGAAACCTGAAATATACAACCATAATATTCTTCAATGCCTTCCTTCCTAGTATCAAAAAAATATTCGACAGGTTGATTGGTAAAATGCTCTACCCGCCTCTCAATGAGCCTTCGAGTAAAATCAATAGACTTCTCTTCCATAACACTCTTGTTGACTCTAGTAGAGTAAAGATCATAGAAATCAAGGCTTATTTTATCAATTTTTCCTTGGTCAATTTTTCCAAAGTAAACCCTGTTGGGATACGCTGCTACTTTGAACTTGATAAACTCCTCTGACCAATTGTTCAGAGGTGCCAAAATAACGTCTACAAAAACTCGCATGGAGTGGTCAGGAATCTCTGAGAAATCGTCAAGGAGAATTACAAGGCTCCGAATTTCTAGCAAAGAAAGTATATCTTTAAGTTGATTTATAAAATTTTTAATTTGAAAAACCTTTAGAAAGACATCGGAGAATTGCTCTTCTAACTCAGACAAATTCTTCCTGGAATCTTTAGTAGTTCGACTAATCGAAGAAGAAGCATCAATTCCCAAGTCTGTTGGACTTGCCGTTCCCATAAGCCTGCTGTCTTTGCTTGATGCTATTTCATTTGCTTTCTCAGCAGATAACTTTCTACTAATCGATATTTGTTGTAGAGATGGAACTTCAATCAATTTAAGATGATCATTGTTGTCAATAATCTCGTTCAATTTTTTTAGTTTCTCTGTGACATTTCGCACTCCTCCAATTCCTAAGGCTTGCTTTATTTTTTCCAAAAAGCTATCTGATTTCTTTTTGATTTCTTCCAGCAAAGAACGCAAAATGCTTTGAATAAAATTTCTTTCAAGAATATACTTGCTTAATGCATCATCTGATATAGTTCCATCTAAATGCTCTATATTAATAAAGTCAGTCTGAGAAGACTCAAAAACAGTTTTTGCGTCAATGTAGCAGGATAGAATGTTGCTTTTCTTCCTGTACTCTCTTTGTAGCTTCAGAAAAATTGTAGATTTACCAGTTCCTTTTCTTCCAATTAGAAAGGTTGTATTGTCTGTTAAACACGCTTTCAAAATTTGCTCATTTGGCAGTAAGTCAGTATAAAGAGTCTCAACAAGATCTTTTCCTGCTTCGTCAGTTATTTCAGCTCTTCTATACTTCTTTAGCGAATTTACTGCCGCAAAAAAATTGTCTTTATCAGTTTTAGAGTAAGACATGCTTCCTTGTTTGCCCAAAGTCGTTGATAGCAGCTATAGCATTTACTGTAAAGCATCATCTATAGGTTCCAAGCCGCTCATGTGCCTACTACTATGTGAATAGGCATAGCATTTGCCGTCTAATGGCTCTCTGAGGGTAGATAGACTACGAATACCCTGCATAATAGCCCTTTGTAGGGTAGATAGACAGCAAAGATCCGTAAATCTTCCATTTTGCTGTTAAAGGTACATATGTATTGTTAACACTGTATTGGATACTTGTCTGTGGAGTTGTCATGGCGCATCGTCGTTCTAGGAAGATGTTAGACCAAGTGCGTGAAGCCATGCGTCTGAAGCACTACTCTTGTCGAACAGAGCAAACCCACATAGCTTGAATCTGTTCTAACCCATTTGGCCGTCGATAGACAAGTATTCTGATGGTTTGGCCCATCTCTGGGAACCCCTGATCTCTCGTTGGAAATCTTGCTCAAAAGCTCATTCAACTAGACCTTCACCACGGGAGCAACCAGCTCATAGATCTTGGTAGATCTCGATGGTTATAGACCCTGCCCGAGGACTTCACAAGAGACAGGTGCACTTCGACCCTACTTAGAGTAGGGTTAGAGCATAGCTCATCATCATTGAGGAAGATGTTGCCCCAGTCCCCGTTGATCAAGCCTGCATCCTCCTCCCTATAAGGCAGTCTGCCGTTCGTGCATTGTGTTCTGAGTCCGGTCTAGGGTAGCCTAGCCTAGCCTAGCCTCCTAAGCCACGATGAGACTCGTCTCTGAATGGTTCAATCCCTTTATGACATCCCCTGTTTTATGGAATGGCACATTACAGATGCTCAAAGCCTGAGAATTATTGATCAAGAGATTGGCGATCATCCCTTCTCTCCATCGGAGTATGAGGTGGTGCGCCGTGTCATCTATGCCACGGCAGATTTTGACTATGCGTCGTTGATTCACTTCTCCCACCAAGCTTTACAGGCGGGGGCAGCAGCTTTGGCGGCCCGGAGCACCGTGATTGTGGATGTACCCATGGTGCAGGTTGGCATCATGCCCAATATTCAAGCCAGTTTTGCCAACCCCGTGTATTGCAGCATGGAAGCAATTACACGGCCGCAGCGGGACAAAACTCAGGCTGCTTGGGGCATTGAGACCCTGGCGCGGCGATACCCGGAAGGCATTTTTGTGGTGGGTCAGGCCCAGACGGCCCTGTCTGCCATTGTGGGGCTGTTGGAAGCGGGGGATATCAAGCCAGCGTTGGTGGTGGGTACGCCAGCGGGCTTTGTGGGATTGGAAGACATGAGCGATCGCCTCTCCCAAACCCAAATTCCTCACATTCTCATCCGTGGGCGCAAGGGAAGCTCGGTGGTGGCGGCGGCGATCGTCAATGGTTTGGCGGCGCTGGCTTGGCAGGCCTATGGCCACACATCCAATGGCGTTGGCTAACAAGGCCAGTTGGCTGAGGCCTGCGTTAACCTAGGAGTCGATGTCATGCAATCGGGTGCATCATGGTGATCACGAATAGCCCATGATTGAAACTATGCCGACCTATGCCGACCCAGCCAGCTCGTTCTGATGGAAGGGGCGATCGCCCAGCAGCGACGACCCATCGAGAAAGCACCATTCTCTCCGTATCTCAGTGGACACGCTGGGGGCGCTATGGGTTTGCGGGGGCGATCGCTGTCTTGGCGGCGGGCTTAACGGCATTGGATGTGGGGCTGGTGCAGGCGTTGGAGCGGCAGGCCCAGTCGTTTTACTTTGAGCTACGCGGCCCCGTGCCTCCGCCGGATGATGTGGTGATTTTGGCCATTGATGAAGCCTCGTTGTCCCAGGGTGAATTTTATAACAGTGATCCCAAACGCTACGCTCACCTAGAGGTTTTGCAGAGTTGGCCCTGGCCACGGACAGCCTATGCCATTGCCATCGAGAAAATTTTAGATGCGGGCGGGCAGGCTGTTGCTCTCGATATTGTGTTTTCGTCGCCGAGTAGTTACGGGGCTGAGGATGATCAGCGCTTTGCGGAGGCGCTGACGAACCACGCTAGCCAGGTGGCTCTCGCGGCGCAATATACCCAAACCGATAGTGCGCAGGGGATGGTCACCCAATTGACGATGCCGCTTCCAGCGCTGCGATCGCCCCAATCGGTGCTCGGTTCGATCAATTTTTACCTGGAACCCAACGGGCAAATTCATCGCTTTGGTGAACAGTTTTTAACGGAGCTAATTCGTAACTCACCCCCGGCACAGCAAGCCGCCTATCGCCAACTGGGCAGCACCCTGCCAACCTTGGCAGAGGCGACGGTGCAGGCATCCCAACGATCTTATTTATCTTCCCATGGCGATACGCTGTTCTTTTATGGGCCAGCTCAAACCTTTACCCACATCCCGTTTTGGTATGTGCTGGATCCAGATACCTGGGATACCTATCTGCAAGGTGGTAACTACTTTAACGACAAGATTGTGATTGTGGGCTCCACGGCAGCGATTCATCAAGATTTTTATCCCACCCCGTTTAGTGAAAGCTGGTTCTATCGCCAAGCTATGCCGGGGGTGGAGATTCATGCCAATGCGATCGCTGCCTTGGTAGAAGGGCGGACGTTGCGATCGGCTATTCCTCAGGCACCGTTGCGGGGGATGGTGGTTTTGCTGGGGATCGTCGGCGCGGGATTCCTCGTCATCCAACGGCGGCAGCCGCTGTCGGGGTGGGGCGTTGCCATGGGGCTGGCGATCGCTTGGTGGATCACGGGTTATATGGTGTTTGTTCATGGGCAGTTGATTGTGCCAACGGCGGTTCCTGTGGGGGCGATCGCCTTGATTGGGTTTGGGCAACTGCTGTCGGGAACTGCCCAAGAACAGCTACGCAAGCAGCAACTGCGCAATACCCTCAAGCAATATTCTGCATCGCCGATTGTGCAGGAAATTATCAGTCAGCAGGATGATTTGCAAGACCTGCTGCGGGAACGAGAGCGAGAGCTGGCTGGAAAAGTGCTGGGCAGCCGCTATCAAATTGTTAACGTTTTAGGATCGGGTGGCTTCAGTGAAACCTACACGGCGCGGGATATGCAACGCCCAGGAAATCCGATCTGTGTGGTGAAGCAGCTTCAGGTGAAAACAGATAATCCTAAAACGATCCGTCTTGCTCGGCGCTTGTTTAGTACAGAGGCGGAGACCTTAGAAAAGCTAGGGCACCATGATCAAATTCCGCAACTGATGGCTTTCTTTGAGGAAGCTGGAGATTTTTATCTGATTCAAGAGTTTATTGCAGGGCGATCGCTGGCTGAGGAGTTTCGCCAGCGGCATAGTTTTCCTGAGTTTTATGTGGTAGATATGATCACCGATCTGCTGCGCATTCTAGACTATGTGCATCAGCAGGATGTGATCCATCGAGACTTAAAACCGTCTAATATTATCCGTCGCCAGTCGGATCAGCGCTTGGTGCTCATTGATTTTGGGGTTGCCAAAAAAATATCCACCCAATTAGCTGAAAGCAGCAGCGATACTAAATTTACGGTTGCAGTGGGCACTCCCGGCTATATGCCTGGCGAACAATCGGCTGGCCGTCCCCATTTTAATAGCGATATCTATGCCCTAGGCGTCATTGCTATCGAAGCTCTGACAGGGCAAAATCCCCGGATGCTGCACCATGATTCTAAAACAGGTACGATCCTTTGGAAGCACCGCGTGCCAGGGCTGACGCCAGCATTAGCTACAATCGTTGATCGTATGGTACATCATGATTTTACGCAGCGCTATAAGACTGCTCAAGAGGTGCAGGCAGCGATCGCTCCCATGATTTCAGATATGAGTGACGTGATTTTAGGGGAGTCTGAGGACGATGATCATCTATCCTTACCGCCTCATAGCTCGAAGCGATCGCTCCATCCATCCCAGCTTCAAACTGTGATAGCTGACTATAGTCAAGATAACCTATTGGCGTTTGATAGTGAAGGAACCACTATTTTTCCCGACCAGACGGTGACCCTAGAGGACGGTTCGGAGGAGCCGGTTCCACTTGATAAGGGGGTAACAGATCATGTTGTAACAGAACCGTTAACAGGGCCCTATGCTTCAACGGAGCCATCTGCACCCTATCTGAATCAAACGGTGGATCAGCAGGATACGCAAGTCGATGATGAAGATCTCCATCTTTAGTGCCGCCCACTCTGCTGACCAAGTGCTTCCTTTGGCCCCTTCGGCGTTCCTACAGAGTAAGATTCCGCCCCGGAGGACTAGCGTGTTAGGTCAGCGATCGCTTTAGGAACTCCAGACGTCAACACCTCATGCCCCGTTTCGGTGATCACGAGATCGTCTTCAATGCGAATGCCGATGCCGCGCCAGGGTTCGGGCACCTCGGGCTGTCCTTCGGCGAGCTGGATGGTGGGTGAGACATAAATGCCTGGCTCCACGGTGAACACCTGCCCTGGTTCGAGCTGATGGGACGTTTCCCCATGCTGATAAATGCCCACATCATGGACATCGAGCCCTAGCCAATGTCCAGTACGGTGCATGTAAAACGGCTTATAGGTTTCTTCTGCAATTAAGGTATCGCGATCGCCCACCAGCAGACCCAGATCAAGTAAGCCGTCTACAATCACCCGCACGGCGGTTTCATGCATCGCCTGGTAGGGTTGACCGGGTTGGGCCAGGGCGATCGCCTGCATCTGTGCTTCTAGGACAATTTCGTAGAGCAGGCGCTGTTCATCGCTGAAGCGGCCGCCTACGGGAAAGGTGCGGGTGATGTCAGCGTTGTAGTAATCCACCGCGCAGCCAGCATCAATCAGCAGCAGGTCGCCATCTTGCATCTGGCGTTTGTTTTCGGTGTAGTGCAAAATGCAGGCGTTGTCTCCCGATGCCACGATGGAGGGATAGGCGGGCCCCATGGCTCCTGCCAGGCGGAAGCTATGCTCAATTTCTGCCTGCACCTGATATTCGTAGCACCCGCCTCGGGCATAGTCCATGGCCCGACAGTGGGCCGCGGCGGAAATGGTGGCAGCCTGGTGCATCAGGTTTAGCTCTTGCGGATCTTTGATCTGCCGCATTCCGTGGACGATGGGGCCCGGATCTTCGAGTGCAATGGGCCCCTGACCCGTGCGAGGATATCGCCGCAGACAGTGCTGCCAAAGCTTCAACATTTTGGTATTGAAGCTCTGATCGCGTCCGAGGTGGTAATAGATGCGATCGGCCTTTTCCACATATTGAGTTAGCTTGTCCGACAGCTCGGTGATGGAATAGACCTCATCGGCCCCGTAGCGCTCTTTGGCCGCTTCCACGCCGACGCGATAGCCCGTCCAGGTTTCCCGCTCCGGATCCTTAGGTTGCACAAACAGCACGTAGCGATGCTGATCGTGGTGGGGCGCAAGGACGGCCACCGCCTCTGGTTCGTTGAAGCCGGTGAGATAGTAAAAGTCGCTATCTTGACGGAAGTTGTACTCCACATCGTTGTGCATGACGGCCATGGGCGCACTGCAAAAGATGGCGGTGCCCTGCCCGATTTTGTCCATCAGGCGATCGCGTCGTTGGCGGCATTCGGCTTGGGTCATGGGTGGTGCTGGGAAAACTGGCTGAAATTTATACGCAATAGCCTAGCGCAAGAACCCCGGTTCGGGCAGATTCGTCCGGCGATGGGGGATGAGTTCAATCGCAGAGCGATCAAAGCTACAGAAACCTGGAGGGCGATCGCTCCCCAAGGACTCAAACTACGGTTTGCCGGTCGGGATACGAGGGTTTATAATCAGAGCACTAGAGCGAGGTGCGTTAACTCGCTATCATAGGCTATCAAGCAACCGCCTAGCGTTCGTGGCAAACGTCTAGTTTAGATGGGGCTCGGCGGTTGAATGCTCGAAACTCAGTCTCCCCTTACCCTATCCGCAGCTATGCAATACCCATCTGAGCGTGATGAGAGTCATCCTGTACCCATGACCAGGGATGCATTTTTCTACTACTTTGCCTACGGATCCTGCATGTGCCCGGTGGATCTCAAGCGATCGCTGGGAGAATCAACCCATGCCTATGTGCTCGGCCCTGCGGTTCTTCAGGGCTATCGGCTAGGCTTTTTCCGGCGATCGCGTCTGCGTAACTGCGGTGTGCTGGACGTAGTGCCTGATGCTAGCGCCACCGTGGAGGGCGTGCTCTATCGGCTGCCCATGCATCTAAGCGATCGCCTCGATGAACGGGAAGAGGGCTATCAGCAAGCTACTGTGGCCATTCACCAAGGCGATCGCATTTACCCTCACGTGCGCACTTACAGTGTGATCGAGAAGTTAACCGAAGAGCACGCTCCCAACGATTGGTACTTCAACGTAGTCTTGCGGGGCGCGGTGACCTGCGGTCTATCGGAGCAATATTGCTGGCGTTTATTCCACCACATGCACCACCTGCAGCAATCTCAAGTGACTCTGCGGTCGGCCTGATTCCCCAAGAGCGTCAAGAGTCTTGGTAGAATCATCCCAGAGTTGATGAACCCTGTGACCCAAGCGAAATCTAGCCTGCCGCCTTTACTTCAGCGAGCGATCGCCCCCAGCCTCTCCACCCGGTTCATGTGGGCGGGGATTGTGATTACGACCTTCTTTGTGGTCATTGCCCTGCTGGCCCCTTGGTTTCAAGACTGGGGTCTGCTGCAGGATCCCTTCAAGGTGCCCCTAGAAAATCCGATCCATTCGCCTCCCTCCGCCGACCATTGGTTTGGCACCGATCGCAAGGGATATGATGTGTTTTCCCGTACCCTGTTTGGCACCCGAGCGGCGCTGCACGTGGTCTTGCTGGCGACAACGCTCAGTTTGTTGGTGGGTGTGCCCCTGGGCATGGTCAGCGGCTATCTGGGAGGCCGGGTAGACCGGGTGATGCTCTTCTTCATGGACACGCTCTACACCTTGCCAGGGCTACTGCTGTCTGTGACCTTAGCCTTTATGGTAGGACGGGGGGTGTTGAATGCAGCGATCGCCCTCAGTATTGCCTATGTGCCCCAGTACTACCGCGTGGTGCGCAATCACACCGTGAGCGTCAAGACGGAGCTGTTTATCGAAGCTGCCCAGGCCATGGGGGCTTCCACCTGGACGGTGCTGTCTCGCTACCTGGCTCTAAACGTGATTCAAAGTGTGCCGGTGCTGTTCACCCTCAATGCGGCGGATGCGGTGCTGGTGCTGGGGGGGCTAGGCTTCCTCGGCCTAGGGCTGCCGGAGCAAACGCCAGAATGGGGCCAGGATCTGCGGCAGGCCCTAGATGCTCTGCCCACCGGCATCTGGTGGACGGCTATGTTTCCAGGGCTAGCGATGACCAGTCTGGTGGTAGGCCTATCGCTGGTGGGCGAAGGGCTGAATGACTGGATCAATCCCCTGGTACGCCGCGAGCGCTAGACTGCTGATTCATGTTTCCCCAATCAAGGAGAAGGTAGGGGATCGGCAGGCTACGTCGGGATAGCCGCGATCGGTGGCTTGTCCTGATTGGACTCCTAATTCCAGCCCACCGTGGGCCATATCCAGCAACGACAACGAGGAAAACTGTGGGGCAAACGTCATCTATTCAACAGGTGTTCGGTATTGACTTGGGCGGCACCGCCATTAAGCTAGGCTGTTTTGATCGCCAAGGAACCTGCGATCGCTCGCTTACGATTCCCACGCCCCAACCGGCGACGCCTGAGGCGGTGCTGGAAGCCTTGCTGGGGGCGATCGCGACCCTAGATCCCGACTATCACTGTGGGGCGATCGGTTTAGGTACACCGGGGCCGGCCGATGCGGCAGGACGGGTGGCTAAGGTGGCGATTAATCTAACGGGCTGGCAGAATGTGCCTCTGGCGGATTGGCTAGAAGCGCGCACCGGACGACCGACAGTCTTGGCCAATGATGCCAACTGTGCCGGGCTGGGGGAAGCCTGGCTAGGGGCCGGGCAGGGTATTGCCAACTTGATTGTGCTCACCTTGGGCACGGGGGTGGGTGGCGCGGTGATTCTCAATGGTCAGCTTTTTGTCGGTCACCAAGGGGCGGCTGGGGAACTGGGATTGATTACCCTCAACCCCGATGGGCCGCCCTGCAACAGCGGTAATCGCGGCTCCTTGGAGCAATATGCTTCCGTCCAGGCCATTCGCCGCCGCACGGGGCTAGAACCCGATGAACTGGGCCGACGGGCGGCCGAGGGTGATGGGGAAGCGATCGCCTTTTGGCAAGCCTACGGGCGAGATCTGGGGGCAGGGTTAGCCAGTTTGCTCTATGTGCTGACGCCAGAAGCGGTGATTCTTGGCGGCGGCGTCAGTGCTAGCGCCCCTTTCTTTTTTCCCAGTATGCAGGCGGAGCTAGAGCAGCGGGTGTTGCCAAGTTCACGGCAGGGGCTACAGGTGTTGACGGCCCAGTTGGGTAATCAGGCGGGGATGGTGGGCGCGGCCCAGCTCGCCTGGCAATCACTACGATCAGCGTGAGGGATACCTGAAACCTTCTGGGCTGTTCGTCAGTCTCCTCTGTATCAGTTGCTGTATCAGGTGCTGGATCAGTGGGCTCATGGTTCATTCAGGGTTGCTGTCGAATAGGACGAGCCCGATCCACGTATGCGATTCCCCAAGCTGATCCCTCACGTTGATCCCCAACTGGATTCACCCATTCGATCCACCCATTCGATCCACTCGATCCACCGCCAGGGTGGTGTTAGTCTGGATGCGAGACCATAGGGGCGATCGCCCAACATGAGACTTCCATGGAGGATAGGTCTGCTCTCGATCACGCTGACCCATCTTACGGGGAGGCAAGACGGCGAGACAACTAGCTGCGTTTTATCCATGCTGAGGTACTGTTGAAAACAGCATGTGTCATGTTGAGGGGGGCCGTAGCTATGTCAAGACAGGTTCCCATTTGCTGAAATCATCACCTAAATCTCCGCTACCTTACCGTTGTCGTACTAACATCTGTTCGTCGATGATCAGTCATAGCATCTCCATACTGCCAAGTCGCTGCAGGATCCCAAGATTCTCCATAGAGCTGATGGTCTATCGCGACTGGGTTGGGTCAGGCTAAGATCGAGTCGCCTCGATCGCCTTACCTGTGTGTATCTACATCACATGTCTCTGTCCTACCGCTCCTGTTCACGTACCTTGTCAGATTTTTAACTTGGCTATGGGCTTCACTTCTTGGGTATTTCTGATGGTTGGCATTGGTGTCGGGCTGATCACACGCCCCCAGCTTTCGCGGTTGCTCGAACGTTCCCAATCTGACCAGCCTGAACAAGTGGAGATACACCGCTCGGATGTAGAGGCTAGTCATCCTGATGTGGTCATCCATCAAGCGGTGCAGGAGGCGCTGCTGGCCTACTATCTCGCTGCGGAGATGAACCAGTTCCGAGCTGGCTTTTTGGCGCGCACGTCCCATGAGCTGCGATCGCCCCTCAGTTCGATCATCAGTCTGCATCAACTCATTTTGACGGATTTGTGTGAAGACCACGACGAGGAACGCGACTGTGTCAATCAAGCCTATGGGGCAACTCAAAAGCTTTTGGCGTTGCTAGATAGCCTAATTTTGGTCTCAAAAACAGAGTACGGCACGGTTCAGCAGTCGCTGCAAAGTGTTCAGCTTGCAACCGTGCTGGATGAAGCCTATGCCTTAACCAACCTGCTGGCCAAGAACCGAAATTTGCGCCTCTCAGTGGATGCTGTGGATCCAGAGATCTGGGTACAGGCAGATCCTCGGCGACTACAGCAGGTTTTGGTGATGCTGATTGATATGCCCATCATGCTGATGGAGGAGGGAACCATCCATGTTTCCATTCACCCCCAACCGGATCAGCAGCAGGTGGAGATCTGGATTGACGACTATCGTCCGCCCAGTGCTTGGCGAGAACCCTTGGATTTTATGAATGCCAGCCCTCCGCCAGAACGCCTAATGCATCAGATTCTTCAGGGCATTCGCCACCAAACGCCGCTGCCCCTAAGCCCATCCCGATTCCAGCCTGGTAGCCCGCGTCTGCCCGTGTCGGTGGGCATGGCGCTGATGATGTGTCAAATTTTGCTCGACAGGATGAACGGACGGCTGGAGCTACTCGAAACACCGCTGGCGGATGCAGACCCAACGTCAACCCTTGAGTCTGCTGGGCGATCGCGCTTGGCCTGTTATCTGCCTATGGCCCTAGATACTCCCTAGCCATGGCAGGCACGACTAGCTTAACGTTCTGCTAGTCGGGGAAAAGGATGCTCGTTGGCGATCGGACGATGGTTAAACAGGGGGCGATCGCTGGTGCCGTTGGTGGTGCCATGGCTAGCTGCGGTGATCGATGTCGGGCGATCGTGGGACAGCACATCCACATTAAACCGATAGCCTACATTCCGTACGGTTTGAATGAGATTGGGCTGACGGGGATCAACCTCGATTTTCTTACGCAGGGAAAGGACATGGGTATCCACCGTGCGATGGTTATCGATGGCATCGGGCCAGGCCCGCCGCAGCAGTTCTGTCCGGCTCAGGGGCAGCCCCCCAGCTTGGGCCAAAACATAGAGTAAACTAAACTCTTGAGGGGTAAGCTCAATCGATTCTTCATTCAACCGCACGCGGCGATGAATTAAATCAATCTTTAGCTCTCCGTAGTTGAGGGAGTCAGGAGCAGAAACCATCCGGCTACGACGCGATAAGGCGTCTACCCGGGCCAAAAATTCCTGCATCCCAAAGGGCTTGGTTAGATAGTCATCTGCCCCTGCCCGTAACCCCGTCACAATATCTGATTCAGTCGTGCGGGCTGATAACATCAGGACGAATGCCTGCTGCTGACTCTGTAGCCATCGGCAAAATTCGAGCCCGTCACCGCCAGGCAGTTCAGAGTCCAGCACCACAAGGTTGGGTTGCCTAGTCTGAAATGTCTCGCGGGCTTGATGGAGATCCGCCGACTGGTAAACCCAGTACCCCGTTTGTTGCAGATGCCAACCGAGTAGCGATCGCAAATGGGGGTTTCCTTCAACAATCTGGATGCAAACAGCGCCCACGGTAAATACTTGTTTGAAGTTGCGTTCACAAGCGTAACAGAGCAGTTGTCATGGTTTTGTAACCGCTGTTACCCTCACCCTGCGGGGATCATATGCTAGGGCGATCGCTCCTTGGGTGAACCGGTTGAGTTGACGCGCTGGTGCAATCACGGCATACTCTGAAAGCCAGTGCGCTGTACTGGACTTGGATGCTGTGTCTTTTCTAGATCCCCGAGCCAGAATGGTTATCGATTGGTTTTATCCTTACCCGCCGCTGTTGTCTGGGCGGTTAATCAACCGTTACAAACGCTTCTTTGCCGACATCGAGCTGGATAGTGGTGAGGTGGTGACGGCCCATTGCCCCAATACGGGCCCGATGACCGGGGTTTATTTGCCGGGGAACCGGGTGCAGGTATCGAAAAGCGATAATCCTAAGCGCAAGCTGGCCTACACCTGGGAGTTGATTGAGGTGGAGGATACGGTGCCCACCTGGGTGGGAGTGAATACGGGGTTGCCCAATCGGGTGGTGCGATCGCTGTTGGACTATCGCGGCCTACCGGAACTAGGCGACTACACAGACATTCGCCCCGAGGTGCCCTACGGTATAGACGGCAAAAGCCGCATTGATTTTGTCCTGCAGCCGACGGAGGGCGATCGCCCCCTCTACATTGAGGTGAAAAACACCACCTGGGTGCAGGGGAGCCTGGCCCTGTTTCCCGACACGGTGACCACCCGCGGGCAAAAACATTTGCGGGAACTCATCCATATCGCCGAAACGGCTCGCCCCGTCATGCTCTATTTCATCAACCGAGGCGACTGCGATCGCTTTTCCCCCGGTGATGTGGCCGATCCCACCTACGGTCAGCTTCTACGAGAGGCGATCGCTGCCGGGGTAGAGGTTCTGCCCTGCCGCTTTGATGTGACACCAGCCGGGATCAGGTATCTGGGTCTAGCGACCCTGGAACTTTAGCGTACCAACGCACATCGTCTCAGACGCAGAACACTGCCTTGCCGGGAGGCTAGGGTTGGGAGATGCTACCGATAATTCACAAACTGGAGTTCAACCGGCAAGTCTTCCTGGCGGAGCCGCTGCATAACCAGTTGTAGGTCATCCTTGGATTTGGCCGAGACCCGGACTAAGTCGCCTTGCAGGGCGGCCTGCACTTTTTTGAACTCGTCGCGAATGATCTTCGACAGTTTTTTGCCCAGTTCTTTATCAATGCCTCGCTGCAGCTTGATCTCTTGCCGCACGCGATTACCGCTGGAGGATTCAACTGAGCCGTAGTCAAAAATTTTCAGCGATAGCCCCCGCTTCACGGCCTTAGTTTGCAGCACCATGTGAATCGACTGCAGGGTGAAGTCGCTGTCGGTGGTAATCGTGAGCAGATCTTCTCCTAGATCCATCTCGGTCTTCGTATCCTTGAGGTCATACCGGGTGCGAATTTCTCGCATGGCTTGGTCTACTGCATTGACCATTTCCTGGTGGTCAAAGTCGCTGACAATGTCAAAGGATAGATTGGAAGCCATAATCTCGCTGAGCTGTTCTCAATGCAACAAAGCCCCTGATGGTTCATCAGCAGGCCACAGGTTTATAGTACCGGAGAGGTTGTCCTCTGGCACCGAATGGTTATTAGACCGGATGATCTAGGTTCCTAGGCTGAGCAAGATAGAAGAACGAAGACAGAAGAACGAAAAGGAATTTCAGGACAAAAGGTTTCCTGCCTTAGCAACTAGACGGTTTACTCTTGCTTCAGAGTACTAGGCTGCGCAAGCTGATCACAAATAGGGTGATGATCCCCAAGTTGCCCACGCCAAACATCATCGATCGCGCCCAGGGTACATCCAAAATGTAAAAAATTGGATAGAGCGATCGCGCTGCCAGATAGGCGAGGGCGGCGATCGCTGCCAGGGAACTGGTCTGCTGCGTCACGTAGGCCATCAGGGCAGCAGCGGCGAAGATCATGAAGGACTCGAAGGCGTTTTGATGGGCCCAGGTTGCCCGCTGAGCGTAGGGAGGCAGTTGATCAAACTGGGCGCGGGGAGCCGATGAGTTGTAGCCAGCTTTCAAGCGCCCATAGCCCACCACAAAAAAGGGTAGATAGATCAACAAAGCAGCGATCGCTACGCTGTACAGCAAAATTGTGGGGGTTGAGACTGTCTCAACGAACGAAAGTGCCATGCTCTGATAGGTATAGGTCATGTTGCCCAAACTGTTGGGACTCTAGGGAATGGGTGGATAGTCCCCTAGAGTTCCTAGTCTAGGTAAAACAAGGTGACGAGCCGCCGCTGATCCTCTGCATCCTGGCAGGTTTTGAGCAGGGTGCGGCTATCGTGGAAGGCAAAACAAATGAGCTGCTGGCACCGAGAGATGATCTCCTCGTTGCAGATCGCGCTAGCCTCTGCTAGGGGCAAGTCATCATGGGCTGGGTTGGTGACGAGGTGCAGCACTTTTTCAAGCTGCTTGCGCGATTCCTTGGGCTGGCGATCGAGGCTTTGGGGCAAAATCACCGTCAACAAATTGGGATCGGCACGCATGGCCCCCCGGATGGCGGCAGAATTTGTCCCGGTTGCGCCGGAGGTGAGAAGTTGGTTGCCGCCCAACACCAGCGCGTAGCTCATGAGTTCAATGAGATACTGATGGGTCATGGGCACATGCCGCGAACCCAGTATCGCGATCCGCTTAGCTCCGGTCTGTTGGATCGTCGCAAGTTCTTGTAAAAACTCGTCTACCTTCGGCAGGTCTTGCGGTAGGTCTACTGATTGACTCAAAGACGTTAAACACGCTGAAACAACGCAGCTATTTTAGCAGGTGTTGCGGCCCGAAAGCAGGAAATGATCGGGGCGATCGCTCGAATCATCAGGCGATCGCATGCTTGAAGTACAGCCTGGCTATGGGCTATGGGCAGGACATGATCGGGGCGATCGCTCCCATCGTCAGGGTTCATGGGACGGGTGCGTCTCAGTATCGGCAGGCGGCGGTACCGGATCGTAGCCACCAGGATGGAGGGGATGACAGCGGGAGACGCGCCGCAGGGCCATCCAGCTCCCTCGTAGAGGCCCAAAGCGAGCGATCGCTTCCATGGCGTATTGGGAGCAGGTGGGCTGAAAGCGACAGACGGGAGGAAAGAGGGGAGAAATAATCAGGCGATAGAGGCGAACGAGCCCAATCAACAGGGACGTAGCGAGGGATTTCAGCATGAAGGATGGGAGGCGCACTATGACCAGTGTAGCTGTGCAGCAGGTGTTTATTTGGGCCGTTTATTGGGGCTGACGTTCTAAAATGTCGTGGATATATAGCTCCTGCACCAAAATCATGCCCACCAGGGCCAGGGGGGTAGCAACTAGCACCCCCAGCGGGCCAAACAGCAACCCCATGGCGACCACTGCGGTCAGCGTCAGTACCGGCGGCAAGTCGGCGGTCTTCATCTGCACGATTGGGGTGAGCACATTGCCCTCTACCTGCTGCACGATCAGGTAAAACACCGCCACGTACAGGGCCATCATGGGCCCTACGGTAAACCCCATGAGAATGGCGGGCACCGCCGACAGCAGTGCCCCTACCACCGGAATAAACTCAAATAGCCCAGTCAGCACCCCTAAGGCCAGGGCCAGGGGCACGCCCAGTAGGTGCAGGCCGACGCCGATGACTAGGGCGACCAGCACCATTGACACCAGTCGCCCCAGCAGCCACATTTTGAGACCGTTGATTACCTGGTCGATCACCTGGCGGGCACGGGGACGTCCCTGGAGAGGCACCAACTGCACCAGGCTAGACCGGTAGAGATGGGCATCGACGGACAAAAACAGGGCGGTGAAGAAAATAAAAAACAGGTTAGCCAAAATACCAAAACCTTCAGCAAAGGCTCCGGTCAATCTATTCAGAGTGTTTTGTATGCTGGGCAGGTTGCTGGTGTCGTTCAGGTCGTCGATTACTTCGGGGGGCATGTGATCGCTCCAAGGCCCCGAGGTGATAAAGTCTTGCAGCGAAACGAGGGCCGTCTCGACCTGCTCGACTAGATCGCCAAATTGCCCGATCACCGCCGGTACTAGCAGCACTAGGCTTAGCCCTAGCAGCACCAGTGCGATCGCCAGCACCACCCCCAGCGACCAGGGATGGGGGATGGGAGTCAAGCGTTGTACTTGTCCCGCTGCGAACCGCAGGGTGATCGCCAGCAGCACCCCTAAAAACAGCATGAGCAACACGTCGATTAAGACCCACAGCAGCAGTCCTAAGACTCCCAGTAGGGCCAGGGCCATGGTGATTAGTACTATTCGTTGCAGATCGGCACCGCTATTTTTGGCCATAGTGCCCCTAGGATTGCCCCTGAAGATTGGTTGTTGGTTGTTCCAATGCGCGGTTCATGTCCGCTTACTTCATAGAAAACTGTTGCGATCGCTCTGCCACCCCCCCTAGGAGAGAGGTGAGGCTAAATGCTTGCCAATCGTTACGTTCTCCTACGTACTAACCGATCATCTCCGTCGAACTTAGGTCAACCGGGGGAGCATGTTACTCAGATTCAGAGAACGGCTCGGTGACGCCTGTCCAATTAAAGTCATTGATTTGAAGCCCGAAGGAGCCCGTCTCACGGGTAGGGCTGTAGCGCAAAAAGATGGAATAGGTGCGTCGCTGATATTGCAGGAGAAGATCGGTATTGATTTCTTCTTGCTCGGTTAGGTTGTAGGAGGTTTGGAAGCCGATTAAGACCGGCCCAAAGAGCTGCATGACTAGTCCACCGGATAGCACTTGGCGATCGCGCAATTCGTCAAAGATAAAGGGCGACTTGGGGCCCTCCGGCGTGATGGAGTAGGTGAGGTTAAAGGCTAGATAGTCGAAGGCATCATCGGAGAGATGGCCTAGCTGCCCGCGCACGCCGATCGCGGCGGTGATCCCTGCCTGGGTATCTCCACTGCTGTAAAAGCCCGTAAAACCTTGGAGACGGGTGATGAGATCAAGCGAAGGAACGAGAGGTGTGGGTGTAAACCGCAGTCCTTCCTCTCGGGTCGCGGGTAGGGCCTCCCCTGTCCATAGGCGAAAGCTACGGGAGAGGGTGAAGCCAGCTTCATAGCGGGTGAGGGTGGCGCGGTTATTGGTGCGTGGGCGAGGAGGCAGAAGATCCTCTCGACGCTCTTCACGAATGTTGGCGTTAATGCGGTTGATGCTGGCTTGATAGGTGAGGTTGATCCCCGTATTGCCGAGTTGATAGGTCGGGGACGTGAGCAGTAGCCCGTAGCTCCACTGTACGTTTTGGGAGCCTAGACTACCGTTGAAGACGCGATCGCGGTAGGCAGACTGGAACGAGAGGGTATGGCGGTTAATAGACTGACTAATGCGAAGCTGAGCCCGGATGCGTTCGTCGTAGTCCTCTTCTTCAAAGTTGAGGCTGGTAAGTTCGACTTGCCCCGCTAGGCGAGTGGTGGGGCTAAGCTGCATGTCGAGCCGCCCCGTCACGCCGTAGAGCGATGAGTCTGATAGATCAAACCCTTGATCAAAAGCGCGCTGAATATAAAACTGCGGCGTAATCTGGACGCGAATCAGGGGCTCGTTGAGCACTTCGAAGGTGCGCTCGATAAAGACTCCGTCGCGATCGCGTTCATCAATACCGATGGAAATGGGCAGGGGGCTACTGCGCTCTTGGTCGTCAATAATGACGCGATCGCGGAGGAGCGGTAGGGAAAATCCTTGGTCGAAGACCATGCGCGGATTGCGGGCCCGAATTTCGCTGCGTGTGGGCGATAGGCGGGTAAAGGTCACCAGGTTGGAGCGAATCTCTAGTTCTGGAGGAGAGAAAGGATCGTTGGTGAGCCGCACGTTGGTGGCTGTCCAACCGCCGGGGTAAAACTCGATCTGCTCGGCTTCAAAGCGAACACGTTCAACGCCTCCACCCGTTTGTTGTCCTACTATGCTGCTGCCTTCACCGATCGACAAGCTGCTGGTGGAGTTGACGGTGAGGGGTAAGAAGTCTTCAGTGGTTTCTGATTCGGGATCCTCGGCGAGTAGGTCGCCATCAGCCGGTCGAGGGGTTGCCGGGGGATCGTCGGTGGGAGATGTTTGACCGCTGGCATTGAAGACGGTGCCTTCTCGGCGCACGAAGTTATACTCCATGCGATCGCCCTGGAGCAGTTGACCGGGTTCGATGTAGACTACGTTGCCATCGGCGACGGCTAGCCGATTGACCAAATTAACCCGCAGGCGATCGGCCTGCAGAATCGAATCTTGGTAACGCATTTCCACGTTGCCTTCGGCCACAAAAACCTGCTGGGTTTCATCAAAGTCTTGGCGGTCGGCGGTGAGTTCTACGATGTCTTGAGCTGGTTCAACCGGGATGGGAGCATCGCTGGGGATGGGGGGCTCGGTTGCTGGAGGCGGGGTGGACGGGTCGGGGATCACCAAGGTGGGGCGATCGCTGTCTTCGGGTGGAAGAACCTCGTCAAGCTCGTCGGTTACCTCCGGGTCTAGCCCAGGAGGCAATGTGGGTAGGGTGGGGCGATCGCTGTCTTCAAGCTCGGGAAGATCCTCCCGTTCAAACTCAAGATCTGGCGGCAGGCTTGGCAAGGGTGGACGATCATCGTCCGGTATCTCCGGTAGGTCTTCGTTGGGCAAGTCCTCAATCGCGTCGGGGATCGCGTTGGGGATCGCGTCGGGTTCGTGGGATGGCGTGGAAGGAAAGGGAGCAAAAATTGGATCGGGACGAGTCAGATCGGTTTCAGAGGCAGGCGCATCATCGTCCTCTGCTGTCTCTTGCTCTTCAGAAGAGGGCTGAGCTGTAGGTAATTGCGTAAGCTGTCGCTCTAGTTGCTCCAGCAATGCACTGGGCATGGGTAGAGTGCTGAGCCCATGGACGGGGCTATCCGGCGGCAGTTGATGAGAGGTCAACCCATCGAGTTCTGGCAGAGACGTTGGGGATGTAACCCTGTCTGGTTCAGGGGTGGCGGACGAGGGCATCGTCGCTAGATCGGAGGTTGATGTGCCGGATGGAGACGCTGTCCCTTGATCTATCCCTTGGCTTGGACTGACCGTGGCTGGTTGAGGCGTGAACGGCGCATCTGCATGGGGATAGTCCCATGTGCTTATGGATGGAGTTCCTAGCTCCTCCAAGGGCGTTAGGCTGACGGTCAGACCAGGATCCGCCTGCCAGGCTGACGGCTGTAGCTCTAACGGTGGCCCTAAAACCGATGGCGGCGCGGTTGGGGCGTTGGCGATCGCAGGTAGGTCAGGCGTTGTGCTGGCAGGAAGCCGCTCAGCCGTAACGATCAGCTCGGGTGGCGAAGGAGCAGGGATAATCGCTGGATCGATGGCATGGAGATAGGCATTGGCAACAGTCGCTGTCGGCGTTTGGCCCGAAGCCGAGTCTGATTCATTGGACTCTGGGGATTCTAAAACCCTGACAATGGGAGGCGGGGGAGGTGGCTCAACCAGATATGGCATAGACATCTTAAGGGCAAACTAAAGGGCAGCTCAACAAATCATCACAAGCTGCCCTTCTTCAACATCATCTCGTTCAATCAATTCATGAATTGACTAACGCTCTTATTCAAAATCCCGACGGTTAGGGTTCCGAGCCGGGTCATTTGAAAGAAACCCAAAGACAAACAGGGCGATGAAAAATCCGACTACGACGTAAACAGCGATTTTAAGGGTCAGCATGGGAATATCTCCAAACAGTTGCCGTCATCAAGCTTTATTATCATACGAAATGACGTGGCCTTTTGCCGAGAGTTTCCTGGGTAGCCCAAGTTGCCTCAGGGGCGCGATCGCTGCACATGTGTCTGAACCCAGTGCCAAAGGGATGTGGCCCGTTCTTCTAGCCACACCATACTTAGATCTAGCCATTCCAAGACTTGTTCGAGGGGATGCTTCACATAGCCCATGACCAGAGCATCGGTTTCGATCCAGTCGGGTTCTCCAGGATCAACGCCGCTAGGCTGGGAATAGATCAAGCTCTCGGCGGGGCTGTCGGGGCTAGCAGGCGCATCGGTGTGCAGCGACGCGGGTTGCTGGGTTTGCAGGGGGGCGGGAGAGGGCTGGGTTGGCTGAAGTGCTTGATAGGGCGTGATCCAGCCGGGGGCTATCCGGGCGGTCGGCGCTGTTGGCCCATGGGTTTCCCAGTCTTCATAGCGCAGACCCCACGATGCGGCTGGATCCGGGGTGGGGTTGGTGGGCACGAGGGCAGAGGTCTCGGGATTCCAGAAGGTGCGCAGGGTCTGCCAGGGCGATCGCTGGGGCCTAGGGATCCGGCGTTCTGGCAGGGCCTGGGCTTCTTGGAATAGATTGGCGGCGATCGCCACTGGCCCAGTCTGCATCCAGGCGATCGCTTGGTTCATCCAGCGCATGGGCGGCAGGACGCGATCGTCGGTCATGGGTAGAGCTAGACCCTGAGTCGGTGGGGCATAGATGCGCTGCTGGTGATAATAGTCGGCTAGGGCTAAGACCATGCGGTGCTGGAGGCGAGTCTGTTGCTCCGGCGTCAGGCAGTCCACCACGCTGTTTTCACTGCCAACGAGGACAAGGGCTTGGCTCGTCACCTGGCAGGCCAGACCTTGGATGACTTGGGTGGTCTCGCCCTGCTGCAGGTAGAGGCGACCGGCAGGTAGAGCCAGGGGCGCAGCGGGTTTGAATCGGGATATGAGCGATCGCAGCCAGTTTTGTAGGCGGGGCGGATGGGGTTCAGGAACGGCTGCAGGATCGGGGATCGCTTGGGCAGGGTCTGACGGCAGCTCTAGGTCATCCTCCCAGATGGCGGGCAGATCTAGCGACGGCAGCGATCGCAGGGTGGCTTGCAGGGGTGTGTCAGCGGTGGGCGGTGGGGACGAAGTTCCCAGTTGGGGTAAGACCCGCCGCACGGTTTGCCGCAGTTGTCGTCCTAAAACGCGGGTCGTTTGGGTAGCTACATAGAAGGGATAGAGCAGCACCTGCACCCCCCAAACCATGGCGACCGCACTTTTGCGCCAGTTTAGCTGCAGGTCGTCCCGCAGACGGCGGTAGTTTTGAGTTAATTGATTTAAAATGCGGCTTTGATAGGGCCCTGTGGTCATGGTGCGATCGTCCTATCGATGGAGGTGTGGTGCTCGAACCCATACACTGAAACAGAAGGCTGCGCGGCAAAGTTGCTAATCAGAAGTGGTGAAGAACCGTCCGCTAGCTGTAGCTCAATCCTATCTCGAATCTTGCCCAGACCCATGATTGATTCTGTTGCCGATGCGGTCACCTGTATGACCCAAGCGAGCGATCGCCTGCGCGGCCTCACCCAGGCTGTCATCCAATCCACCTGGCAGGCGGTCTACGTGCCCGACCTGACCCCACCCACCCAGTCGGCTCCCTGGGCGATCGCTCCTGTGAATGAGCGGGGGCATGTGGCCTGGGCGAAGGGGCAGCAGGTGCTGTGGCTACGGCAGGTGATCCGAGTGTCAACCGCTCTCGATGGCTATCCCCTGGCGGGATTGACGCTGCGGCTGTCGCTGCTGTGGTGGGCCGAGGTTGCCCAGATTTTTGTGGATGGTCGCTTGGTGCAGGAAGGGGACTTGTTTGACTGTGCCGTGCGGCTGATGCTCAGCGAGGCGGTGCAGCCAGGGCAGGACTTTGAGGTGGCGCTGCGGTTGGTGAGTCCGGGGCATGATGACGGAGCCTTGGTGACCTCCATTTGTCTGTACGAAAATCCCCAGGGTGGTCTGGAGCCGGTGCCGGAGCCGGGCTTTGTGGCGGATGAACTCACGGTAATGCTGCAGTACTATCAATATTTGGCTCCTGAGAAACTAGAGGCGATCGCCCATGTTGTCTATGACATACCTTGGGATGCCCGTACTCACCGAGCTGCCTTTGATCAAGCCTTGGCGGGATTGCGCGATCGCCTGCGCCCCTTGGGTGACCTGCTCAAGCAGCGGACAATCTCGGCCCTAGGCCATGCCCATTTGGATCTAGCCTGGCTCTGGCCAATTCCGGAAACCTGGGAAGTGGCAGAACGCACCTTCCAATCGGTGTTGGATCTGCAGGCAGCGTTCCCTGAACTGCTGTTTGGTCATTCCACCCCGGCTCTCTACGCCTGGCTGGAGGAGCATCGTCCCGAGATGTTCGCCCACATCCAGCAGCAGATTCAGCAGCAGCGCTGGGAGGTGATTGCTGGCCTGTGGGTGGAGCCGGAGCTGATGATTGTTCAAGGAGAATCAATCGTCCGGCAAGTGCTCTATGGTCAGCGCTACTGCCGCGATCGCTTTGGTGACTACAGTGCCGTGGCCTGGCTGCCCGACAGCTTTGGCTTTTGTGCCCAACTGCCGCAGATTTTTAGCCAAGGCGGCATTCGCTACTTTGCCACCCTGAAGCTGGACTGGAACGACACCACCCAATTTCCCCATCGTTTGTTCCAATGGCGATCGCCCGATGGTAGCCAGATGTTGAGTATGATGCTGCCGCCGATTGGTGTGGGTATTGATCCCATCAAAATGAGCCAGGTGGCTGGACATTGGGAACAGCAAACCCAGGTGCAGGAATCGCTGTGGCTGCCCGGCGTGGGCGACCATGGCGGTGGCCCCAGCCGCGACATGCTAGAGGTGGCACGGCGCTGGCAGCGATCGCCCTTTTTCCCAACCCTGACCTTTGATCGGGTGCATTCGGTGATGGATCGCCTGGCCGCATCCTCAACGTCTCTCCCCGTTTGGCAAGACGAGCTGTATTTAGAACTCCATCGCGGTTGCTACACCACCCACGCCGATCAGAAGTGGTACAATCGCCGCTGTGAAGAGGCTCTTTACCAAGCGGAACTGTGGTCGAGTCTGGCTACCCTAGTGACCGCCTGCGACTATCCGGCAGCGGACTTGGAAACGGCTTGGAAACAGGTCTTATTTAACCAATTCCACGATATCTTACCCGGCACTTCCATTCCTGAGGTGTTTGTTGATGTCAATCAGACCTGGCAAGCGGCCCTCGAAACCGGACAGGATCTTCGCGATCGCGCCCTAGAAGCGATCGCCCGCCGGATTGATGCAACGCCTCCTAGATCAGATGCTCGTCCGGTGCTGTTGGTGAATTCCTTATCTAAAGAGCAATCGGCGGTGGTGGCGTTATCCTTACCCGATGCGAATTGGATGGCCATAGATCACCAAGGTCAACCCCTACCGGCCCAGCGCAGCGGCACGATAGACGCTCCTAACCTTTTGGTTTCAGTCACGGTGCCCAGTGTGGGCTATTGCCTGGTGTGGCTGGTGCCGGAAACCTCGATGGCAGTACCAGGAACTAGCGATCGCCCAGACCACTGGTGTTTAGAGAATGACCATCTCCGGGTGCAGATTGATCCCGAAACCGGCAATATTGCTAGCCTCTATGATTGCCAGAGCGATCGCTCCGTGCTCAAGGCTCCCGGCAATCAGCTTCAAGCCTTTCGCGATCGCGGTCAATATTGGGATGCCTGGAACATCGCCCCCGACTATGCCGACCATCCCCTACCGCCCCCAACTCTAGTCTCCATCCAGTGGCAGGAGTGGGGCCCTCTGCGCCAACGGCTGCGGGTGGTGCGCCATCTGGGGCAGTCTACGATCACCCAGGACTATGTGCTAGATGCGCGATCGCCCCTTCTGCTTATTGAAACCCAGGTGGACTGGCAAGAAGAGCAGGTGGTCTTGAAAGCTGCCTTTCCTTTAGCGATCGCTGCTGATGTGGCGACCTATGATGCTCCCTTTGCAGCGATTGAGCGATCGACCCGACCCACAACGCCAGCGGAGCAGGCCAAGTGGGAAGTGCCGGCGCTGCATTGGGCAGATGTGACCCAGGCGCATGGGGACTACGGCGTCAGTCTGCTCAGCGATACGAAGCATGGCTACGATAGCCAGCCCAGCCAACTGCGCCTAACGTTGCTGAAGGCTCCCCTCTGGCCAGACCCTCAAGCCGATCGCGGTCATCACCAGTTTACCTACGCTATTTATCCTCATTGTGGCAGTTGGCAAGCTGCCCACACGGTTCACCATGGTAAGTATCTGAATCAACCCATCCAAGCGATCGCTCTCCCTGGAGTTGGAGATACGCCGACTCTGCCACCGGTGGGCAGCTTTTTGGAACTGCCCGATAATTTGATTCTGGCGTCCTTGAAGCGATCGGAGGACTCGCCGAACCATTGGATTATCCGTACCTATGAATGCCATGGACAACCTGCGCCGAGGGTTGATTGGGCAAATCTTGGTCTGCTCTCGGCCTATGTCGATCCTCAGTCGGTGCGGCCGGTTAATCTATTGGAGGAAGAGCAAGCCCTGGAGGTTCCCTCAGATCGTCCGTGGGCGATCGCGTCTGTAAACCTCCGCGCAATCTAAAAGATAGGCTAGACTTGATATGCCTAGCAGGCGATCGATCAACCTACGGATTCTGCATCTCATCCAATTTGATATACAGGACAACCCATGTCTACTAATGATTTTTTGTTGTTCATTGATGCAAATAAATACTTAGACTTGTATCGTATAGATCAAGGAAAAAAGCTGCTTGCACCCTTAGGAGAGCAGGTAGATTATATTTTCGTGACACAACAAATTGTTAATGAAGTCCAGCGTAACAAGATCCTAGTAGCAGCCGACTTCTTGAAGGAAAAGGTTAAGGAACTGAAGCTGAAGACTTTTAACTTGCCAGATCACTTGTCTGCGAGTATTGATCATCGCACGGAAATTCTCCATCAAATGAGCGAGATTTCTCAAAATATTAAGAAAGTAAATGCTGAGATAGATGCTTTGGTATTAAGCATCATGGAGCAAATCAGTCGCTCAGAAGATGAAGTATCAAAGGCACTCTCTCCAATTTTTGCTAATGCTATTCCTCATTCTTCTGAAGAATTACAAAGAGCGAGAGAACGTAGGGAGCTTGGCAATCCGCCAGGAAAAATTACTAATCCGATAGGTGATCAACTGACTTGGGAGCAGATTCTTACTCGTTTTAAAGGTAAAAAACGGCTATGGATTATTTCCAGAGATGGTGACTACGGCACTGTCTACGGTGGTCAAGGCTTCGTGAACCATTTTCTCTATAACGAACTATGTAGCATTACACCTGAACCTGAGGTCTATCTCTTTCAAGATATTGTTGAGGGCATCAGTCATTTTGTTGATACAACCAGGGTTAAGGCAGACAATCGCTTGACCCCTGAAGAAGTAGAAGAGATTGAGAGGGAAGAAAAGTCTTTGCCCAACCTGACTCAACTAAATAAAAATCTACTACAGGCAATTGAAAGTGTGAGACAGCTTAGCCATCTAAATGAAAGTGCGCTTAGCCAGCCAAATGGAAGTGTGCTTAGCCAGCTAAGCGAAAGTGTGAGACAGCTTAGCCAGCCACATAAAAGTGTGCTATGGGCAATCGAAAGTGTAAGACAGTTTAATCAGCCAAGTGAAAGCATGCAGCAGGCAATCGACAGTCTGATTAATCAGCCAAGTGAAAGTATACAGCAGGCAATCGACAGTCTGACTCAACAAAACGAAGGTTTGTTAAGAGTATTTAGTGAAGCTCAAAAAAATTCGAGCCAGATATATCAACCTTTAGAGAACACTCAGGAAGAATTAAAGGAAGAAAACGAAAAGCCTAGAATTTTTCCGCCATCATCCAGAGAAAGTGAGAACGGCGAAGAAGATTTGGGATGATTTCAGAACTAGGCAAAAAGTATTAAAAAGGCTTTAAAGCGCCTAATGCAAATCCGTTAAGATATGCTTTCATTTTTCATGCCTTAACCCAATAACACTGATTGATTAGGTAAACACGATAGAGGTCTTAAAACCGATGACGTTTAGCGATGTGGTCGAGGTAGTCAAAAGCCTTTCTACAGATGAAAAGCGTGAAATTCAGTTTTTATTGCAACAATATATCCGCGAGGAACGCCGTGATGAGATGTATGCTAACTTCAAGGCAACTCAAGTTGAACAGCAAAAAGGTGAGTTGAAGTTTTCCTCCAATATTAAGGAGTTGCAACAATTGATATTGGAGTGATTGTGGAAGTCAGTGTCGCCGGTTGGTTAATCTGTTGGAGGAAAAGCAAGTCTTGGATGTCTACTTAGCTTGTCCTTGGGCGATCGCTCCTCCCAACCTACACTCAATCTACGGGATAGGCTAGACTTGATGCACCTTGCAAGCGATCGCTCTGCCACAGGAGCTAAATCTGGACGCCTCGTACTTATGGAGGTGCGATCGCGGATTTGGCTTTAGATGGGCTGTACTGAGTTGGCTGAGACGAAGCTCTTAAGCCTTTATCACGTTAGATTTTGATATAGTTGTATACAGTTTAGCTTTTTGCAAGAGATTGGGGCTATGCGGTCAATTGAGCAACTGACTGAGAAACTATTGTCCTTGCCTAGCAAGTCAAGAGCACTCTTGGCAGACAAGTTGGTGGAAAGCTTAGAGTTAGATGCCGACTCAATCATTCAGGTAGTCTGGTTAATCGAAGCTAGGCTTCGAAGAGACGAGGTGCGAAATGGTTCTATTCAACCCATTTCAGGGGACGATGCTTTGGCGCAAGCTAGACGACGGATTGAGCCATGAGATATGTATTTTATCCTGCAAGGAGGAATAAAAATGCCGACTAATGCTTCGTTAGAGGAACGTCTTGCAGCAATAGAAGCTGCGATCGCTCAATTGCAGCAGCAAACTGAAATCTCTCAACAGGTGAACTGGCTGCAACAAATTACCGGGTCATTCAAGGATGAGCCTGCCTTTGAAGAGGTACTTGCCTATGGACGAGCAATCCGCCAAGGGAATGAGTCTCTACTGGCTGAGTACTAGAAATTAAGTCGAATCCAGGCATTTAGCGCTAGCATGTATTTACATCGTCAATACATATTGCCTACAATATAGGGCATGGATGTATATTTCGTGCTCAATGGCATTACCTTCGCTTGGAATGACGAGAAGGCTAGGGTTAATCCCCTAAAGCATAATGGAGTTACCTTCCAGCAAGCTGCGGAGGCTTTCTTCGATCCATTCCTTATGGTGGTTGATGCAAGTCGCAATGATGAAGCCCGCGATGCTGTCATTGGTTTGGACAGACGCTGGAATCTTTTATATGTCGTCTATATCGAGCGTGAAAACGACACCATTAGGATTATTTCGGCACGCAAAGCGACAAGCAAGGAACGTGAGTACTATGAAGGTTGATGCTTTGAAACAACGCTTGAATAGAGATCGGCCCATGACAGCGATTACGATTCGGATGCCAGACGATGTGATTGAAGATCTGAAGCGTCTAGCTCCACTATTGGGTTTTTCGGGGTATCAGCCATTGGCACGGGCCTACATTGGTCAAGGGCTGCGTGCCGACCTTGAGCGATTAGAGGGCGATACTGTCTCTGCGTTGATTGCCAGCTTGAAGCGCCATGGTGTGAGTGATGAAGTCCTTCAGGAAGCACTGGATGAGGCTACGCAGCGCTAGCTTAGAACTCAATGGTGCGGACGGAACCATCCATCTGTGGGAATTCGACTGAATTCGACTGCAGGCAACGATCTCTGCTCTACCATGCTCATCGGCTTATGGCAGATGTTTCGTGGCTAAATCAGGTATCCTATCGGTCACTAGTACTTTGATACAGAAGTAACCCGCCTATTTGCTAAGGCGGAAAACCTTGTGTGTCCTGGATTTTTTCGTTCTTCTGTTTTGCAGCACGAACCTAGGCGCTGGCGGGCAGTCGGTAGGTGACTTTGCTATCGTTAACTACGATGCTGCCTTGCTTTTCCAGATGTTTCATCAACAGATCTAAATCCCGAGGCGCTAGCTTTTTGGCAAATAAAGCGTGAATTGAATTGCTGAGGGTTGTCACCGTTCTAGGGCGAGAGTTCCCTCGTTTGGATAAGTCCTCAATGATCACCTTGATGCGTTCTTCGGTGCTATCAGGAGACTCTGGCGCTAGTGCTTTTGCCAAGGGAATATCTGTAATCGCTGGATGTCTCTGAATAAGGATTTGCTTGCTTTTCAGATGCTTGACCAATGGATCATATCCCGTATCCTTGGAAATAATATGGAAGTAGTGATCGGGGGATGCTTGGGAAAGTTGACCGATGTAGAAGGCAAGATGGAAGTCTAGAGAATTCGATCCGCAGTTTTCAATTTTGATGTAGCGACCGCGATCGCCCATCTGCTGTAAGGAATCGGCAAACTCAAAGGGTACTTTAGATTGATTGCAGCCAATAAACACCATCGCTCTAAAAATGGGGTCTTGGAGTGCATAAAGGTTGGGCGGTTGAACATTTTCGTAGTCAACCAGCACATGATTAATCTTCACTCGTACTTATCCTGTTGCTGACTATGATATCTCTAAAGGGGCTGGGTGCTTGGTGGTGCCAGTGCAGTGAGCAAGGTGTTGATGAACAGATAGGGGGCGTTGGTTCCGATACTTCACGGTCAACTGTTTAGGCTAGAAATCCTCATAGCCTTAGACTTCAGATGCGATCGCTCTATGGGGCATGGCGATGATCGGACTGTAGTTGCATGTATGACATAGAATGCCCAGTCTTGCCATTAAAATCACTCATGGTTTTAACTACGAGATCTGGGTTGCTTTTTCCAGACAACTAGGGAAATGTGATGGCGCGATCGCCCTATCATCCATTCTGAAAAGTGGCACAGAGAATCGGCAAGACAAGAATCTCCGCTGCATTCTGGAACTAACGCAATGAATCTATGAGTCGTTTCTCTCCCCAATTGTTCCATGCAAAACGCCTACATTACCCAAATTGGCAAATTCCTGCCCGGTGACCCCATTGGCAATGATCAAATGGAAGACTACCTTGGACGGGTGGGCGATCGCCCCTCGCGGGTGAAGTCGCGCATCCTCAAAAGCAATGGCATTCAGCAGCGATACTATGCCCTCGATCGCCAGCAGCAGCCCACGGCGACGAATAGCCAGATGGCGGCGGCGGCGGTGCGCGATCTGTTGCAGCGTGCAGACCTTGAGCCTCAAACCATTGACCTGCTAGCCTGCGGCACCACTTGGCCAGATCTGCTGGTGCCGGGTTTTGCCAGTATGGTGCATGGCGAACTGTCGGAACTGTCGCCCCTGGAGGCAGTATCCAATCAGGGGGTTTGCTGTGCGGGGGTGGCGTCGTTGAACTATGCTACGGCCCAGGTGCAGTTGGGGAAGCGTCAGAATGCGATCGCCGTGGCCTCGGAACTGGCGTCGCGGTTGTTTAAACACAGTCGCTTTGAGGCGGAGGATGCTATTCAAGCGGGGCAGTCGCTATCCTTTGATGTGGAATTTTTGCGCTGGATGTTATCCGATGGGGCGGGTGCTCTGTTGGTACAGAATCATCCGGCTGCTCAGGGAATAAGTTTATGCATTGATTGGATCGAGTCGGTATCCCATGCCAATGCTTATCCGGTCTGTATGTATGCTGGGGTGGATAGCCCAGATACGCTAAAGGGCTGGATGGATTATCCCTCCTATGAAGCGGCGGCTAGGCAAGGGGTGATCAATCTACGGCAAAATATTCGCTTGCTGGATCAGGTCATTCGTTTAGGCATTGAGGGCTGGCTGCGCTTGATTGAACGGGGGCGGGTGCGTCCAGAGGAGATCGATTGGCTCCTCTGTCACTATTCATCCCACTTTTTCCGGGGTCAGATTGTAGACTTGTTAACCAAAGCCGGCTGTATGATTCCGGAGGAAAAGTGGTTTACTAATCTCTATACCCGAGGAAATACGGGGTGTGCCTCTATTTACCTGATGCTGGAGGAACTCTTCCAGTCGGGTAAGCTCCAGCCGGGGCAAACCATCTTTTGCTTTGTGCCCGAAAGCGGCCGGTTTACCACCGCCTACATGAAGCTGACGGTGGTGGAAGGGGCGGTGCGGGCGGTGAGTCTACCCACGGCTGCTGCACCGGTTCAGGTGCCTGCAGAAGCTGTAGATGCTTCGACCGTTTCGGCGGATCTTCTGCGACGTCTAGCGCTGGTGTGGCTGGAGTTTGAGCGCCAGTTGCGATCGCTCCCCATGATTCGCCGCCTGCATCGCGGGGAGTTCACCTTGGATGACTACAAGGCCCTGCTGCGCAATCTGCGTCCTCAGGTTGTGGAAGGAGCTCGGTGGATTGCTCGGGCGGCATCGAATATGACCGATTTTCGGCTGCGGTCTACATTTATTGGCCATGCCCAGGATGAACATCGAGATTTCCAGATGCTGGAGCGCAATTATGTATCTGTCGGGGGTGACTTAGAGGAGATTGTCAACGCTGAAAAGAATCTTGGTTCCGAGGCGCTATCGGCCTTTATTTTCCATCAAGCCTCCCGCGAGAATCCTGTGGACTTGGTGGGCAGTATGTTTATGATCGAGGGGCTGGGCAATCAGTTGGCGGGGCAATGGGCCACCTTGATCCAGCAAACCCTGGGATTGACCAAAGAGCAGGTTTCTTTCCTGGCCTATCACAGTGCCAATGATGAATCCCACATTGCTAAACTTGATGCCATTCTCAATGCCGAATGGATGACCGCAGCGATCGCTGATCGGATTGTGAAAACTGCCCAAGTCACGGCTCGTTTGTATGTGCTGCAATTGGAGGAAATTCGCTAATGGTGTGGATACCTGAACAACGCGATCGCCGCGATCCTAGCACCTGGGATACGCTTTATCTTGACCAAGCAATTCCGGTGGATCCCGTCGCTAAGTCCTACATGGTGAAGGATCTCAAAAGCTGGTCGCGAAATTATTTACTGATTCCAATCAAGGTCATGGCTAATGTGGGGCTGGCCTGCATTATGACCCTGAAGCGACTGTTACCCTTTCAGTTTCGCGCCTATGGGTTTATGCATAAAATGGCGGCTTGGTTTTTGCAAACCTTTGTGACACCAGAAGCCTGTTATTTAATTGTGCGCCATCTATGTATCGGATCCAATATTGTCAATTTCCTCATTGATAATGGCCCTGATCCCACCATAGAGCGATCGCCCCTCTATCCCCGTACGGTGGCAGATCTGGCAGATCAGGCATTCCTAGAACATGATCTGATTTTGTATAACTTCGTGCTGGATTACCATGAAGCCCAAACTCGTAATCCTGATTGGTTAGACCAAGTTCGCCGGCGCGGACTCGATTTCAGCAGCGTTCAGCCCGTACATCTAGATATAGACGTGAGCCAACGAGGCTGGCTGCAGGTGCTGGATTTGGAATGTGCGGTGGAGTTGTTTAAGATTATTTATTCGTTTTGTCTCACCAGCGCTGAGTTCGAACGGGCAGTGATTTCCCTGCAGTTTGATGAAAACTTTGGGCTATACGTCAGCAAAATCACCGGCGATTATGACTGGAACCACGTCGTGCGCAATCGCCATCCCCTTGCGCCCAACAGTCCTTTTGCCGCAGCCCGCAATTTGATGATCCACGGCATCACCTCCGAATATCTTTACCGATATCTGGAGCTAAGTGCTGAGAGCGATCGCGCCTCCCGTCTGTCCGTGGAGATGTCTACACAGACCCAGCCAACATGAAGTTCGATAACTAACGCTGGTTCCAGGCCTGTTCTGCATCCGCGATCGCCTGTTCAACGGTCTTCTGGTCAAGCATCGCAGCCTGCAGATTCTCGTAGACAATTTTCTGCAGTACCTTGATGTCTTCAAGGGGGGGCAGCAACACCTCCGCCTCGCCCATTTGGCTAGCGCTCACCACCCGCGCCTGATCGGCTGGGGCTGCATCATCAGCGATTTGGGTAAAATACTCGTCTTCCAAGGCGGCTATTGTGGAAGGCAGCACGTTGGCTTCTTTAGCAAAGGCGAGTTGATTAGCGTCGTTGGTGACGTAGAGGGCAAACTTCACGGCAGCTTCGGGGCTGTCGGTGCTGCGGGGGACGACTAAGTTCATCACGGCAACATTCTTAGCGCCAGTGGTGCCGGTAATCTGAGGTGTGGCGATGGAGGTGGCAGCGATCGCGGGAGCATTGGTGGCGATCGTCGAGAGAAATTGGGGCCCGGTAGATAGCAAGGCTACTTCCCCGGATTGGTAAAGTTCAATGGCGCGACGATGTCCTTGGGTCAGGGCTTCACGGGGCAGGAGGCCGTCTTTATAGAGGGTGACCCAATAGTCAAAGGCGGCAAGCCCTGCAGGTGTATTGAAGGCCGCTTGCCCTTGCTCATCGACTAATTGCACGCCCATTTTCACAAAAGATTGCAGCACTTCGGCAGAGTCTTCTGGCACAAAGGAGACGAAAAAGGCGTACTTACCGGTGCGTTCCCGTATTTGGGCAGCAGCGGCAGCGAGTTCCTCAAAGGTGCTGGGCGGGGTGGTGATGCCAGCCTCGTCTAGAATGGCCGTATTGCTAATGGTGATACTGGTGGCTAGGTACCAAGGCAGGGCAAAGCTTTGACCATTGAGGCTATTGGCTTGCCAAATCTTGGATAGATACTGTTGCTGCACCTCAGCAGGCACCTGCTCGTTCAAATCTAGCCAGGCATTGCGACCGGCTAACTGCAGGGCAAAGTCGGGGTTGAGGTTGACTACGTCTGGGGCTGTACCGGCGGATACGGCCGTGAGGATTTTGCTCTGCATGTCTGACCAAGGCACATCCACCCAACGCACGGCCAGGTCGGGATTGTCGGACTCAAATTCGGCGATCAAGGTATTGAAATAGTCTGTGAAGTCGGGCTGGAGCTGCATCGTCCAAAACTCAATTTCTTGGCGACCATCAGCGGATTGCCCAGACGGCGTGCCGCTACAGCCAAGCAATGCACTGAGCAGGATGCCTAGGACTGCAAATAGGCTGAACCGTTTCCAACTCTTCCACCGTTTCATATGCGATCGCTCTTGTTCTGGACGTGTAATTCTGGACGTGGGACGTAAATGTCATGAATGCAGCCTAAATTATCGCACCTCGTTTCAGCGATCGCCCTCCGCTGATTGGATTCGATGCCACATTTGCGTAAAGTAATGTAAAGATGCAACTGTGTTCACATTAAGAGCGATCGCCTCTGTTCATCCTTGGGAGCTTTCTATGGATAACCCCATTTTGCCTTCGACTGCCTTTCTGACTGTCTTACTAGCGATCGGCCTACTGTTTTTCATCCGCGCTTCCACCAAAGACCGGATTGAGGTGAGTCAACTGCTGGCTGACCAGCCCCAAGAGACCTTGCTGGAATCGCTTCAGAGCTATTTCAGCGATCGCGCCTATGTGATCACGGCGGTGGATGCGGAGACGGAGCAAGTCACCTATGAAGGTTTTGTCAGTCCCAGCATTTTTCTGGCTGTATTTCTGACGCTCTTGGCAGCAGTCGGGTTTCTTTGCTTGGCTCTAGTGTTGGCTATGCTGGTGCCAGCGACGGCTGGTTGGGCGATCGGTTTAGTGGCTCTGGCACCCTTGGCGGGGGTGTTCTATTGGAAAAAGTCGGCGCGTCCGGAAACGGTGTACCTGAAGGTGGAAACCGTCGCGCTAGACGATCCATCCTCCCCAGACCCCCGCAGTTTGGTCACTGTCACCGGGCATCGGGATGAGCTGGCTGAGTTGCAGCGATCGCTGAAGCTGAAGCTGGTGGAGTCCGACTGAGAGCTGGGATGAAAGGGTATTGTCCGGACGTGACCCTCGTTCCTACACATTGACCAACACAACGTTGATGACTAGTCCAGCAGAATGATCCGCACTGAACCGCCGATGGGAATTTGCTTCTGACCGATGGGGATGATGGCAAGACTGTTGGTCTGCGCCAAGTTGATCAAGTTACCGGAGCTATGGCTGCCGCCCGCCAGGTTAAATTCATAGGCTCCATTCAGGTAGTAGGTGGAGCCCCAGAGATAGGTTTCCCGCTTGCCATCCGACTTGAGCAGTTGACTAGGGTGCCCCATAACAAAGGTGGGACGCCAATCCGTTGTGATGCCCGATAGCTTGCGTAGGGCCGGCTGCACAAAGCGCCAGACGCTCACCAGCGCTGACACTGGATTGCCCGGTAGCCCAAAATATAGATGCGATCGCCCCTCTCGTTCCAAGGTGGCAACGGTTAGGGGTTTACCAGGTTTGACGGCCACAGCGCGAATGTGGAGGGTGCCGCCCAGGTCTGCCAAAATCCGATCAACATAGTCATAATCTCCCACGGAAACGCCGCCGGAGGAGAGCACCATATCGCTCTGGGCAACCGCTTGGGCGATCGCTGCCTTGAGCTGATCAGGATCATCAGGCACAATGCCCAAACAAATCGCCTCTGCGCCGGTGCGCTGCACCAAGGCGGCTAGGGCATATTGGTTGGAATCTACAATCTGACCCGGCTGCAAGGGTTGTTCTGGGGAGACCAGCTCGTTGCCGGTGGACAAAATTGCCACCCGCGGCCGCCGATACACCTGCACCTGAGGGCATTGGGCCGCCGCCAGTACGGCAATATCTGCCGCTCCTAAACGCGTGCCGGCCCGCAGTAAGGTTTGCCCGGCTTTGTAGTACGCGCCCTGCCGCCGCACGAAGTCGCCTCGTTTGGGAGGTTCCATGATAAAGATGCGATCGCCCTCGCGCTGGGTATGCTCTTGCATAATCACGGTATCGGCCCCCTCGGGGAGCATGCCGCCGGTGAAAATCCTGGCTGCTTGCCCTGCGCCCACGGATTGCTGGGGGAGGTAGCCTGCGGGAATTTCTTCGGTAATGGTTAGGGACACGGGCTTGCCCGCGCCCTCTGTCTTGGTATCCATGAACCGTACGGCATACCCATCCATGGCCGAATTGTCCCAGTGGGGAAAGTCAAGGGAACTAACGACATCCTCCGCCAAAATGCGCCCATCGGCAGCCAGCAGCGACACAGATTCGCTGTCCTGCTTAGCATCGAGGGGGGTCATTAAGTCAAGAATTTTGGCTTCGGCTTGGTTAACGGGCATCAGCATGGAAATGGGTCGCTCCTCGTGAGGGTAGAACGTGGGGTTGGAATGTTGGTTTGGAATGTGAGGTTGGGATGTGAGGTTGGGACTGGCGAGACAAGCGTTGGCAGGCTTAGACCCTAGGTCGGGCGATGCTCCCGCTTGAATAGATGGAGGCTCGCCCGTAGGATGAGAAGGCATCCATCTCCGAGGAACCCCTCAGGGTCATCGGAGATGGTCAAAGAGCTGGTGATCTCGCGAATTGTGGAGAAAGAGTGCTAGGAATTGCACAGAACCGCCATCGTATGAAATAATTGAAATTTGTGTCTGTAATTATTCTCGTCTCGTAATCTCGTTGTCGCAAAACTATGGCTGCTAAAGGCGCTCGTCTCATTATTACGCTGGAATGTACGGAATGTCGCACCAACCCCGACAAGCGATCATCCGGCGTCTCTCGCTACACCACCTCCAAGAATCGGCGGAACACCACTGCCCGCTTGGAACTGAAGAAATATTGTCCGCACTGTAACAAGCATACGGTTCATAAAGAAACCAAGTAATGCTGGGTCAGCGGCTGACCTATTTTGAACTGATATTTTCTGTGTTGATTGATTGGACTGAGTAATCGTATACCCATGGCATATTATCGTCGTCGCGTTTCTCCCATTAACCCTAAAGATCCCATTGACTACAAAGATGTAGATCTGCTCCGTAAGTTTGTCACCGAGCGGGGCAAAATTCTGCCTCGTCGGATCACTGGCCTCACCGCCAAGCAGCAGCGTCAGCTCACCCGCTCGATTAAGCAAGCGCGCATTCTGGCTCTTTTGCCGTTCATCAACCGCGAAGGCTAGGTTAGAGCTAGGCTATGGGGCAATATTGCCCTGTGCTCTAAGGTTAGGAGTCCGGTGAGGTGTACTCTAGGTAAGTCGGCAGCCGTTGCGCAGCCTCCTTGTTGTTTCTTCATCACGCTTGATGCAGTCAATATCGGTCAATCAGCAATCCCTCGGCAACCTCACCTATGGATAAGGGCACTCTAGTTGAGTTTCGAGTCAGTGGCGATCGCCGTCTTGGGGTGGTTGACCACGCTGAAGGCAAAAAATGGGTGGTTGTCGATGATCGAGGGCTATCCCATACGCTGCATACTCGCCAAGTGACCTATGAGGTTACCGGGCAGACCTATAAAGCTGACCAACTGGAAGCATTTTGGGCCGGCATCCAATCCTACCTAGATCCCTCTAGCTTAGAAGTCGCCTGGGAGTTGCTCGTGGAGGATGGGGAAACAGTCGATCCATCGGAGATGGCCCTGCTGCTTTTTTCTGACCAAACTCCTGAGCTATGCTACGCGGCTCACTGCTTGCTGTCCGATGACAAGCTGTACTTTAAGCAAAAGGGCGATCGCTACGAGCCACGCTCCGCTAGCCAAGTGGCAGAACTCAAGCATCAGTTCACCATGGCCAGCCAGCGGGCCCAAGAGCGAGAGTCATTTTATGCAAGGATTCAGCAAGCCCTGCAGGGTGAGCCGGTAGAATGGCAAAAGAGCGATCGCCCTCGGATAGAAAGTCTAGAGCGATTTGCAACCCTAGGGGATGAAGCGATTCACCCAACTGCGGCCTTGGAGATACTAGCAGGGGTGGGCTACGCCGAAACGGCTGAAGCGGCATTTCAACTTTTGGTTGATCTGCAGCTTTGGGATCCGCACGAAAACCTTTTTGTGCGGCGCAGTCAGCTCCCCACGCAGTTTCCTAGCAAGGTTGTCGAAATGGCTCATAGCCGTCTGCTATCTCCCCCGCCCGATACGGATCCGGATCGACTCGATCTGACTCATCTAAAGACCTACACCGTTGATGATGAAAGTACGAGTGAGATTGACGATGGTCTGAGCCTAGAAACGTTAGATACTGGCATTCAGCGTCTTTGGGTTCACATTGCCGATCCCACCCGCTGGCTGTCCTTAGGCGATGATATTGACTTAGAAGCCCGCCGTCGCTGCACCACGGTCTATCTGCCGACGGGGATGGTGCCCATGTTTCCCTCGGAGCTAGCCACCGGGCCCATGAGCTTGGTGCAGGGCGAAATTTGTAATGCCCTAAGTTTCGGCGTGATTTTGGATGAAACGGGTGAGGTGATGGACTACACCATTGCCCCCAGTCTTGTGCGTCCCACCTATCGCCTCACCTACGATGATGTGGATGAGATGTTGGAACTAGGGGTGAAGGCTGAAGCTGAGCTAGAAGCGATCGCCCGTTGGGCAGATGTCCGTCAGGCTTGGCGCACATCCCAAGGTGCTATCTGCATTCGTATGCCAGAGTCATCCATCAAGGTGCAGGAAGACGAAATTATCATTCAAGTACTGGATGATTCCCTGGCCCGTCGCTTGGTGGCTGAGATGATGATTTTGGCGGGGGAGGTGGCTGGCCGCTATGGTCAAGCCCATGGACTGCCCCTACCGTTTCGTGGGCAGCCCCAGCCTGAACTGCCTTCCGATGATGAGTTGATGCAGTTGCCGCCGGGATTGGTGCGGGAATGTGCCGTGCGGCGCTGTATGCCCCGCAGTGAAACAAGTATCTCGCCCATCCGCCACGCCAGCCTAGGTTTGGATACCTACACCCAGGTCACCTCTCCAATTCGTCGCTACACAGACCTGATTGCCCACTTCCAGATTAAGGCCCACCTACGGGGCGACACACCTCCGATTGCGGCGAAGGAACTGGAAGATATGCTGCTGTCGGTGAGTTCCACCGCCTACGAGTCTACGCTGGTGGAGCGGCAAACCAATCGCTATTGGGGGCTAGAATACCTGCGTCGTCATCCGAATCAGTCTTGGTCGGCGCTGATCCTGCGATGGCTGCGGGAGCAGGACAATTTAGGGCTGATCCTCATTGAAGATTTAGGTTTAGAGTTGGCGATGCGCTTTAAGCGAGAGGTGGAGCTGGGGGATCATGTGGAAGTGAAGGCAAGCTATGTCGATCCTCGTAAAGACATCATCCAGTTTGTGGAGCTGCTGTCTGACCCCGCAACGGTGGCATCCTAGCAGGGGCCCTCTATCGTTGATGGCTGGTGAGTAAATCACGTAGATGCTAGATACTGCCAGCATTTAAGCTGGATTCGTTACCCGCACACCTGGTTTGCCTTGGTAAACTAGAGGTTAAAACTGTAGGGGCGGGTGACGGATCTCTAGAGATCCATCAAGGATCGCTAAAGGATCGCTGCTGAACTTAGCGACTGTAGGGGTTGGGTAACAGCCAGCCGTTCCCAAACGATACGTTGAGCCGTCACGCACCGTCTGAGATCGTCCACTGCTGTATGACTGAATAAAATTCATGACGCTTGCAGAAAGTTTCTTAGGGCTCCATTCATCCATGTTGCTTGGGGTTTTTCCCCTCGATAGCATCCTGTCAACCCAAGGCATCATGGTGATGCTGCTGGTTGCCTATGCCGGAGCGATGTGGGTGTTTTTAACCAGTGCTCCCAAGGTATACACCGTGATGGTGTCGGATTTGGAGTTGGCCAAGCTGTTCTATGAGGGGATGCTAGACCTGCCGGCTGCCGATGTGCCCCTCCAGTATTACTACAATTATGAACAAACTCTAGGGGCTGCCACCGATCCGCTCTACCTCTCAACGGCGAATCTCACCTCTCCAGCCACCACCCTCAACAACACAGAGGGGCTATGGTATCAGCTTAAGAAAAATACCCAGCTTCATATCATCTCGGGAGCGAGCTTGGGGCATAAAAATCGCCAGCGCCATGTGTGTTTTGACCATGACTGTCTAGAACAGTTGCTGCTGCGGGTGCAAACCCGTCGGCTCAAACATAAAATTCGCCGCGATGAACCGCTGAACTTCTTGGTGAAGGATTATGACGGTCGGGTGATTGAAATGGCAGAAATTGCCCGCTAAGGCCTAGGGCCGGCAAAGGAATTGGTGCCACTGGCGATGTTGCGCTGTCACGACATTGGGAAGCTCCCCTAATAGGCGATCGCCAACGTTTGTTGCAACCAGAGGCGATGCGCAGCCACGATCTTACACATTTTCCGATCTGTGCCGGTGCAGGCTTGTCTTGAGGGCAAGACGGACGATGGCGAGCACGGGGTAATGGGCCCTCTTGCCGATCGCCCCTGGAGTGATCGGCCCTTGGGTAGAGATCATTGAGCTAGATGGCGCTGTATGGTGAGTCATCGGCAATCTAACGCGAACACATGAAAGGACTTCGGGATAAAACAGCCTTGGTGACGGGAGCCTCGTCGGGCATTGGGCAGGCGATCGCCATTCGTCTAGCAGAGGAGGGCTGCAACATAGCGATCAACTACCGCAGCAGCCCAGGTGGAGCCCAAGATACCCTTGACGAGGCCATGAAGCAGGCCTGTGATGATGTAGAAAAGTGCGGTGTGCGAGCCCTGCTGGTGCAGGGGGATGTCTCCAAAGAGGCTGATGTGGTGGCCGTGGTAGACCAGGTGGTTAAACACTTTGGGCAGCTCGACATCCTTGTCAACAATGCAGGGGTGCAAACCGAAAGTCCTTCCCATGATCTAGATGTAGACAGCTTCGACTGGGTGCTGAATGTCAACCTGCGGGGTGCTTTTCTATGTGCCCGCGAAACCATCAAGCACCTGCTTCACCACCAGCGCCCTGGCTCTATCATCAATGTTTCTAGCGTTCATGAAGTGATTCCTCGACCCCACTATCTCAGCTATTCCATCAGTAAAGGGGGCATGGGCAATCTCACCAAAACCCTAGCCCTAGAATATGCAAACCAGAACATTCGGATTAATGGCATTGGCCCCGGAGCGACTGCAACTCCCATTAACGATGATTGGACGGAGGATGCAGACAAACGAGCCGTTGTAGAGAGTCATATTCCCATGGGTCGCGCGGGCACGCCAGAAGAGATGGCGGCAGCGGTGGCCTTTATGGCTTCTGATGAAGCTGCTTACATGACCGGACAAACGCTGTATATCGATGGAGGGCTGACGCTATACGCAGATTTCCAGGAAGCGTGGTCAGCCTAGGGGCAGATGCAAGCATGACTGAATGTTGATCTGAAACGGGGCATAGTCCACGGCGCGTTCATCGTTGTCGGGCTCACGGTTCCCGTATATGTAGCAGGAGTCAGATGGGCTAGGACATCTAGAGATTAGGATAGGCTGAACCCGCGAGGCGAGTTTAGTTTCATACGATATCTCATGCCGCGATGTCTCGTCGCCGGGGTGCTGTAATGCTAGGCAGGAACCTGGATTCGTTGGCTACCGGAGAGCCCAAAGGCGGCATGAACCGCTTGCAGAGCCTGGACGCCTTCCTCTTCAGAAACTAGGCAGCTAATCTTGATTTCTGACGTGGCGATCATCTGGATATTAATATCCTGCTTGGCCAGCGCTTGAAACATTTTGGCAGCCACGCCAGGACGGTGAACCATGCCCATGCCCACCACACTCACCTTGGCGATCGCTGGATCAACAAGCACTTCTCCATAGCCTAGCTCCGCCTGATCGGCCCGCAGAACCTGTTGAGCCATCTCGGCATCGGCTTGAGTGACGGTGAAGGCGATGTCGCGGGTGGTCGTCCCGTCTAGAAGACGACATCGCTGGGACTGAATGATCATGTCTACACTAACGCCATGGGTGGCCAAGCGCGTGAAAATTTGGGCGGCCATGCCGGGGCGATCGGGGACAGAGCGCACGGCTAAGCGGGCCTGGTTGCGATCGAGGGCAGCCCCGCGTACCGGGGGAAAATCCGCTTCAGGGACGGGGGTGGAGGAATGGGAGGCTAGGGTCGAACTGGCGATATGGAAGGCATCACAGAGGGCTTCCACGGCGCGATCGCAGTCGTCTCGGGCGATCGCACAGCTCACCTTTACTTCCGAGGTGGAAATCATTTGAATGTTCACTCCTGCCTTGGCTAAGGTGGTGAACATCTGCGCCGCCACACCGGGGCGGCCAATCATGCCGGCTCCGGCAATACTCACCTTCGCCATCTGGGCTTGTACCATCACCTCGGCTTCATCTAAGGCAGCGTCATGACTGCGGAGGGAGGGAGCGATCGCTTCGGCCACCGCTTCAGCTTGATTCAGGGACGACTGGGTGACGGTAAAGGCAATATCGTTGGTGTTGCCCTCATGGATAGACTGAATGACTAGGTCAACATCCAAATCCTGCAGGGCAATTTCTCCAAAGAGGCGGGCGGCAATGCCTGGATGATCGGGCACGCGCAGTAAGGCAACCTTGGCTTGGTTGGTATCGAGTTCTACGGCATCGACAGGATGGGCGATTTCTAAGCCCTCTAGCGATCGCCCTTCGTTGAACGGTGAGACAACCCTGGTGCCCGGTTCATCCGTCCAGCTAGAGCGCACCACCAGCATGACCCCATAGTTCCGGGCAATTTCCACGGCCCGAGGATGCAAGACCTTGGCTCCGAGGCTGGCCAGCTCTAGCATTTCATCGCAGGTGATTTCATCCATGAGCTGAGCATCGGGCACCAAGCGCGGATCGGTGGTCAAAATGCCCGGCACGTCGGTATAGATCTCGCAAACATCGGCCCGCAGCGCGGCGGCCAGGGCAACAGCGGAGGTGTCGGATCCGCCCCGCCCTAAGGTAGTAATTTCTAAATCTGTGCTGTTGCTGATGCCTTGAAAGCCGGCAACCACAACGACCTTACCGTCAAGCAAGCAGCGCTCGACCCGCTCTGGGTCAATGTTGAGAATGCGGGCTCGGGTATGCTCTGCCTCGGTGACAATGCCCACCTGCGCCCCTGTGAGAGAAATGGCCGGCTGCCCCAATTCCTGAAGCGCCATGCTCAAGAGGGCGATCGAGACCTGCTCGCCTGTGGAGAGCAGCATATCCATTTCGCGGCGGCTGGGTTGGGCAGAAATATCGTGGGCGAGTTTCACCAATCCATCGGTGGTTTTGCCCATGGCAGAGACCACCACCACCACCGAATGCCCTTGGGCAACGGTTTTCTGGACACGTTTGGCAACCGCTTGGATCCGTTCGACCGTTCCAACGGATGTCCCACCATATTTCTGCACAATCAGCGACATAGCCTTGCTCACCCCATCCACAATCCAAGACCACAATCCAAGAAAAAAAGCATTGAAGGACAAAATCTCCCCCAATGCTAGACAGGAGTTGGGCCAAATTCAAGACATTTGATTCATGACCGTAACCTGCAAACGACGATCCATCATGAATCGTTGGATTGCTTACTCGCTGTCTGAATGTAAAGAATTAATAAGAAGACGGTGGGTACTAGCACGAATAGAATCGTTGCAATGAACCCAAGATCATTAGTTTCCATTCAATCTAGCCTCTCTAAAGCACAGCTTATTTTATAGACCTAGGGTTAAGAATATCATTCCACCTGATCAGAAGTGACCTTGCTCAGCCAGTTTTCTATTAGTTTCCTAGATGTTTTTTGATGAGTTGCCGAAAACGTCGGTAAAAGCTGGGCATGGAGATGCCACACCCAGCATGATCAACGGCTAGGGCTTGGTGCGGATGCTCACGTCACCATTGACCAAGGTTTGGCAGGCTAGGCGATAGCTATCGGGTTTGCGCTTCAGCTTGCGCTTTTCGGCTTCGGTGCGGGGGGAGAGATTATCCATGCCGTCCACAACTTCTACAATGCAGGTGCCACATTGCCCATAGCCGCCGCAGTTCAACAGCTTGCCGGTAAATTTATAGAGATCGATATTATTTTCGAGGGTCTTGAGTCTCAAATTTGCGCCATCCGCGACAATTGCTTCCTGTTGTTCGTTGACAAACGTAATGGTAGCCATAAATCAAATGCTTCCTCTAGAGTAGTCGCCTCAAGCGATTTTATGCTTAAGGAGGGGGGTGATGAATACCCGCTCAATGTAGTGCCTCATCTGGCTTCATATTTTGCCACACTTTCGTGGGAGGCTCGGGGGCGATCGCCCTCTTGGGGGCTAATCATCACACCGGTGTGGAAGCCCTGCTCATCGACGGATCCTCGCGGCTATGGGGGTGGTGCCCTAGGGAGCCTGTAACAATTGTCTTGTTTGTGCTGACTATGACGACGGCTGCCATCCTATTCATGCTCAAATTAAGATGAGACATCTATCACGATCCGTCGCAGTTTTTTCCCAGGGCCGCAGGCTTAGGGGGCGACGGGATCATCGGGTTTCGTTTCAGGGCCATCTTCAAGACATCTGCCTCTGTCTCTACCTATGACTACAACTCAGCAGCGGATTTCGGTCTGGAGTGGGCGCAGTCTAGGTCTGATCCTAGCGCTGGCGATCGCCTACTGGGGAGCGGGTCAGTTGGTTTTTCGGTTTATCTCCCTACCGGGTGGTATTACGCCGGTTTGGCCCTCGTCGGGCATTGGGCTAGCGGCGGTGTTTCTCTTTGGCTGGCGGGTGGCACCGGGGATTGCCTTGGGCGTGATCATGCTCCTCACTCACACCCAGGATGTCAGTCCGCTGGTGATTCTGGTGCAGGGGGCGATCGCTCTGGGATCATCCCTAGAGGCTGGTTTTGCCGCTCAGGTGATGCGGCGGCTGATTCCTTCCCAAACTCCCCTAACGCGATCGCGGGACGCGTTTCGGTTTGTGGTGATTGTCTTTGCAGCTCCGGTGATCGGGGCCACCATGGGTACGGCCAGCAGTTGCTTGGCTGGATTGAACCCTTGGTCTGATTTTTTGGCGATTTGGGGAAGTTGGTGGATCTCCAATGCCTTCGGGATGTTGATTGTGGCTCCCACCTTAATCAGTTGGTATGTCCAGTTTCCCCGCGATCGCCAGTTGGCCAACCTACCGCCGCTAAGAACCGATCGCCTGCTGGAAGGATTTGCCATGCTGATGATGGCGGCGGCGGTGAGCTACATCGTGTTCCAGTTTTCTTTGCCCGTGGAATACGTGCTGATCCCCATTTTGATTTGGACGACATTTCGCTTAGGACTGGCGATCGCCACGGGGTTGGTGATCATCATTTCTGGGATTGCGATCGCGGGCACGGCGAATGGTCTCGGCCCCTTTGTGCAAGCGTTGCGACCCCAGTGGCTGTCGCTGCTCTTGCTCCAGGCCTTCATCGGTGTGGTCACCTTGACGGTGTTGGTGTTGTCGGCGGTGATTGCGGAGCGCCAAGCGGCTAACTACCAACGTATCCAGGCTAATCAGTCTTTGGCCGCGATGGCGGAGGATCTGAAGATTGCGAACCAGGCGCTAGCGCAGGCGAATGGTGTGTTGGAACATCGGGTGGAAGAGCGTACCCAAGATTTATATTTTTCAGAAGACAAGTTTGCCAAGGTGTTTGGTGCCAGCCCCAACCCAATTATCATCAGTCGGCTCATGGATGGCGTAATTTTAGACGTCAACGCCAGTTTTCTAGCTCTATCGGGCTATGAGCGCGCTCAAATTGTGGGGTGCAGCGCCTTAGATCTGGGCATCTGGGTTGATCCTGAGCTGCGATCGCGCTTGGTGGAGCAGCTTCAGCAGTGGGGAGCCACCCGTGACTATGAAGCCGAATTTCGCATTGCCTCTGGTGCGGTGCGCTATGGGCTGCTGTCGGCAGAAATTATTACCCTAGATGGGCAAAGCTGTTTGCTCACCTTGGTGAATGATATTACCGAGCGCAAACAGGCCGAGCTAGACCTGCGGCTAGAGCAGGAAAAATCAGAACGTCTGCTGTTGAATATTCTGCCCCAGTCCATTGCCGATCGCCTGAAGCAAAACCCGTCCAACAATCGCATCTCTGGAGCGGCGATCGCTGAGCACTACGACGAGGTGACGATCCTGTTTGCCGATATCGTCGGCTTTACCCAACTATCGTCCCATCTACCGCCGATGGAGTTGGTGAACCTGCTCAACAGTATCTTTTCGACGTTCGACCAGCTTGCAGAACAGTTGGGGCTCGAAAAAATCAAAACTATTGGCGATGCCTATATGGTGGCGGCGGGGCTGCCCAATCCTCGGTCTGACCATGCGGAAGCGATCGCCGATATGGCCTTGGAAATGACGGCTGCCATGCAGCGCTTTGAGCAAGACCTGCAGTTTGACCTCAAGCTACGGATTGGCATCAACAGCGGCATTGTGGTCGCCGGTGTGATTGGGCAAAAGAAGTTTATTTATGACCTTTGGGGCGATGCGGTCAACATTGCCAGCCGCATGGAGTCGTTGGGAGAACCCGGCGGCATTCAAGTCACCCAAGCGACCCGCGATCGCCTCGCCCCTCTCTATGACCTGCGTGACCGGGGCGCGATCGCTGTGAAAGGCAAGGGCACTATGGAAACCTATTGGCTGGTGGGTCGAAAAGCGATCGCCCCGGCGACGGTCTAGTATCAAATCCGGTGAGACCTACGATTCATTCAGGGCTTGAGCAGTACCCGCATGTCTGTCGCCCCCTTGGTAAGGGGGCGGCGAAGCGGGGGATCGAGAGCAGGATGTTGCAGCCATGACCCTTCAACCGAATTTGATACTAGCGACGACTGGGGATCATAGAACCGCTACTCGCCTTCCACCTGGGCGCGGTATTCTTCCACAGACATGGCTTCATCCAAGTCTTCTGGGTTGTCGAGTTTCACCTTGATCAGCCAACCATCGCCGTAGGGATCATCGGCAATTTGCTCGGGAGCCTCCAGCATGGCTTCATTGCGCTCAATCACTGTGCCGGAAATCGGTGAATGTAGGTCTTCCACAGCCTTGACCGACTCAATGGTGCCAAAGGTTTCTCCTTTTTCAACGGCGCTGTCCACATCTGGGAGTTCTAAAAAGACAATGTCGCCCATTTGATCAACAGCAAAGGCGGTGATGCCAATGGTGATCAGGTCATCGTCAACCCGCGCATATTCATGGGTGTCCAGATATTTCAAATCTTCGGGATAGTCCAGCGCCATACCTGTCCTCTCTATGTTTGCGTTGCCGTTCAAATTACACCACAATCTGCCCGTCACTGGGACGGTTGAGATTACCTTTGTTTCAACCCTCAGGAGTTTATACAGCAGACTCCATCCTCTCCCGGCATGGTGTCTCCACCGGATCGTCACCCAAGGCCTGAAAGATGTCGGATAACACCACATTGGAAAAGAGAAACCCCTCAGGATCGCTCAGCCGCACCCGTGGTGATGGTGGATGCCCCTTGTCTTGGTGGCTGTGGTGTTCCGACTCTAGCACAGGTGCCCATTCGATCCATCCTGTGTCCGTATAAGTCGTGAGCAATTGCCAGAGATGCTGCACCAATCCTAGACCAAAGACATCCGCCATTGCCTTGAACTCCAAGCCTTCTGCCAGCCGCAGCCCTAGCATCACAGTTTCCAGAAAGGTATCTTGAATCGGATCAATGGGCACATCCAACGGCCCTGGGCGGTTAGGTAAATTCTTAACCCAGTCAAAGTAGGCGGCGCGGGTGCGAGGACGGGTGTAGCGCTGCTGGTGGATATAGCTGGCGGCTCCCATGCCAAAGCCGTAGTAGGGTTGATTGCGCCAATATACGCCATTGTGTTGGCACCGGTAGCCTAGCTGGGCATAGTTAGAAATTTCGTAATGCTCAAAGCCCGCTGCCGTTAGCCGCTGCTGAGCTAGGCGATAGAGATCGGCGGTCACCTGATCGCTGGGTAGGGGCGACTCACCCGGCTGATACCAACGGCTAAAGGCGGTCTGCGGTTCGACAATCAGGTCGTAGATCGAAAGATGGGTGGGGGCGAGGGCGATCGCCCTCTGGAGAGACTCCTCCCAGGTTTCCGGCGTTTGGTGGGGCAGCCCTGAGATTAGATCAAGGCTGATGTTGGTGAACCCGGCCTGGCGCAGGCTGTCTATGGCTCGGTCAATATCGGCTGGCGTATGGGTGCGGCCGCAGGCCTGCAGCACGTCAAGCTGGAAGGCCTGCGCGCCTAGGCTGACTCGATTGATCCCCACGGCTTGGTAGCCCCTAGCTTTGGCTAGATCGACGGTGTCGGGATCCATTTCTATAGAGATTTCCGCACCGGCTGCTATGCCAAACTGCTGATCCAAAGCGGTTAAAATCTGCTGAACCTGGCCTGGCTCTAGCAAGGAGGGGGTGCCGCCACCGAAGAAAATGCTGGTGAGGGGGCGATCGCCTGGGGTGTGGGCAATTTCCTGGCAGAGGGGATCCAGGTAGGCCGCGATCGCTCCAAAGCCAGTGTCGGAGCCAGTCTGCCGGGCTAAGGGAGGGCGATCGCCTACAATGGATACAGGAAAATCGCAGTAGTAGCAGCGTCGCCGACAAAAGGGAATATGCACGTAGGCCGCCGTTGGATCTGCCCCATCAGATGGGCTGGATAGGCCAACGTTTAAGCGATCGCCAGTCTTTTGCATTCGTACGTCAGTGTGGTAATCCAACAAACGGTTTTGACCCTGAGAGATATAATGAACCTGTAAATGGCAGCCCTATTGCGCACCTGACCATTTACCCTAACATCCGCGACCTTGGGCAGCCAGGACTGTTTTTGGAACTCCTAGAGCGATCGCCCTTCTGAGGTTTAACCTCCCCTATCTGCTGTCTCTGCTCTCCTAGCCCCGCTACAGCTTAGTCGGCACATTCATGACTATGGATTGCCCTAGAGTCTCCTATCCATACATTGTCATATATCATCCCATCGACTAGATTCTAGTCTGCTTCTTACTATGATTGATGCTGTCATTATCCTATCGTTCATTCTAGCTGGGGTCGGGATCGGGTTTTATAGCGTTGATCTTCTACCCGACACGGCCCTGCAGCAAGTCACGAACCTAGAAGGGTTGAGCTTTGTCATTGCTGCCTTCGGTGCAATCATTGGCTTTGCCATTGGTTTGGTCACCCAAACAGGATACCGCCGCATTGAGCGCCAAATCCGCGAAATGCCCGTGGATATGCTCATTAGCCGATCCCTGGGGCTCGTGTTAGGGCTGTTGGTGGCCAACTTAATGCTGGCACCCTTGTTTCTGCTGCCCATTCCCACTGACTTCGCCTTCATTAAACCCCTCACGGCTGTCTTGGCGAGCGTCATGTTTGCCTTCTCAGGGGTCAACCTTGCAGATGCCCATGGGCGCACATTACTGCGGTTGATTAATCCCCAAAGTGTTGAAAGCATGTTGGTGGCTGAAGGCACCCTCAAGCCTGCAACCACCAAGGTTTTAGACACCAGTTGCATCATTGATGGACGGATTGAAGACTTGCTCAGCACGAGTTTTCTAGAAGGGCAACTGCTTGTACCGCAGTTTGTTTTATTGGAGCTGCAGCAGGTTGCCGATTCGTCGAATGATCAAAAACGGGTACGCGGTAGACGGGGCCTGGATATTCTCAACCGCATTCAAGCCAACTACCCAGAGCGGATTGTCATTCATCCTGCAGACTATGACGATGTGGCCACGGTGGATGCTAAGTTGGTGCGCCTGGCCCAGGAAATTAACGGCACCCTGCTGACCAACGACTACAACCTGAATAAAGTAGCGAGTCTGCAAAAGGTTGAGGTGCTCAACATCAATGACCTGGCTCAGGCGATGCGTCCTAACTATCTGCCTGGCGACTACATCGACATTAAGATTCTCAAGCGTGGTAAGGAACCAGAGCAGGGCGTGGGATATCTCAATGATGGCACTATGGTCGTTGTGGAAGAAGGCAGCGAGTACGTGGGTGATGAACTAACGGTGGTGGTAACCGGTGCGCTGCAAACCTCGGCCGGCCGCATGATCTTCGCCCGTCCTGAGGCCTCGGTGATCGCTTAGGATAAAACGCTTGAACCCGCTAACCAGTGGCAAAACACGTCCGGTGGAAGAAGCCCGCACCGTATGCTTGCCTCGGTGTCGTACGTCACTCATGAACGCTGCTGTCGGGCATGGTGGCCCCGGTCAAGATGGCATCGGTGAGGTTGGTGCTGCTCAGTTCTGCCCGCACGAAACTGGCATCGGTGAGGTCTGTATTGGTCAAGTCAGCTCGGGCCAAGTAGGCATCGGTTAAGTTAGCATCCCGTAGCGTTGAGCCTCGCAGGTTAGCACGGCTGAGATCGGCGCGGCTGAGTTTAGCCGCATTCAAGTTGACCTTAGCCATGTGGGCCCGGACAAGTTGGGTGTCGGGCATTAGGGCTCCGCGGGCATCGGCTCCGGCCATGTCCACATCGGTGAGGATGGCGCGCTCCAGCTTGGTATTGATCAAGGTGGCTCCGCGCAGGATGGCACTGCTCAGGTTCGCTTCGGTGAGGAAGGCTCCCTTGAGGTTGGCTCCGGCCAAATCGGTTTCCCGTAGATCGGCACCCCGTAGGGTGGCTTCGCTTAAATCAGCTCCCCGAAGGTCAACCCGGGCCAGGTCTGCGCCGGTGAGATTGGCTCCTCGTAGGTCTGCTCCCCGAAGATTGGCTCCCCGCAGGTTGGCGCTATAGTGACGGTTTTCTTCCCGTAGGTTGGCACCGCGCAAGCAAGCACCGCTGAGGTTGGCACCGCTGAGGTTGGCATTGCGCAAATCTGCGTCAATTAAATTGGCGTTGAGAAGATTGGCCAAGGTCAGGTCAGCACTCCGCAAGTCTGCTCCTTGCAGCAGAGCCCCGTGGAGATCAGCGTCATGAAGATTTGCGCCGACGAAATCGGCTTGGCTGAGGTTGGCTCCACTTAAATCAGCACCAGTTAGGTTGCTGCTGGTGAATTTAGCTCGGTTGAGGTAGGCGAAGATCAACAGGGCACTGTGGAGATCAGCGCGGGAGAACTGAATGCCAATGAGGTCTGCCCCACTCAAATTCTGCCCGCTGAGGTTCTCGCCGTTAAAGTTTGTTTCGCCTGCTGTGTAGCGAGTAATGAGGTCTTGTCTGTTCATAGGATGTGAGACGGGTCAGGAGGTTGGGCAATGGGTCGGGAGGATGTCACTCCCAGCTATCGTCTTGTATGAGGGTCTCGACATAGGAGGTTGGGCTAGCCCGTAGACCGGTGACGTCGGCTTCGTTGGTATTGACCCCGGTGATTTCATGGGAGGGCGAGCTCATGCGTAAACCGGTGGCATCGGCTTCGTTAGCATTGACTTCGGTGACCTCGCTTTCGTAGAGCCCCACTTGTTTCAGAGCGGCGGCACTGTCGGGGAAGCGATCGTAGATGGGTTTAATGGCGCGCAAGATGGCGCTGGCGGTCTGGGTATAGTGTTGCCCATCGGATTGCTGGCTGGCCATGCCTCGCAACCGTTGGTCGATTTGCTCGAAGGATGGGTAGGACATGATTAATTCTTTGAGGAGGTTGCCCAGTTCCTGCGATCGCACCATCTGGATCCCTTGACTCAGATCGGCAATGGGTTCGCGTAGGCAAAAGAAAATCAGTAGCTTGGCCCGCAGGGGGTTGGTGTATTTCATCACCTCCAACCGTAGGTCAAACAGGGCATCGAGGATCTGAGAGGTATCGATGGCCTGGGCTGGTGTTGCTGTATCGGCTTGGGCTGGGGTGGGGAAGACAATGTGGGTAACCGGCGGGGGCGATCGCTTGGGATCTGGCGACGCCGGTTCGACCATCCGGGTGGTTGGCTGGTGGTCTGTATAAAGAGGTTGAAAGGCTTCTAGGATAATGTGCAGCACCCGTTGGTAGACGGCTTGGCGATTGAGGGTGTGGACAATGCTGCTGAGAATGGTCGTGAGGCTGTCGAGATTTGGGGCCAGGCTATGTAAATGTTCTACCAGGTACAGCAGGGAAAACTGGTTGAGCAAGGAGAGGTCATTTTGCCAGGAATTTTTGCAGGCGCAGAACAGTAGTTTTTTGACCCGCAGGGCATCATCGCTCTGCTCCAAGCTCTGCACGACGGCGTGATACTGAGAGCGGCTGGACGCTGGTTCCTGGGGCTGCTCAATCAGATATAGCTCATTAAAATGTTTTATGATGGCGTTGGCCACCAAGGTATATTCCGCCTGCTTGTTCAGCGTGCCGACAATTTTATAAAGATGCGATCGCAGATGCTCTAAGGTTGGGGCGATCGTCCATAATTGCTCAACCAACTGACGGAGCGATGCCTGATTTAAGCGTTGAGGACTGGTTTCCCATGCACCTGTGCAGGCATATACCATCAGCTTTTTAATTCGAGCAGGATCGGGTTCACGCTGTAGCCCTTTCACTGCGTCGTCAATTACTGATAACACAATCATGCTAAAGCCTAGCTGAAGGAATCGAGTGGTGGATAGGCGAACAGAGTAGGCGATCGCCATGTCACTCTGTCCTAGAGTTCCCCATCCCGTAGCTAGGGCAACAGGATCGAGGCAACTGGGCGGTAACCTGACGATGTACCTGGTGTGGAAGACCTGGCAAGCAACTACCGATTGAGCCCACCCGATTCCTTAAATCATCGCATTGCGGCTGCCCCGGTGCCTACAATCGATACGTAGGGTTGCGTAAAGTATCGTTGCGCAGCCTCTTGAGCCATATCGGGGGTGATCGATGCAATGTGCTGCTGAAACTGTTGATCAAACTCAATCCCTAGCCCTAGGGTTTCATACCAGCCAAAAATTTGCGCAAGTTGGGCATTGGTTTGCTTGCCAAGGGCATACTGCCCCAGCAGCTTGTTTTTGGCGGACTGCAGTTCTTCGTCTGATAAGCGGCACTGCATCAGTCGCGTCACTTCTTGCTGTAGACCATCGAGGGCCGTAGCCGTGTTGACGGGGGCTGTGCCGAGATACACCACAAACTGAGATTGGTTTAAACGGGTGGGATAGAAGGCCGAGACTTCGTAGGCAAGTCCGCGTTTTTCCCGTAGTTCAACAAAGAGGCGACTGGATAGACCATTACCCAGGTAGGTATTGAGAACTTTGAGGGCTAGGTAGTCGGTAGAATGCACGGAGGGGGTGAGATGACCCACCATGACGATGGTTTGTTGCGTTTCTTCCGGGATGATAGATGTCTCACCCATGGGCACCAGTTTGGGCACATCTGGGTGGGTGAGCGGTAGAACATCGTCGTGGTCGTGGGGTAGATGCCAGTCGCCGAAATATTTATCGACAAGGGCGATCGCATCATCTGGGGCAATGCGCCCGGTAATGCTCACCACAATATTATCAGGACGGAAGTACGTGTGGTGGTAGTTCTGTAAGTGCTCACGGCTGAGGTTGGCAACGGTGGCTTCGGTTCCCAGAATGGGGTTGGCGTAGGGATGCCCTGGATACATCATCTGCCGCAGTTGTCGCTGGGCGACGGCGAAGGGTTGTTCCTGCATGGATCGCAACCCCTGCAGGGCCAGGCGACGTTCTAGCTCTACTTCGGCTTCAGGAAAACTGGGCGATCGCAGCAGTTCTGAGCCTAGGGCTAGTACTTCTGGAAAGTCGTGGGAAACGGTCTTAAAGCTCAGCAAGCAATAGTCGGCGGTGGCATCGGTGCCGAGGCTAGCGCCCACAGACTCCACTCGGTCAGCAATTTCGTGGGCAGAGAAGCGATCGGTGCCCTTGGTCAACACGGCGGACAGTAGGTGAGAGACGCCGGATTCTTGGGGTGATTCGCATACGCCGCCTGCCCGAATAAAAATACGGCAAGCAATGATATCTGCCGCTGGATTTTCGACCGCCAGAACCACCATGCGGTTACCGAGTACCGCCCGATTCACCGTGCGGGTATGGAGCGTATGGGCAAATTGTTGCGTAATTGACATAAATTTACTCGGCAAACAGGAAGGAGGCAGGTAGCTAACGGCTACCAGTGGGCTAAGAGTAACCGTTGGCTACCAGTGGGCAGTATGCCATATCTCGAACCCTAAGGATTCGCTGGCGGGGGAGTTGTGGTCAACGATAGAGAATCCCCAGTCTCATGTCTAAGGAATGGCTGGGACGGTGGTTGGTGGGCAGTCAACTGAGCGTTGCGGTGAACCAGGCGATCGCTTCGTTCTACCCTATAAAGAGACCGGATGGTTGTGTCCAGCATGGCAGACACCGGTGTTGGTCTAGACTTCAGTCTGGCAGCAGTACCACGGAGGCGTAGCGATAGGGCGAGAGGTACTGTCCGGCTAGATATTGCAGGTCATGGGGGGTGAGCTGCTTGACTTGGTCAGGATAGGTGACCGAGAGGGTGGCATCGGCAATGGTGTGGTAGTACCCGTAGAGACCAGCCAACTGGCTGGCGGTTTCTGTGGAGAAGGCGTAGTCGTTGCACATCAGCCGTTTACACCGATTTAGCTCTAGGGGTGTAATGGGCATAGATGCTAGTTCTGAGAGGCGATCGCCCAGGGTTGCTTCTACGCGTTCCACCTGATCTGGATCCAGCCAGGCGGTGATGGTGAATAAACTCGAATCATGCTGCAGTGAAAAACTGCTGTCGATGTCTTGCACCCATTGGCGTTCTTCCCGCAGTTCGCGCACCAGCCGTGACGATTGGCTGCCTGCCAGCAATGCCGCCAGCAAGTCTAGCCCATAGCTGCTTTGCAGTTGATCGACACCGGGGCCCACCCAGGCCATCATCAGCCGAGCTTGCTCTAGGCGCGGTAGAGCCAGGCGCTGGCGATATACAGACTCCATGGGTGGATCGGCCTGGATAGTGGGAGCGGCGACGAGCGATCGCTCTGGAAAGGTCTGGAAGGCGGCATAGACCTGGTCGAGGGCTTCTGCTTGGGATAGGTTACCCACGATCACCACGGTCATGTTCTCGGGCTGGTAGTAGGCACGATGGAACTGGCGCATGTCTTGGGGCGATCGCGCCATTAGTTCATCGACATCGCCCAAAATTGGTCGCCCGTAGGGATGTTGGGGATAGGCTGCCGCCAGCAGCGTCTGGAAGCCGATCCAATCTGGATCATCGTAGGCTTGGCGAATTTCTTCTAGCACCACCTGCCGCTCCATCTCAAACTCGCCCTGGGGAATGGTGGCATGGAGTAAAAGGTCGGCTAGGAGGGGGAGTGCCTCGGGCAGGTGCTCTGCGGTGGTATTGATGAAAAAGTGAGCATAGTCATGGCTGGTGGCGGCGTTGGTGATGCCCCCGCAGCGCTCGATGATGGCATCAAACTGTCCTGGCTGGATGCGATCGGTGCCCTTGAAGATCATGTGCTCTAGGAAGTGGGCCATGCCAAACCAAGGTGTGGGTTCAGCGATCGCCCCGGCCCGCACCCATACATCGACCGTGACAACAGATGAAGCGGGCAGGTCTTGATGGATAACGGTGAGCCCGTTGGGTAGTTGATAGATTAAACCGGGAAATGGATGGGAAGTTGATGGTGGAATCGTGACTTGCAACTGAGCCCCTATACTGACGCATTCAACGGTTTATCTATACTAGCGCTTCTTGTTCCTTTGGCTTGGCGTCGTTGTTAAAGGTTGCTAAAGCTATGGGGGATGGCTGGTCATCCACCGATGGGGGTGAGGGAAATCTAGGGATAATCTTCTATGAGGTTGTGATGATCTCTTGTCTATCCTGTTCCAACTTTCTGGGTGAACATCGTACCGTAGAAATAGAAATCCTAGAACTAAAGGCGATCGCCCCTTGGCTTGATCCATGCCTAATTTGTCCACCTTACATCCAGCTCGCACTCTATGGCCGTTCCATCCCTAACTCCTCTCCCTGTCCATCGCTCTCGGATTCGTTCATCGATTCAAGCGCTGCAGCCCCAGCTAGTAGACTGGCGGCGTACCCTACACCAGCAGCCTGAACTGGCGTTTCATGAACGGCACACCGCTCAGGTGATTGCCCAGCAGCTTCAGGCTTGGGGGATCGAGCATCAGACGGAAGTTGCCCAAACGGGGATTTTGGCGGTCATCCAAGGCGATCGCCCCGGGCCGGTATTGGCCATTCGCGCCGATATGGATGCCCTGCCCATTCAGGAAGCCAATGAGGTGCCCTACCGCTCCCAGCGAGATGGGCTGATGCATGCCTGTGGCCATGATGGCCACGTGGCGATCGCTCTGGGAACGGCGTTTTACCTGGCCCAGCACCGGGCCCAGTTGGCCGGCACCGTGAAGATCTTGTTTCAACCGGCGGAGGAGGGCCCCGGCGGAGCCAAGCCGATGATTGAGGCCGGGGCGCTAGAAAACCCGCGTCCTGATGCGATTATTGGCTTGCACTTGTGGAATAATTTGCCCCTGGGAACGGTGGGGGTGCGCAGCGGTGCCCTGATGGCGGCGGTGGAATTGTTTGACTGCATGATTCAAGGGCGGGGTGGCCATGGAGCCATGCCCCACCAAACGGTGGATGCACTTGTGGTGGGTGCCCAGGTGGTGAATGCTCTGCAGACGATCGTGGCCCGCAACCTCGATCCCCTCACCTCCGGGGTGGTGACGGTGGGTAGCTTCCATGCGGGTAAAGCCCACAACGTCATTGCCCATCGAGCTGAACTGAGCGGTACGGTGCGCTACTTTGATCCGGCTCTGGATGGCTTTTTTGGCAAACGGATCGATGATGTGATTGCTGGGGTCTGCCAAAGCCATGGCGCGACCTATGATCTGAACTATTGGCAGCTCTACCCAGCGGTGATCAACGATGGGGCGATCGCTGACCTAGTGCGATCGGTTGCAGAACAGGTGGTGGAACCGGGGCTGGGGGTGGTGCCCAACTGCCAGACCATGGGCGGTGAAGATATGTCCTTTTTCCTACAGCAGGTGCCCGGCTGCTACTTCTTTTTGGGATCGGCAAATCCTAGCCTAGATCTGGCCTATCCTCACCACCATCCCCGCTTTGACTTCGACGAAACGGCCCTGAGTATGGGCGTTGAAATCTTTATCCGTTGCGTGGAACGCTTCTGCTCTTCTGCCTTGGGGTAGGATGATTCTAGGCTACTTATGGGCCTACGATATTTTGATTATTCTCCTGGGCGATCGCCCCTCGTTCTTCATATGTGAGCCATGCTGAATCCAGATCCCGAAATTCGTCGGTTGCTCGATCTCATGCCAGCCTCTGGGCGCATGGTTACCAAACTGGTCAGCCGCCCGGAGCAGTCAGCGGTGGTGGATGTGACCTTTCCTCTGCCTTGGCACCGCACCCGTCCGATCAACGTGAATTTTGATCTATGGGGACAGCTTTCTCGTCCCCAGCGCGATCTTATGCTGTTGCGTACCGTCGCTTGGCTGACGTCCATTCGCTGGTTCCAGCCCAGCATCTACCAAGGACTCGTGCTGGCGGGCGCAGTGGGTACGTTGATCGAACTGAGCCAGGGAGATGCGATCGGTGCGGTGACGGCCGGAGGCTTGACTGCCCTGGCCGGCACGCAAATTTGGCGCGGGAGTCGCAGCCCCCAGTTGGAGCTGGAGGCGGATGAAGCGGCCCTGCGGGTGGCCCAGCGTCGGGGCTATACGGAACCAGAGGCCGCCCGCCATTTGGTGGATGCTATTGAGGTGGTGGCGGCTATCGAACGCCGTCCAGGGTTGGATTTTACCGAGCTGCTGCGCTGCCAAAATCTGCGGGCGATCGCTGGTAGTTCGTCCATGGGCGTTCCTGACCCCATGCGGCGATCGCTCAACCGTTAACCGGCTCTAGGTGAACCGACTCTAGATCCTTAGCGTGATCAAGAAAGTGAACCTGAAGATCCCGCCAGACCTGATCGATCAGATCCGGTGCATCGCTGTCAAACCAATGAATTCGCTGATCGGCCCGAAACCAGGTGCGCTGCCGTTTGGCAAACTGACGGGTGTGTAGCGCAATCAGTTGCTCAGCTTCTGGGAGAGAGGTGGTTCCTGCGAGGTAGTCTTTGATGTCTTGATAGCCCAGGGTGCTGAGCAACGGTAGATCCCTGCCGTAGCGATCGCATAGACCTGCCACTTCCTCTACCAAGCCCTGCTCCAGCATCTGGGCCGTGCGTTGCTCAATGCGCTGCTGGAGGCGATCGCTGTCGGCGAGGCAATCCAGGCCAATCTGATAAATAGGATAGGTGGGCGGCTGCTCGCCCTGCTGGGATGAGAGGGGAATGCCCGTGGTGTAGAACACTTCCAGGGCGCGGATGGTGCGGGTTTTATCATGGGCATGGATGCGTTGGCCAGCGATCGCGTCCACTTGGCGCAACATCGCATAACATTGAGATTGGCCAAGGGCTTGGAGTTGCGATCGCAACTCAGGATTGGGAGCCACTCGGGGAATGAGGAGGCCATTAACAATGGCTTTGATGTACAGTCCCGAGCCGCCCACCAGCAAGGGAACTCTTGCCCATCCACGGGTGGAGCGATGGATCTGGTCAATCACGGTGGTCGCCCGCTCTTGGTAGCCCGCCAAGGTCAGGGTCTCGGTGGGGTCGCAGATATCCAGCAGATGGTGGGGCACCTGCATCTGATCTGCCTTGGATGGTTTCGCGGTTCCAATGTCCAATTCCCGGTAAACCTGCCGCGAGTCGGCATTGATGATGCAGCTCTGCAGCCGCTGGGCCAGCTCTACCGCCAACCCCGATTTGCCCGTCGCGGTTGGGCCACACACTACAATTAACATATCAGTACAAATGTATTAATTAACCCCATGGGTCGATACAATAGGGTTGGAACACCAGGGTTGAGGCACTCGGTTGGGAACCATGATCGTCGTCGCTAAGGGCGATCGCTGCCTCTCCCGTCAACCCCCTTCAGGTAAGCCTTTAACCACCCCCACAGTAAAACTTATCTGAAATCCATCTAAAATCGCCCTCAAGCCTTTTGTGTTAGAATTTAGGTGTTTTTTGATATTCAGAAGTCTTTAGCGGCTTCAGGTCAGTATAGGAGCGCTTCATTCATGGCTGAAAACTATGGTGCTGATCAGATTCAGGTTCTTGAAGGGTTAGAGCCTGTTCGTAAGCGTCCAGGAATGTATATCGGCACCACCGGCCCTCGCGGACTGCACCATCTAGTGTACGAGGTGGTGGATAATTCTGTCGATGAAGCCCTCGCTGGCCACTGCCAGAAGATTCAAGTGACGCTGAAAGCGGATGGCTCGGTGGTGGTGGTGGACGACGGGCGTGGTATTCCTACCGACATCCATCCCTCAACCGGCCGATCGGCCTTGGAAACGGTGATGACGGTTCTCCACGCCGGCGGTAAATTTGGCGGTGGTGGCTACAAGGTTTCTGGTGGTCTGCACGGGGTAGGTATTTCCGTGGTCAATGCCCTGTCGGAATGGGTAGAAGTGACCGTCTGGCGCGAGAAGAAGGTGCATACCCAGCGGTTTGAACGCGGCTTGCCCATTGGGGAGTTGGCGATCGCCCCCTGTCCCGACCATCGTACCGGTACCGCGGTGCAGTTTAAGCCCGATACCCAAATCTTTGCCACAGGGATTGAGTTTGACTACAACACCCTGTCGGGTCGGCTGCGGGAATTGGCCTACCTCAATGCTGGGGTAGAAATTGTCTTCACCGATGAACGTCTAGAGCTGATCAAGCGGGATGTGCCGCGCTGCGATGTGTTCCACTATGCCGGGGGCATTAAGGAGTACGTCGCCTACATCAACAACGATAAGCAGCCGATTCACGAAGAGATTATTTTTGTCTCAGGTGAACGCAACAATGTGCAGGTGGAAGTGGCGCTGCAATGGTGCTCGGATGCCTACACCGACAACCTGCTAGGCTTTGCCAACAATATTCGCACCATTGATGGCGGGACGCACCTAGAGGGTTTGAAAACGGTGCTCACCCGCACCATGAACTCGATCGCCCGTAAGCGCAACAAGCTAAAAGAGAGCGACTCCAACTTGGGAGGTGAAAACATCCGCGAGGGGCTCACCGGCGTCATTTCTGTGAAGGTGCCTGACCCTGAGTTTGAAGGGCAAACCAAGACCAAGCTGGGCAACATGGAAGTCCGGGGAATTGTCGATTCCTTGGTGAATGAAACCCTGACGGAATATCTAGAGTTTCGTCCGGCTGTGGCGGATGCCATTCTCGAAAAAGCGATTCAGGCCTTCAATGCGGCGGAAGCAGCTCGTCGGGCTCGTGAACTGGTGCGCCGGAAGTCGGTATTAGAATCATCGACCCTGCCAGGGAAGCTGGCAGACTGTAGCTCTCGGGATCCTAGCGAGTCGGAAATCTTCATCGTTGAGGGAGATTCTGCGGGCGGCTCGGCAAAACAGGGGCGCGATCGCCAGTTTCAAGCCATTCTGCCGTTGCGCGGTAAAATCATCAACATCGAAAAAACCGATGATGCCAAGATCTATAAAAATACGGAAGTACAAGCGTTAATCACGGCGCTAGGTCTAGGTATTAAGGGGGATGAATTCGACTCCGCCCAACTGCGCTACCACCGCATCATCATCATGACGGACGCGGATGTAGACGGTGCCCACATTCGCACCCTGCTGCTCACCTTCTTCTACCGCTATCAGCGGGCCATGGTGGATCAGGGGTTTGTGTACATTGCCTGTCCGCCGCTCTACAAGATTGAACGGGGACGCAACCACTACTATTGCTACAGCGATCGCGAACGCAATCAAATTATTAGTGGCTTCCCAGACAATGCCAAGTACGATATCCAGCGTTTTAAGGGCTTGGGTGAAATGATGCCGGAGCAGTTGTGGAGTACCACGATGAATCCCGACACCCGCACCCTCAAGCGCGTGGAAATTGAGGATGCTGCCGAAGCCGATCGCATCTTTACGGTGCTAATGGGCGATCGCGTAGCCCCTCGCCGGGAGTTCATTGAAACCTATGGCTCTAGGCTCGACCTAACGGATTTGGATATTTAACTATCCAGCGATCTTGCTGGCTATAGCTGGTGGATCCATAAGCGATCGCGTTTCTGTGGAACCTGTCTATCCTAGGAACGCGATCGCTCTCAGTTAGTGATGAGCGGCAGAATATCTCGACCGCAATATCTCGACCGCAAGATTGGGAAGCCTACTATCTACCTTCTAGAGAAAGATTGGCAGGATGTCCCAGACGATCTTAGACAGAATTAAAGCGGGGATGGTCTCGTAGGGTACTGGGCTCAAATTCATGCACCCAGCGCACAAAGGATTGGGATACGCCGCGCAGATCGTTTTGGCGAACCAGCAGGGCGATGTAATTGGCTTTTTGCTTCACCACGATGGCAAAGTAGCCGCTGCCATGGATGATGGCGTGGCTAAAGCCCTCCAGCCGCAGCGATGACATCAGCAGCGATCGCAGCCCTAGGGCCTGGAAGATGGTTTGAACCCAGCCAATATCACCACTTTCTGGGGTAGTAAAATACTCTTTCGGCAGCCCGCTGGGGTCAAAAATAGCGGCACCGATCACCGAGTCTGCGTAGGTGTCAGGCGGGGATGTACCTGGGCTCATAGGGGGTAAGGACATAGTCAACGGGTCATCAGAATTCAGCAACATGGTAGGGTCACCCATATCAGCCAGTTATGTACACTAGAGAAATCATGTGCTTGTCAAACGATACCCGACGCGACACTGATCGCTCTTCTCGAAATACGACCTACCCATATCGACGATGAAGCCGAGTTGCTTCTCCATGGCTAGTACTGAGTCGCACAATCTAGTCCTATTGTCTCGTATTTCGATCGGAGTTGTAATCTTTCCATCGGCTAGCTATGGCTAACCTGCGCGTCACATCGTTCAAAAAAACGTGTGTAGAGCGCTGTAGCTGTCGCCGTCAGGGTAACGAAATCATCCTAGAAATCTCTGCGACGTGATTATAAATGAATGGCGCAATCTGACTGATCCACTAACGGCGGAGTCCAGATCTTACCGATTACACCCTCATTGATGTCCTTGTAGATGGCTCGCTTCGTCGCCATCACTCACCAAAAAGCTATCTCCCTGACTCTACTAGTCTAGGCAGGGGCGATCGCCTCCGACGACCGTGAAAATGCTTGGTCTAGCATAATGCTCTATAAATCTTTCATAAATATGCTCTGTGGCTCTATATTCATGGCTGCCTAGGCAAGATTATGGCTGCTGCTGCCAATACAAATAGGCGCTGTAGGCCAGGGTGACTACGCCAGTGACGATCGCCATCTCATTCACCTGAAACTGTGGATGATGCAGGGGATAGTTGGGCTGATCGTCGTAGCCTACTCCCAGGCGAAACATGGTGCCGGGAGCATGTTCTAGGTATAGGGCAAAATCTTCTGCCCCCAGGGATGGTTCATCTAAGCGTTGGATGCGATCGCTGCCCCAGGCCTCCTGAGCGGCAAGTTCAACCACTTGCGTGAGAGATGGGTCATTTTGCACCGACGGCACCCCGCGCCGATAGTTGACGGTGTAGCGCGCTCCATACATTTGGCAGACACCATCGACAATGGACTCTACCCACCCCGGCAACTCGGCACTGGTTTCAGGATGGAGCGATCGCACCGTACCCACCAGCCGCACTTGATCGGCGATGACATTGGGAGCCCGACCGCCGCTGATTTGCCCAATGGTTAACACCACAGGTCGGAGGGGATTATGGGTGCGGCTAATGGCCTGCTGCAGCGTGGTGACTACCTGGGCCGCAATCCAAATGGCGTCGATCGCCTCATGGGGACGAGCGCCATGGCCAGACTCTCCCAAAATGACAATTTCTAAATCATCCGCCGCCGCCGTCAGCGCTCCATAGCGAATCCCAACGCAGCCGCCCAAGATTGATGGAAAGGTATGCACCCCAAGAATGGCGCTCACATGATGCATGGCACCATCCCGGATCATCCAAGAGGCTCCCTGGGCCGTTTCCTCGGCGGGTTGAAACAAGAAGCGCACGCGTCCGGGTAGCGGATCAATCTGGGAAAGCACCATGGCAGTGCCCAGCCCTACCGTGGTGTGAACATCATGACCGCAGGCGTGCATCATGCCTTTAAATCGCGATGTATAGGCTACATTGGTGCGCTCTTGAATGGGCAGGGCATCCATATCGGTGCGAATGGCTAGGAGGCGATCGTCTTGCCCTAGTCCCTCTAGTTCACCAATCACCCCGGTTTTGCCCACTAGTTCTTGAACGGAGAGCCCGCAGGATGACAAGACCCCGGCCACGTAGGCCGCTGTTTGATATTCCTGTCCGCTCAGCTCCGGATGGGCATGGATGTGGCGACGAATTTCAATTAACCGAGGAGCCAGTGTTTCTGCAATTTCTTTGATGCGACTTAACATGAATACCCTTCACTCGTTCACCAGATGTAGCATTTTTCCCGCGATCGCCTCGTTCACAGCGCTCAGTCTTAACGCAGGATGTTTCTAGTATTCCATTCGCGTTGGAGTTGTGCCATTCAGGGCGATCGCTGCTGCCGACATGGGCGCAATGTAGGGATAGAGAGATCCGCTAGGTATAGACAGCCCAGATACAGATGAACCTATGCGAATCCTAGGCCTAGTGCCATCATAGAGAAAGACTGCATGGGGCATGTATCCCGGCTGACATGCGATCGCCTACTCATGTTTCCATCCACCCTGCGTTGGCTGCCGTCAAGTTATGACCTATCCTCTCTCCGCAGCTAAGCTTCAGTGCTACGATCGCTGCCCTAAATCTTACTATTTTCGCTATGAACGAAAGCTTCCGGGGACGGCCTTCTTTGGTTCGGCTGCGTTGGGAACATCGCTCCATCAAGCCTTGGCGCAAATTTATCGAGATTGGCACTATCAAGACGCTCTGCCGGCCCTAGAGTGGATTGAGCATTGTTGGAACCAGCAGAGCAATGGCCTGAGCAGTAAGCAACTGGAAGAGGGACGGGGAATTCTGCGGCGGTACTACCATGAGTTCATTATGGCGGAAGCAGCCATGCGTCGGCCGCTGGCGGTGGAGGGGCGCATTCAGGGAACGCTGCAGGTGGAGAATCTGGAATTTTCGCTGTCGGGGCGCTATGACCGGATTGACTACCTGGATGATGGGCTAGAGCTGATTGACTACAAGTCCACCAAAGATGTCAATCTGAGCGAATCGGATGAACTTGACCTACAGATTGGACTGTATTACCTAGCCCTAGAGCAACATTATCAGCGGAGTTTGAAGCAACTGAGCCTCATTTACCTGCGCACGGGCGATAAGGTGAGTTTTGAGGTGACGCCCTTTCACCGAGAGCGGGTGACGGCCTTGATCAGTGAGCTGGCGCTAGAACTGCGTCACGATCGCCGCTGGCAGCCGTTTGCCGGAGAACAATGCGATCGCTGTGCCTATGCCAAATATTGCTCCGCTGCCTGCGCCTGCCCCGAACCTTTGCCCGATACGGCTAAGCCCGAACCCCAACTCCAGCTTGTGCTAGGGCTCTAGGACTCAATCTAGACGGTGATCATTTGGGAGTTCTACGGTATCTCGACTGTAGGTTAAGCTGACGGTAGACTTGGATGGCGCGCAAGGCTTCAGGATTAACGCAATATCACGATAACCATCATGCAGACTTGGCAGTGGACAACCTGGGGCGATCGCCGTTATCTCACCTGTAGCCTGTTGGCCCCATGGCGGCATGGATTTTTTACGCAACAGTTTTGGCCCCAGCTCCCCCAGGATCTGGTGCAGGTGTTTCATCCCCATGCCCAGGTGAACCGGGTGAAGCAGGTGCATGGCAACCGGGTGCTGACCCCGAGCGAACTCCAACAGCCGCTCGGGGATGGGCAAGATGATACCCTACATGCTGCTGATGGTTTGGTTTCTGATGGTGATACGCAGTCTCTCTGGGTCTGTAGTGCTGATTGTGTGCCGGTGTTGATCGGCGATCGCCACACGGGACAGGTGGCGGCCATTCATGCCGGTTGGCGCGGTACGGCGGCGCGGATTGTGCCCCAAGCGATCGCCCGCCTGCAGTCTCAGGGTAGCTGTCTAGCAGATTTGCAGGTGGCTATGGGGCCAGCGATCGCTGGCGAGGTGTATCAAGTGTCTAAAACCGTGGCGGCGGAACTGGGTGAAAGCTTGACGGATCGGCCCAAGGAAGATTCAGCCACCGCATCCCCCGAGTCGATCGAGAGCGTACTCCAGAAACTACAGAACTTACCCAATCCGCCTATTTACCCCGATGAGCATCCGGAGCGGGTGCGGATTGATGTGCGGCGCATTAACCAACTGCAGTTAGAGCATCTGGGCTTGGAGCCTCAGCAGGTGGCGATCGCTCCCCACTGCACCTATCAAAGCCCCCAAGACTTCTTTTCCTACCGCCGCACGAAGCAAAAGCAGGTGCAATGGTCGGGGATTCTTAGCGCCTCTACGTAGATCTGCTGGCCCTATGCCCGGTTTGGGGGAGCGATCGTAGACATGCACGCTCAAAGCCGCTCAAGACAGTGGTGCGTTACGGCTTCGCCTAACAGCTCCCTACAAGGCGGTTGATGGAGATTTGAGATCTACCGCATGGCTAGGACAGCAATTTTAGGGAGGGTGCCATGTCGTCTAGAGCCTCATCAAAGGGCGCATCATGGTCTAAGGTTTCACGGTGAGCAAAGGGGGATGGTCGGGCTCCATCGTCTCCCTGGTGTTGCTGAAGATGATTGAGGGTATCGATGAAGTCTTGGATACCTTGAAACTGACGATATACGGAGGCAAACCGAATATAGGCAACCTCGTTAAAACGCTGCAACCGTTGTAGAACTAGGTCTCCAATTTCAGTGCTTAAGACTTCGCGGGCAGCTTGCAGTTGCAGTTCTGACTCTAGTTCATCGACGAAATTCTCGATCTGTTCAGCCGAGACGCCAGTTTTCTCGCAGGCATGAACAATCCCCCGCAAGACTTTGGAACGGTCAAAGGATTCGCGATCGCCATCTCGCTTGACGACCGTAATGGGGACAAATTCAATGCGTTCATAGGTGGTGAAGCGACGACCACAGCGTAAGCACTCCCGACGGCGGCGCACGCTTTGCCCCGACTCCGCTGCGCGGGACTCTAGCACGCGATTATTTGTAAACTGGCAAAAGGGACACCGCATAGTGAAGGCCTTAGATCAAGGTCAATGAGGTCGGCGGGCGATCGCCTAGGAGCAACCCTATCAGCAGACGGTCAGCCGAGAGTTATGTCGGAGCTATGGTCGCAAACTTAACCCATTTCTGCAACTTGACTACCGAATACAAACCCTGACGAATCACCTCCCTTAAGAATACATCCAAGCTACAAAAAGACTCAAATCTAGCCCTTGCCCACTGCAGCTAGTGCTGATTAGCTCAGGGATGTAGCAAATCTAGATGGTGTACTGTTTCTGATCGACTTGGGTTGATCGGTGTGGGTACGGCAGTAACAATACTTAACACCTACAGACCTGTTGCTGATTGCTGAACTAGCAGACGCCTCAAATCTGTCCTACAAAAAAAGAGCCGCACCGGTGTGCAACTCTTGTAGACATGATGATTCATGTTGGACTAGGAGGCACAACGTTTTGTCAACTCTGTGCCAGGGTCTAGCCTAGTCTTTGGTAATACGAGGGGGTTCACGAAAGGCGATCGCAAAGAAAATTGTGCCGAGCGCCCCAATTAAAACCAGAATGTAAGCAACACTTTCCATGGCTTGACCTTCTTACTACATCTATCTTTAGTCTACAAACAAATGCAAGAAAGACCCAACCTGAAAGCCATCGACTGGCGATCGCCCTCGGTTGAGTCCTCTTCACATGCTTAGATTGCTTCTTTCCGACGGGTAGATTTGTCACCCACCTTCTGGTAGAAGCCCCATTCCACTTGCTCTTCCGAGAGCTCAGGGTCAACCCCAGCAAACACATCCCGGAACAGAGTCCGAGAGCCATGCCAGATATGACCGAAGAAGAACAGTAGCGCAAAGACAGCATGACCGTAGGTAAACCAGCCACGGGTGCTGGTACGGAAGACCCCGTCAGAGTTCAGGGTTTCCCGATCAAAGTCAAAGGGCTCACCCAACTGGGCTTTACGCGCATAGCGTTTCACCGTTGCTGGATCGTCAAAGGTTTGACCGTTCAATTCCCCTCCCAAGAAGGAGACGGTTACGCCGGTTTGCTCGAAGCTATACTTCGACTCTGCCCGACGGAAAGGAATATCAGCCCGAATGACACCATCTTGGTCAATCAAGACCACTGGGAAGGTTTCAAAGAAGTTAGGCAGGCGGCGCACAGAAAGCACACGACCTTCGCCATCGGTGAACGTCGGGTGACCCAGCCAGGTTTGGGCAATTCCGTCGCCCTTATCCATCGCTCCAGTACGGAACAAACCACCCTTTGCAGGGCTGTTACCCACGTAGTCATAGAAGGCTAGCTTCTCTGGAATTTGAGCCCAGGCTTGCTCTTCAGTTTGCCCAGCCGCAACGCCTGCCTGAACGCGACGCTCAATTTCTTGCTGGAAGTATCCGCCATCCCACTGATAGCGAGTTGGCCCATAGAGTTCAATGGGAGTAGCTGCACTGCCATACCACATGGTTCCTGCAACCACGAAGGCGGCAAAGAACACGGCGGCAATACTGCTCGACAATACAGTTTCGATGTTCCCCATCCGCAAGGCCTTAAACAGACGCTCGGGAGGACGCACAGCAATATGAAAGAGTCCAGCGATAATTCCGACTACTCCGGCGGCAATGTGATGGGCCACAATGCCCCCTGGGTTGAATGGATCAAACCCTTCGGGGCCCCAAGCCGGAGCCACAGGCTGAATGCTGCCCGTCACCCCGTAGGGATCGGACACCCACATTCCAGGGCCAAAGAGACCCGTGAGGTGGAATGCACCAAAGCCAAAGCACAGTAGACCAGAAAGGAATAGATGAATCCCAAACATTTTAGGTAAGTCTAGTGCTGCTTCGCCCGTCCGAGGGTCTCTAAACAGCTCTAGATCCCAAAATACCCAGTGCCAACAGGCAGCTAGGAATAGCAGACCAGAAAGAATGATATGGGCGGCTGCTACCCCTTCAAATGACCAAAACCCTGGATCAACACCCGTTTCACCGGTGATGCTCCATCCACCCCAAGAACCCGTAACCCCTAGGCGTGCCATGAAGGGCATGACGAACATGCCTTGCCGCCACATGGGGTTGAGAACTGGGTCGCTTGGATCAAAGATCGCTAGCTCATATAGAGCCATCGATCCAGCCCAGCCTGCCACAAGAGCCGTATGCATCAAATGCACAGAAATCAGACGACCTGGATCGTTCAGGACGACTGTATGTACGCGGTACCAAGGTAGTCCCATCGACTACGCTCCTCCTAATTCGTGTTTCAACGCTTCCTTCAGGTTTATCCTAATCGGTTTGCCGATTATGCTCACGCAGTACCCATTGTAGGCATAGTGTGAACGTGCAATCGAGCAGCCGGCATACTTGCCGGCTAGTTCTTGAAGCGACCTGCCCCAAGCTCTAAACCAGTTTGACAAGACGTTTGTGAAAATGAAAGTGTATAAAGAAGTGTTCCATAAATCGCCTCCATATGGCAAGGAGGAACATGTACCAAAGCAGACTTATTCTGGGGTTTTCTCCGATCGCGACGGGGCGATCGCTTCTCTAACTTGCGGTAGTTCTCTTACCCACCGTAGGGTTGGGTGAGTATCACCCCGCAGTTCCTGCTACCTAATGTAGATTCTACGGGGTTTTCGGGATTCTGACCTTGGTGGCTTCAGATCGTCTTTGAGATGGCTTGGCGATCGTGAGCATCAGCCAAGGAAGCATATATCACTAGGCGATAGGGTGTATGAGTCGATGGATCCTCGGCAAAATCTGAATGAATGTTACTTAACTTAATAAACTGTCGGGCAGGGCTAGACCGATTGATCCAGGAATGGGGCCGTCAACCATCTTTGGGGGCAGTATCTTTGGGGGTGACAAAGCGATTGGCGACGGTTTCTGGTTGGATAGCCGATAAAATAACGTGCCCAAAATCCATAACAATCACGGCCCTTGTGCGGCGACCATAGGTGGCATCGACCAACTGTCCCCGTTCTCGGGCGTCTGTAATTAAGCGTTTAATGGGAGCAGATTCGGGGCTAACGATCGCCACGACTCGATTGGCAGAGACAATATTGCCAAATCCGATATTAATGAGCCGAATATCCATAGGGTTAGGTGGCTTGCTAGCCGATAGAGCAGAACGAGGCACCTGCGGGTGCATGATCAGCCGATGGGTGATGGTTTCCGCCTGCAGTGCAGACAGGGTCAGATGCCATGTTCCTGGAGCTGGCACGGTGCGATCGCACATCTTGGGTGGGTTGATCGTCCAAGGATCGAGCAGGTGGCTGATGATCACGGTACGAGGCGATCGCCCCTGGGTGGCATGGGTCAACTGAGCCTGATCACGGGCGTGATGGATGAGTCGTCGAATGGGAGCTGAGTCAGCATCGACAATGGCGATCAGTTGCCCTGCTGCCATTGTGTGATCAAATCCTAGGTTGATCAATTGTCCAGTCATAGAAAAAACATGGTGGTGCCTAGGGACTAGGGGATGGTGCTAGAGGATGGGGTGACTACTTCACAACGGCTGCTATGTGCATGATCGGTGTGCTGCGTTGCCATCGTAGCAGTGGGGATATGATCTAGGGGATAGGTCGCTTGAGTCTAAGCTAGCCCTCAACATAACCACATCCTAGGGGTTAAAACGACTTGAGAATCCTAAAAAACAACAAAAATCCAGGATTCTCTTAGAAAATCCAGGATCTCATAAACTTTTTATAGATTTCATGGGGCGTGGTCGTTGGGGCCGCAGGGGTGGCGATAGACTGGAGGCTGGGCGTGATGGTGCAACATACTGGGTTGTGGGCACGAATGCTGGCTGCTCAGCTAGATGGTTGCCCACCCAAGCGTTGAGCCCTAGGTGATGGCTAGCTGCCGTGCCTCGGTGCGGTGCCCTAGGTGATGGATAGAACTGACGAGGGATAGGGCTGTGCAACCGGTAGATTTGACGACATTGACGGCGGTTTGTGCTGAGTTGCGAGATGGCTGGCTGCCGGCGCGCCTAGAGCAGGTCTATCAACGCGATCGCCATATGGTTTCCCTAGCCCTGCGCACCCTAGAGGGCCGGAGTTGGCTGAATATTTGCTGGCATCCGCAGGCCGCCCACCTCTGCCTAGGCGGCCCACCGCCGCGGACGCCGGATACTTTTACCTTCAGTCAGCAGCTTAAGCATCAATTGGGTGGTTTGGCGTTGGTTGCCGTTGACCTGATTCATCCCTGGGAACGGGTGGTGGATTTTCAGTTTGCCCAGCGTCCGGGGGAGCCGCCTTTGTGGCATCTCTACGTGGAGATTATGGGCAAATATAGCAATGCAATTTTGACCCATGCCGATCAAACTATTGTCACCGCTGCCCATCAGGTGAGTCGGCAGCAGTCCAGCGTGCGTCCGATTCAAACCGGACAGCCCTACGAGATGCCGCCTCGCATGTTGGAAGATGCGCCGTCACGGCAGGAATCGCTAGACGACTGGCGCGATCGCCTTTGTTTGATTCCCGGTCCCCTCAAGCGCAATCTGATGAAGGTCTATTGTGGGCTGAGTTCTAATCTAGTTGTGTCGATGCTGGAGATGGCGGATCTGTCCCTAGACTGCACCACTGATGACCTGACCCTTGCAGACTGGCAGCGGCTGTATGAGCGATGGCAAGAATGGCTCCAGTCCTTGCACCAGGAACGGTTTAAGCCGGGATGGCGATCGCAGGGCTATACGGTGATGGGCTGGGGGGTAGTGCAACCTGCTAGTAGCGTCCAGGCGTTGCTTGATCAGTACTACACCGATCAGCGTAATCAGCAGATTTTCGACCAACTGCGCCATCAGATCTCCCAGCGGATCCTCACGCTACAGAAAAAGCTCAATCATAAGGTGCAGGATTTTCAGAGTCGTCTCGTCCTGTCAGAGGAAGCCGATCGCGATCGCCAATGGGCTGATTTGCTGATGGCCTATGGGCATGAATGGCAACCTGGCATGACCCAGATTCTCCTGCCTGATTTTGAAACCCATGAACCGATCGCCATTCCCCTCAATCCTCAGAAAACGGGGGTGCAAAATGCCCAATTGCTCTACAAACGTCATCAAAAATTGAAGCGATCGCGGGAGGCGATCGCCCCCCTGCTGGCCGAGGCCCAGGGCGACGTGGCCTACCTTGATCAACTGGAGGTAGCGATCGCTCAATTAGACGCCTACCGGGAGCCTACGGATCTCAGTGCCCTGGAAGATATTTATGAAGAACTGAGCCAGCAAGGCTACATCAAGGATCCTCGCCGTCGCGATCGCGCTGCCAGTGCCCCTGACCCCGAAAGCTTTCATCGCTACCGCAGCCCCAGCGGCTTTGATGTGTTGGTGGGACGCAATAATCGCCAAAACGATGACCTCACCAGCCGTCTTGCTACCGACTATGACCTGTGGTTTCACACCCAGCAAATTCCCGGCAGCCATGTGCTTTTGCGTCTAGATGCGGGCAGAGTTGCCGATGATGCCGACCTGCAGTTCACCGCTAACATTGCAGCCTACTATAGCCGCGCTCGCCAGAGTGACCAAGCCCCGGTGGTCTACACGGCTCCCAAGCATGTCTATAAGCCCAAAGGTGCCAAGCCCGGTACCGTAATCTACAAACATGAAACGGTGATCTGGGGCTATCCCCAACGGGTATCGTCCTCAGCAATCGTCCGGATGCCGTGAGATGAACGGAACTGTTAAGCTGTTGGGCGACTTAGATCTAATCCGCATCTCATCAAACCGCATTTCATCAGACCGCATCTCATGAGATCAAAAGAGTCACGGTGCTGGCTGATGGTTCCACAACCACGGGTTGACGTACCACAACGGCTGAAAAAAATGGTGATTTATGATGGCTTTCTGGGCTGAATTGGGAATCCTTTTCCTTGTGCTGTTGACATACGAGGGCTTCTTCCTTGCCTTGTTCAAGCAACATCATGGTTCAAGCAACATCATGGATACACGATGGACGCGATCGCCCCTGACTAGACCTGCTGGATCATAGTGATAGGTTTCATTCATGCCGCTTTGATAGCCCCTGGCAACGCTGTAACGATCGTTGCCCGTTAAGATAACAAGCCAGCCAAACTTCTTAGGCTGAAGACCATCAGTGAACTGCAGATGTTCAACCTATGGCGTTGAGGACGTGAGGGGGCGATCGCCCCTATGAGATCAGACTTAATGCCGTCTAGTGGATAAACACCCTATCATCTCAATGCAGAGAATATCGATAGGTTGCAGATGAAGCATCCCTGAGTCCAAAACAAAGGCCCCTAGGGCAAGTACCAGCCAAAGTATTCATTCCCGAGTCTAGCAAGGTTTAGAGGATATATTCATGGCAGACATAGCAGGAAATACCATTCAAACTGCGAATACCACCGCTTTTTCCAGCATCGGCCCTCGTCCTACCCGTGTTGTGGATAGGGTGGGGCCAACCGATCGATTTGATTACTACCGTCTTCGTCTGACTGGGCGCACAAGCGTAGAAATTACCCTCAACGGCTTGCGAGACGATGCAAATGTGCAGTTGGTGAATCGCCGAGGGGACATATTAGCCCGCTCCATTAATTCGGGAACGAGCGACGAAGCAGCCGGACGGACGCTCAATCAAGGTATTTTCTACATTCGAGTATTTACACCCAACGCCCGTGCAAATACTCCCTATCGCCTCAACGTCAGTGGATATGCTGATAATGCTGGAAATACCTTTAACCAAACCCTTGCGATTGATCCTCAAAGTGGCCCTGTTGTTCAATCTGACTACGTCAGCACATCAGCAGATCGCAGCGACTTTTATGAGTTTGATCTCGCTGATGTGGCTGAGGTTGATCTCTCCCTATTCGGGCTGGCAAGCAATACTCGCCTAGTTCTCTTTGATGGCGACAGACGACGGATTGATTTCGCCGCTGGCGGCACTAGCGGTACGGAAGCTGGTATTAATCAGATCCTTGGCCCTGGCACCTACTTTGCCCGTGTCTTACCCATCGGGCCAGACGCTGCCACCACCTATCGCTTTCGGGCTATTGCAAGTCCTGCCCCGGATGGGGCTGGCGACACGTTCCCTGACGCCAACAACTTAGGGGTACTGCCTGAACGTAGTGCCACAACTCCTATTCCGACGATCGAGGAGTTGCTGAATGTCAATGATACGGATGTATATCGCTTCAGAACGTCTAATCGAGCTGATGCCCTGCTCGACGTCAACTTAAATCTCAGCAACGCCGATCTTGATGTAGATTTAGAAATCTTTGACTCTAACTTCCAATTGGTCACGTCAACCGTCGGCAGCAACACGGTTGCCCTCAGTGACGTTTCCTTGGCAGCAGATAGTATCTACTTCATCCGGGTGTCGAAGGTTGATAATGCAGCCTTCAGTTTCTTCACCCTTGACCTAGAAACAGAGCTTGATATTCTTGACCAAGCTGGTAACACCCCTGCCGCAGCGTTCAATATCAACAATGAAGCATCTTGGGAACCGGTGAACGGTTCCCGTAGCTTTAACCTTGTCGACTTTGTGGGGGCAGGTATTGATGAGGATGATTACTACACCTTCAATCTTACCGAAGCCAGCTTCATCGATCTGAATGTGATTCCATCGAATATCGATTTAGACGCTACTGCGGATATTCAACTGTTCCGGCAAGGCCCCGGTGGTATCGGTGACCTTGAGCTGCTAGACACTGTGCGCCAACTGGGTAATGTGCCTGAGCAAGTTGAAGGGGTATTTGATGCTGGCACCTACTTCATTCGTGTTTTTCCAGAGGCACAGTCCTCGTTTGCTTTCTACGACCTCTCCTTAGAAGCAACCTCTATTTCCCTCACTCCTGCTTTCATTAAGGACATTGCTCCAGGTGCGCAAAGTTCTTCTTCCCTAGCTCAGCAAATGGCTGGGGTTGGTGGTAGCCTTTTCTTCTCAGCCAATGATGGATCAGGACAGGCCCTCTGGACGACGGATGGTACCTTTGAGGGCACTCAACAACTGCGGGAGTTCTCCAACATCGGTGACATGGTTGCGGTGAATGGATTCGTCTATTTCACGGCAGCGGATGCGGGGCTCAACAATGGTCTAGAACTCTGGCGCACCGATGGGACAGCGGTTGAGTTGGTCAGAGATATTTTTGTTGGCCCAGAGTCATCCAACATTAGCAACTTCACGGTAGTGGGTGATTTGCTCTACTTCACCGCAACAAATTTTGAAGATGACTTTGACACCAACAATGAAGTGTGGGTTGTGGATACAACCTTCGCTGGGGTTAACCTAGCGAATAGCGCTACCTTGCTTGACGTCACAGGGGACAACGTAGGATCGACTCCTAGCGGCTTGACGGCAGTTGGAAGCTCTCTATACTTCCTCTCTGAAACCGATGTGGGTCCGCAACTCTTCAAGAGTGCTAATGGTGCTGCCCCAGTGGCCATTGATACAGGTAGTGTTAACCCCTTGGGTAGCTTTGCCGAATTTCAGGGCTCGCTTTACTTCACGGGCTCTGCTCCAGTTATTGCAGGTGGAACGCCTAACCTATTTACCCTGGATGCAAATGATGCCTTGGTGGAGGTTGATCCCTTACCAACAACGATTCAGACTGCAAACTTTGGTAATTTGACGGTGGCGGGCGGCAAGCTGTTCTTTACGGCAAGTGCCGCATCGGGTGTTGAGCTCTACGCCTATGACCCAACGCTTAATGTAGGATTTCGCTCGTATTTGGTGGAGGATATTAATGTCAATCCAAACATCAGCGAAAGTTCTAACCCCTTGCAGCTAACGGCAGTGAATGACCTTCTATACTTCTCGGCTGATGATAGTACAGGACGTCATCTGTGGGTGAGTGATGGAACGGGAGGAGGAACCGAGAAACTGCTCTTTAATAACGCTCCGGTTGCAACTCCTACGAACCTGATCGCGGTGGGTACTACGCTTTACTTCACCGCAGATGGGGGGGCTGGATCAGAGTTATGGCGGCTCTTCCCAGACGGTAGCGATGTGGAGCTGGTTGACATTGCTGGCGATGTAGCTTCGAATCCGGGCAACCTCACTGTGGTGAACGGACGCCTCTTCTTCCGAGCAGACACGCCGGACGCTGGTCGTGAACTTTGGGTCGTAGGCTTGCCAGAGGAGGATCTCGCCTAGGGTTTCTCACGCCATCTTATAGATGGGATGCGGGTAGGGGCTTGCTCCTACCCAGACCGCCAGACTTCTGGCGGTTTTTTGCTGGATGTTGGGTGTTTGCAGGTGCTGGCCACTCGACAGACATGACATTTCACTTCGACGATCGTTGTAGCCTCAAGCTTGATGATAAGATCAAAGGAGCTGATTCACCCTAATTCCGACCGAATTACCGGGGATAGTTAGCTTTATCGTTTGTGCTCACTGATCTGTCGTTTGCGTCCCATGGTCACCACTCCCATCCAATCGTCTGCTTCCGTTAAACGTTCGAAGGCTGAAGCGCTCAAAGAACGTAGCCATGCCCTGCGAGAGCCTGTTGCCACGGAGATTTTGCAAGATACCACTCATTTTTCTGAAGATGGTCTGCAGATTCTCAAGTTCCACGGTTCTTACCAGCAAGATAATCGTGATAACCGGGTTAAGGGACAGGAGAAGGATTATCAATTTATGCTGCGAACCCGTAATCCTGGCGGGTTTATTTCATCGCAGCTCTACCTCACCCTCGATCGCTTAGCGGAGGAGTATGGCAATCAGACCCTGCGGGCCACTACTCGTCAAGGTTTCCAGCTTCATGGTGTGTTGAAGCGGAACCTGAAGACCGTGATTGCGGAAATTGTCCGAAATATGGGGTCTACCCTAGGAGCCTGCGGTGATCTGAACCGGAATGTGATGGCTCCTCCAGCTCCCTACAAGAATCGTCCAGAGTATGTTTATGCTCAGGAGTATGCCAATCACATTGCTGATTTGCTAACGCCCCACACCGGCGCGTACTACGAAATTTGGCTGGATGGTGAAAAGGCGGTGACCTCGGAGGTGAATCCTGCGGTGGTGGCGGCGCTACAGCCCAAGGGCAATGGCACTGTATTTGCTGAGGGAGAGGAGCCGATTTATGGCACCTACTACATGCCTCGTAAGTTTAAGTGTTGTGTGACGGTGCCGGGGGATAACTCGGTGGATCTCTACTCCCAAGATGTCAGTCTTGTGGTGATCACCAATGACCAGGGTGACCTAGAGGGATTCAATGTGTTGGCGGGTGGCGGCATGGGACGCACTCACAACAAGGAAGAGACGTTTGCCCGATTGGCAGATCCGATTTGCTATGTGGACAAGGATGATGTCTATGACCTGGTGAAGGCGATCGTGGCGACTCAGCGAGACTATGGCGATCGCGTCAATCGTCGCCATGCCCGCATGAAGTATTTGCTGCATGATTGGGGTGTGGAACGGTTTAGCCAAACCCTAGAGCAATACTTTGGTCAACCGCTCCAGCCGTTCAAGCCTTTACCTGAGTTTGAGTACAAAGACTATCTGGGCTGGCATGACCAAGGCGATGGCAAGCTATTTTTAGGCATCTCCATCGAGAATGGGCGGGTGCATGATACGCCTACCCTGCAGCTTAGAACGGCGCTGCGGGACATTGAGCAACGCTTTGCTCTGCCGATGCTGCTGACAGCCAACCATAACTTGGTGCTGTATGACATTGATCCGGCGGCCAAGTCCGAGATTGATCAAGTTCTGCAGCGCTGTGGTGTGGTGCCGGTGGAGAACCTGGATCCTCTCACGCGCTATTCGATGGCCTGTCCGGCCTTGCCGACCTGCGGGCTGGCGATTACGGAATCGGAGCGGGTGCTGCCCAGCATTAACGATCGCATTCAGGCGGTGCTCAAGCGGGTGGGGTTGCCGAATGAAACCATTGTCATTCGTATGACCGGCTGTCCCAATGGCTGTGCTCGTCCTTACCTGGCGGAGCTAGGGTTTGTGGGACAGGCGTCGGAGGCCTATCAAATTTGGCTGGGCGCGAGTCCTCACCAAACGCGTCTGTCTGAACCCTACATGGATCGTATGGCGATCGCCGACCTAGAGAAGACCCTAGAACCGCTGTTCACCCAGTTCAAGCAACAGCGGCAGGTTGGGGAAAGCTTTGGCGACTTTTGCCATCGGGTTGGCTTTGAGGCGCTGCGGCAGTTTAGCGCTACCTATCAGCCCAAATCATCGCGATCGCCCAACCGCTCTCGCTATCGAATTGGTGTGGGGGATGAGATCTACGCCCAGCTCAAAACAGCGGCAGAACAGCAGGGACGCCCGATGACGGAGGTGGCAACAGAAGCGATCGCTGCCTACCTGAAGACGGTCTCCGATTCCTAAGCCTCCCTTGACGATCGCGCCAGGGTTCTCCACAATGGAGAAAGACTGTAACGTTTTGTAAACGGTTGTGCTGCTAATGACTAACCCTCAACCTTCTGTGACTCCCAAGTTGACAGAGCCGAAATTTGGGTTCAACGACTATTCCGAACGCTTGAACGGACGGGCTGCCATGATTGGATTTGTCCTGACCTTGGTAATTGAGTACACGACGGGCCAAGGTCTTTTGGCTTGGTTGGGGCTGTATTAAGCCAGTTTTAGGCATGAAGTAAAGACACAAAAAAACCGCCAACTTGGCGGTTTTTTTGTACGTGAGCAAGCATCTAGGGTTTTAACCCTAAGTCTGGCAAACCGTTTGGGCCTGGTTGATAGGGTTAGAACGGTGTAAACAACAGGTCTGGGTAGAACCGGTTGAATTCAATCAAGATACCAGCCGTGACCAGCATCCAGGCTGCTGCCAAAACCGGCGCGGTAGACAAATACTTCAAGAGATCCTGCATGAGCTAGACTCCAATCTCAACTTAGGAATAAATCAGTCGTCTCGAAAAAGATGATCCGCTGAGCCAGGAGCGATCGCTCCTACCCTTACGGAAACAGATGTGCCTAGCGGGGAGAAACCGTAATTTCTGCATCCTTAGCCACGAGTTCACCGCTCGAAAATTCTTTCAGAGCAGCCAACGGCCAAGCAAAGCCCGTTAGCATCACCTTGGTAGCTAGAGGAACATCGATCACGATTTCCTTCTCTTCGGCATTCTTTTCACCGCGAACGGCAATTAGGTAGGCACGGCCCACCCAACCAATCCATCCGGCAATGTAGAGGAACATTAGACCTGGAATCATAAATTCGCTGGCATGGCTCCAGCGACCATCAGCCACTAGGTGAGGCAACCCATCGGTGCCGCAGAGGAGGCTGGAATCAGCATATTTTACGAAACGGGCTTTGGCTTGAGGCGTTGTAGCGGCAGCAGCGCGTTGCTGGAAGGCAGCAGACTCACCACAGGGGGTTAGTCCAGCTACATCAGCGGAGGCTGGAGGAACAAAGCCAATCCAAAGACTAATAACTAGAAGTAGAGCAAACAATCGTCTCATTGGAATTGCTTCCCTTTATTACGAAAAACAAAGATTTTTGTACAAAAATGAAGTTATGGATGCGTTTAGCAGTTGAACTTCAGAGCAATCATACTCTTCTGAATGGTCTCAGTAAAGCGCAACATCCCATTCATTTTCATACCCTTTCAAGCATTGAAAATGTTTAGAGGTAACCCATCAGCAATATCAATGGATCTATTAGAGAACATCTCCAGATCTATTGCGATGCATCTATCGGTGTGCGATCGCTCAACCCCTTGATTTAATGGGCAAAGCGGTGGCACAGCTATGTCAACAAAGTCGATCTTGATCAGCCTGTAAGCTGAGTTTCAGGATGGACTAGGCTGGACATAAACCTCAAAATTAGTATCTTCATGAACTGGGACAGAGGTGTATGGTTCTTGATATTTGTTAACATTTAGAGCCGGGCGATCGCTACGTTTCGATACCAGTTTGGAATCTGATCGATTCTGTTAATCTCTATTTCTCTACCAAACAGTGCAGCAAAAGACAAAGTCAAGCTGTAAATCGTTACAGTTATGAAACAGTCATGAGTTTGTGAAGGAGCGATCGCCCCTTGGGTAACCGGTTCATCCTGTAGTCTGAAGGGATGTAGTGGGTAGGATGTCCTACTCCGATGATTCTTTCATACCCTGTTCTTCAGCGGCTCTAATTTTCTATCCCCGTATGGTAACAACCCTCGCTATTGAAACCAGTTGTGATGAAACTGCCGTCGCCATTGTGAGCGATCGCCATGTGTTGAGCAGTGTGGTGTCCTCTCAAATTGACATTCACCGCCAGTATGGGGGCGTGGTGCCGGAGGTGGCGTCTCGGCAGCATGTGGAAACCGTGAACTGGGCGATCGCTCAAGCGCTGGAGCAAGCGGATCTGCCCTGGGATGGCATTGATGGCGTTGCGGCTACGGTGGCACCGGGGCTGGTGGGAGCGCTGCTGGTGGGCCTGAGTGCGGCTAAAACCTTGGCTCTGCTGCACCAAAAGCCGTTTTTGGGTGTCCACCACCTAGAGGGGCATATCTGCGCTTCTTACCTGACGGAGCCGACCTTGGAGTCGCCCTTTCTCTGTCTTCTGGTGTCGGGGGGGCATACGAGCCTGCTCCATGTTCAAGGCTGCGGGCATTACACAACCTTGGGGCAAACCCACGATGATGCAGCCGGGGAAGCCTTTGATAAAGTTGCTCGCTTACTAGACTTGGGCTATCCAGGCGGCCCGGCGATCGATCGCCTCGCGGCCCAGGGAAATCCCCAGGCCTATGCTTTGCCGGAGGGAAAAATCTCCCTGCCCCAAGGTGGCTACCATCCCTACGACTCCAGCTTTAGCGGTCTGAAAACGGCTGTCTTGCGGTTGACCCAGTCTCTCCAAGCGCAGACTCCGGACTTACCGGTGGCGGATCTAGCAGCTAGCTTTCAAGCCACGGTGGCCCGATCGCTCACCAAACGGGCGATCGCCTGTGCCCTTGATCATCACCTCAGCACCATCGTGGTGGGGGGCGGTGTGGCGGCTAACAGCGGCCTACGGCAGCATCTGACGGCGGCAGCGTCTGACAAGGGGCTGCGGGTGATTTTTCCGCCCCTGAAGTTCTGCACCGATAATGCCGCTATGATTGCCTGCGCAGCGGCGGAGCATCTGGCCCACGGACGGCGATCGCCCCTATCTTTGGGGGTGCAGTCACGCATGGCGGTGGAGGATGTGCTCAAGCTTTATGCATGAATGGTCAAAATCTGGCGAATATACTGCGCTACGGCGTCGGGATGTTCGAGCATGGAGAGATGCCCACAGTTAGGGAGCTGTAGAACATTGTGACCACAGCATTCAAACAGGGAATGGAAACTCGCTAGATGGTTCACATACTTGGGTTCCATGACGTCATCTTGCTCTCCCGCTAAGAAGTAGACCGGTTGTGATAACCCTGCTACAAGACGTGGCAGGTCATGAACCTCGGCTTCTGTGGTTGAGTCTAAGAGTGCGCCTAGGGCCGCGGTTGGATGGGCAGCGACCCAATCCATCAGACGCTGGCGTGCCCACTGACGAGAAATCGGCTGGGCCACATTCATGCGGGCAAAGGGAACATCAAGGAGCGGCACGTAGGGCAGCCAGCGAGGGCGTAGCTTGACGAGCTGAGTGCCGGCCATGCGAAACCGCTCAAATTCTTCTTTTAGATAAATGCCACCCCCCGAGTTCACGCAAACGACGCCAGCGATCGCACTCGGTGACTGATGGGCAGCCCAAAGGGCAATGCTACCGCCGAGGGAATGCCCCACAAGCCAGGCATTTTGAATGTTCAGGGTTTGCAGTAATTGCAAGAGGTCTTCGGCGTAGGCGGCAGGTGTATGGGCATACTCCGCCCTAGACGTCGTCACCTCAGTGAGCGATCGGCTACAACTGGCTCCAACGGCGATCGCTTCTGAGCGCTGCTCTAGGGTTTGGGGATGAATGTTGTAATCGGCTATGGGCTGAGACTGACCAAATCCTCGCAGGTCATAGGATAAGCACTGATAGTCAGCCGATAGATGCTGAATGACGGGTTGCCAATAGGCCTGGCTCAGGAGCCATCCATGGACAAAGACCAGCACTGTCGGCACTGCCGTTTCAGACGTTAAAGAATAGGCGTGGGGGAGGCCACGAATGTCAACGCTTCTAACCATATCTCTATACTATCCCGAAGTGCTCCTTCCCCGGGAGCACCTGCTGTGCCTACATCAATGTACCATCCTGGCTCAAGGGTGCCGTGCTCCAGGCACACAGGGGGGGAACGTATCTGCAGGAGCAAGGGTGTAGGCGACGGGGTCTCCCCGCAAAATGTTGTAACGCCTCCGGCCGTTCCGGGAACGTATCTGCAGGAGCAAGGGTGTAGGCGACAGGCCTTGTTGAGGCCTGGACGACATTGGATCTAGAAAGCCGGGTTGTCCACCAAGGCCTCCCTGTTGATTGAGGGCTGTTGATTGAGGGCTGTTGATTGAGGGCTGTTGATTGAGAGCGGAGAGTTGCCAAGAGCTTGGCGTCGGAGGCGAGCTGCAAATCCTCTCGCGACCCGTGGTGCCCATGCCCCTGTCAGCATCACGGGCGACGGTCAGTCTGGTTGTGAGGTTAACGAGTGATGACATCAGCTTTGTTTTGATCATAAAAAGAGTTAAAATTTCTGTGTAATTCAATACATTATGAGGTTTTTCCTGATGTTTTTTAATCGCTTAGCCAACACAGTTTTTACTCGTCCCAAGCGATCGGCTCAGATCGATGGGGATGGGCAGGAGAGACAGGATGTAGCTACGCCTGAACAAATCCAGACGCAAGCCCATCGCAGTCAGCTTATGAACTGGTTTCGTTGGAATCGCTCATCTGCTAGCTAAGTCCGTTGATGGCTCTGGCAAGATTGCTCTGGCTGCACGGCGCGTTCTTCCGTGGAGTGGGGCCAGTCTGCTGGAGGTGCCCCTATACTGGCGATAGTAAAATGAGCGGTGGGATCACAGCCCGATCGCCAGCTCGATCGCCATGGAGCACAAGCAATGACATTACTGTCCATTTTGTATGGCATCTTTCTGCTCAGCGTCCTGGGAGTGTACTGGGCAGTTGAGGGGCGATCGCTGCGATTGTGGGTCTTGCTGCTAGCTAGCTTGGTGTTCTACAGTTCCCTGCAGCTTCAGTACGTGCCGTTGCTGCTCGTCATTGCCTTGGTGACCTTCCGCATTGGGCTAGATCTGGGAGCCCCGCTCGACTGGCGCATTGACAATGTGGACTGGGACTTTGCCCAGCAAGACTGGGGCCGCCGCCGCTTTAGATTGCTGTGGCTAGGCATTGTGGTGAATGTCTTGCTGCTGCTGGGCTTCAAGTATGTACCCTTTGTCCTGTCATCCTTGGGGCTAGCCTTTGCCTGGCCCGCTGCCCAAGCGTCGGCGAGTTGGGTGGCTACCCAGATTATGGCTCCCTTGGGCATTAGCTTTTTCTGTTTTGAATGTATCGCCTATTTGGTGGATGTCTATCGAGGCGCGCCTGCCAGCCAAAGTTTTCTCAAATTTGCTACCTATAAGCTGTTTTTTCCTAAGCTCATCTCGGGGCCGATCACCCGTTTTCATCCCTTTATGCAAGAGGTGCAGGCGGCTCAGTTTCCCAGCACCGTCAAGATTGTGGATGCTCTATGGCTAATTGCCTGTGGGGCGGTGAAGAAGCTGCTGTTGGCGGATCACTTGGGCACGTTGGTGGATCTAAGTTTTGCTAACTTGGAGCGGGCGGGGAGTGGCGATCTATGGCTGGCGGCGATCGCCTACGGGTTTCAGCTCTACCTAGATTTCAGCGGCTATGTGGATGTGGCGCGGGGTACGGCCATGCTCATGGGTTTCTCGCTGCCTCAAAACTTTGACTTTCCCTACTTGACGACCAATATTGCCGACTTTTGGCGGCGCTGGCATATGACCCTCGGGGACTGGCTGCGCAACTATCTCTATTTTCCCTTGGGGGGATCGCGCCAGGGTCTGAGTCGCACCTGCTTGAATTTGCTGATCATTATGCTGATTGCCGGCATTTGGCATGGTGCGGCCTGGGGGTTTGTGGTGTGGGGAGCCGTCCATGGTGTAGCGCTGGTGGTGCATCGTCTCACCCATGCCCTGTCAGAGCGATCGCCTCAGTTGGCTCAATGGTGGCAAAGTATTCCCGGTACGTTGGTGGCTTGGGGCGCGACCCAGTCGATGGTGTTTGTGGCCTGGATCTTTTTCCGCCTGCCGAATCTGCGAGATTCCTGGTGGGTGCTCACCCATTTGTGGGGACATCCGGCGGATGTGCAGTTTGGGCAAAAAATCTATGTGGAAACGCTGCAGATGGGACGGGCAGAAATTGCTGTGATTCTAGGGGCGATCGCCTTGGTGATGATTGCTATCTATGGCGTGCAGCGAGGGCTCAAGCTACAGCTCAATTGGCCGGTCAAAATCCTGCTGGTGCCCATTTGCCTTTTCGCCGCTTGGCTCCTGGCTCCTAGCGAAAGTTCTCCCTATATTTACTTTGACTTTTAGGCAGAAGTGGGCGTTCAAAAGTCTCGTACAATGCAAGGGGTGGCGATCGCTGTCAGTGCCGTGAAGATGGCCTTGTGGGCTGTTGTAAAGCTCGAAGACCCTCACCCCAAACCCCTCTCCCAGGTCGGTAGAGGGGCTCTGAAAACACCTGTATTTTCTTGCTCTCCTTCTCCTCTTGTAATAACAAAAGGGACTGGAGGATGGGGGGAAATGATGGGTCAGTTGGCCTTATAGGTACGCCAAGGTAGGGCGGCGATCGCTCCCTATGTTATTCGTTTAATATGCTCATGACCCATTCTACAGATATCAAAACCCTAGCCCGCTGGATGGCGGCAGACTTTAGTAACCAGCCTCAAGCGTTTGAAAATCCACCCTTTTTCGCCCATATCCGTGTCTGTATGCGCCCCCTGCCGTTGGAGCAGTTGTCGGGGATGAGCTTTTTGGTGGAGCAAGCCTACGATATTAATTTGAATGCGCCATACCGTCTGCGGGTGCTGAAGCTGCTAGACTTGGGCGACCATATTGAAATTGAAAATTATCTCGTCGCGGATCAAGAAGCGCTGTTTAATGCTTCTCGCCACCCAGAACGCCTGAAGGATGTGACGAGCGATCGCCTCCAGAAAATGCCGGGCTGTAATATGGTGGTTCACTGGACGGGCACGTCGTTCAAAGGCGTTGTTGAACCGGGGAAGGCCTGCATGGTGGAGCGCAAGGGGCAGCTCACCTACCTGGATAGCGAATTTGAAATTGACGCCGATCGCTTTATTAGCCTCGATCGAGGGCGGGATCCCAATACGGATGAACATCTATGGGGCTCCATCGCTGGCCCATTCCACTTTGTTCGCTGGGCTAGCTTTGCCGATGAAGTGATGCTGTAGACAAGCTTGATCTGCCGCGATCGCATGGACGCTAGAAGCTTGCTGCCTACGGGCTAGATTGTAGGATTGCTTGAGGTGAAGATAAATGGGGGCGATCGCAATGGGGCGATCGAGAAGGGTCGCATCATCAACGCCCCTTCCTCCCCGCTTCAAGGTTGACAACAGGTGTAGCGATCGCCGCTTGGTTAGCGAAACCGCCGTTTCCGTCGAGCCATCACCGCCTTCCGCTTCCGCTTTTCCTGCGGTGTTTCAAAGTGTCGATGGCTTTTGACATCTGCCAAAATTCCTGCCTTTGAGACCTGACGCTTAAACCGACGCAGTGCTGACTCAATTCCTTCATTTTCTCCTAAGAGCACCTGGGTCATGTATGACTACTCCTTCTAACCTAATCAACAATTTCAGTCCATCTGTGGAACCCGCCCACCTGAAATCAGGATATGTGCGTTAGATCCACACAATCGTCCCGCCGTTTGCTGCGCTAGTTGCAGTCACCAAAATCTTCCATGGGAAAAGAAGCGTCAGGATACTTCAGTTCACCCAGATTGGATCAAACGGCGCTACATTAAATCATTTTCTATTTTAACCAAGGGGCTGAACTCAGCACGATTTTTCCATCAAAAATCTGCTAAGAACAATCGATAGTCGGTTAAGGGCTATGCCTAGATGGGGCACGAATGGGCTCTAGCACGACCTGTCTGGCTAGATTTGAACTTCTTGAATCCGAGATGTGACGAAGCGATTCATCCAGTTTTCTAGGTAGGCTCGATTGGCGCGCCGTTCGTCTAAGGTGGTGGTAGACAGGGGGTAGGGCGCTAATCCTTGAATGGTGGCAGTGGTGACGCAAAACATAGATTTCTGAAACGTCTCACAGATTTTCACCCGTAGATCATCGTCTTGGCGGGTACTCTGCTGATAGAGATCGCGCAGATAATCGGGTAAAAAGTGACGCATATCTTGCATCAGCAAGGTGGGGGGAATGCCGGAACCACCGACAGGGAGAGGGTCGGCAAAGAGGGCACCGTAGGCGAAGTCTTGCTGGTAGAACGGAATTTGGTAGGCCTGAGCGTTGTAGGAAATGGTGCCCGGAAAGGGAGTGCCGCGAAAGAAAATGGCCTCGACGTAGGGTATGGCGGTGTCGGCGAGGAAGGTTAGACCAGCGGAGGGGGGAATGATCTCATGGGTGCGATCGCCCAGTTGGACGTTGTAGACAATGGGCTGGCTGGCCGCTGCCACAAGACCCTCGCGAATATGGCTGACCACGTCAGGAATAGTTGTGATCTCTCCCGCATCGTAGCGATCGGAGAGCGACAAAAACATATCGCTCATGACCCGCCAGAACTGGCCAAGACCGCTGTAGTAGGCCATCATCCGCAGTTGTTCTGGCAAGAAGTCGGGAAATAAGCGATGCAGCCCCAGCATGAATGGATTGGTTTTAAATTTGTCGCGGATTAAGACCTCGGCCCGCTGACGAAAGTCTGGGGTATCGAGGTAGGCATCTAAGCCACCGCCGCCATGCCAAAACATTCCTTTCATGCAATATTCGGCATATTCGTAGTTGATGCGATCGTGCCACCAATGCTGAAGCAGTTTCGTGAATGAAACTTGACCGTTGAAATACTTGAAGAAGGGCAAGATCACCAAACATTGATGGTCGGCAATGTAGTTCAAATTGATGGAATAGGCATCCAGAACAACCCCGTAGCTTTTGAGGATGCCGACGACTTCGGTGACGTGGACGGGGGAGTCGGGAAGCAGGGCCTGCCCCGATTCTAGCTGGTAAATATAGGCAGCAAGGGGATGCTTGGAGGGATCGAGTTGGGTGCTCAGCATGACAAACTGTGGGTGATGAATCGACGTATATAAACCGCTAGGGCAGCAGCCGGGCCGGCTCTATCTTGGCGGTGAGGGCTACGGGCGGTGGCGTCCTCATCGACATTCTGGTCAGGAGCATTCCTGACTCAGATTCACTCCAGCGCACGAGCCAGTTGGGCTGGAGTCCTAAAACTAAAATGAAGGCTACCAGCACTAGGGCCGGGATGCGATCGTTCCAGTTGACCCGGGGGAGTTTGTCAAAGGGAGCATCCAAGCGGCCAAAGAAGACCCGATTGATCATCAGAAGAAAATAGACAGCGGTGAGCCCTGTTCCCACCATACACAGCAGCGTTTGAATCGGGAAGATGGGGAAGCTGCTGCGAAAGACCATAAATTCGGCAATAAAGCCCACCATGCCAGGAATGCCAGCGCTGGCCATGGCCGCTAAAATCATCAAACTGCCAATGAGGGGAAGCCCCCGCTCGGGATTTAAGAGCCCCCGCAAGACTTGGACATCGCGGGTGCCGGTTTTTTTGTACACCACGCCCACTAGGAGAAAGAGCAGGGCAGAGATCAGCCCATGGCTGACCATTTGGGCGACAGCCGCAATCAGGCTCAGGCGGGTGGTGGCGGCGGTAGCTAGGAGGACAAAGGCCATGTGGGCGATGGAGGAGTAGGCAACCACCTTTTTCATGTCCTGCTGGGCGATCGCACAACAGGCACCATAGAGGGCTCCTACGGCGGCCCAGGTGGCTAACCAAGGCGCGAGATAGGCCCAGGCATCCAGAAACATCGACAGGCCAAAGCGCAGGAGACCATAGGTACCCAATTTCAGCAGCACGCCGGCTAGGAGCACCGAGACGGGGGTGGAGGCTTCCACGTGGGCATCGGGCAGCCAGGTATGGAGAGGAATGAACGGTGTTTTAATGCCAAATCCTAGCAGAATGCCGGATAGCAGCAGAAGCTGGGTGCCGAGGGGGAGGAGTTGCGATCGCCCTGGATCGTAGGCAAAGCTGCTGGCTCCCGTAAACCAAACGGTTCCTAAAAAGGCGGCGAGAATCAGCACACCGGATGCGGCGGTGTAAATCAAAAACTTGGTGGCGGCGTATCCGCGTTTCTGCCCGCCCCAGATGGCAATGAGAAAATAGAGGGGCAGAATTTCGATTTCGTAAAACAGGAAGAACAGCAGTAGGTTTTGGGCTAGAAATGCACCGGCCACGCCCACGTTCAACACAAAAATTAGCGCGTAGTAGAAGCGAGAGCGGGGAATGTCTGGGTCTGTGGCAGCGATCGCCACCACGTTGAGCAGCGCGTTTAAAAACAACAGGGGTAGCGATAGCCCATCTAACCCCAGGCTATAGTTCAACCCAATGGTGTCGAGCCAAGGCAGCAACTCGGTAAACTGCATTTCGGTGGCAGTTAGGTCAAACTGACTGCCGATCACGATAGTCCAAACGAGTAAAACGATCGCGAGCACCAGACTCACACTGCGCACCGTGCGCGATGAGACGGTACTCGGAAAGCAGGAAATGACGATTGCTCCTAGGAGAGGTAGCCAAATTAAGGCACTCAGCATCTGTTGTTGTTTTGCTCCCTACATCACGGCTCAAGTAGATGGATGACTGGTGGATCGAGTGGTTGTGATAGGCGACACAGCTTTTATGCAGCCCTAGGATGGCAGATTGACGGTGACCATCAACAACAGCCCCACCCCCAGCAAAATGGTTAATGCATAAAATCGGAATTGCCCTGAGACGTTGTAGCGCAATCCTTGCCCGCTAAAAATGGTCGCTAACCCTACCAGGTTGACGGCTCCATCAATGATGTAGCGATCGATCCAGTCTGATAGCCACGATAACCAGCTCACGGCGGCTACCACCGTGACGTTGTAGATCTTCTCGATGTAAAAGTCGTAGGCGAGGAGATCTTGTAAAAACCTGAGGGATATGAGGGCAGGGCGTGACCAGGCCCGTCGTAGCTCTATGGAAAATCCGATGACACAGCCGATCAGACCGGCTGCCAACTCGATGGGCATTGCGATCTGGGAAAACAAGCTGTCTTGAGCAATTAATGGCGTGATTGGACTCAGCCAAAACTGCCAGTGTTGGGGCACAGTGTAGGCTATCAGGGTGACGATGCTTAGGGTCACCATGGGAATGGCCATGGGCCAAGGCACCTCTGGAGCCCGGCGAGTTTTGGCTTGGGGGGTGCCTAAAAAGACGAGCCGAAACACTCGGGTGAGGTTAATGGCGCTGAGGAGGTTGGCAAAGGCCAGCACGGCCAACAACCACCAAGAGTTGGTCCACGTTCCATCGAGCCAGCGATGCATCGTCCAAAACATGCCCAAGGGCGTTACAGCCACGAGCCCGGCTGAGCCGACGACAAAGGCGGTGGTGGTAGCCGGCATCCGCGACCACAGACCACCCATTTCGGTGATGTTTTGTCCACTGGTGGTCATAATGATGCCCCCAGCACTCATGAAGAGCAGCGCTTTGGCAACGGCATGACTAAAGAGAATCAGCAGGGCAATATCCACATGCCCCAAGCCCACGGCAATAAACACCAACCCGAGATAGGCACTGGTGGAGTGGGAGAGGGTGCGTTTGATGTCAATCTGAGCGATCGCCATCAGCGAGGCTCCAATGGCTGTGACGGTGCCAATGGCGATCAGCGCGTTTGCCGAAACCGGTGAAAGGGTGAACACGGGCTGCAGCTTGATCAAGACATAGGCCCCTGATGACACCACCACAGAATTCCGCAAAATTCCGGCTGGATTGGGCCCTTCCATGGCTTCATCGAGCCAGAGATTTAAGGGGAATTGGGCGCATTTGCCCGTGGGGCCAGCAATCAGGGACAGTCCTAGAGCTGCTGCAGCCCAAGGAACTAGAGGCGTGGCATCTGCCCAGTCTGCCAGCTCAGAAAAGTTGAGCCCTTCGCCATAGCTGGATAAGGCCACTAGCCCCATCAGCAGAATAATATCGCCCACCCGCTTGGTCAAAAAGGCGTCTCGGGCTGCGGTTACTACAAGGGGCTGAGCATACCAAAACCCTACCAAGAGATAGGTAGACAGGGTCAGCATCTCCAGCAAGCCGTAGCTGAGGAAGAGGGAATCGCTGAGGGCAATGCCAGCGAGCGCTCCTTCAAAGAAGCCCATCAGCCCAAAGAATCGGGCTAACGACCAGTCTTTTTCCATGTAGCCTAGGGCGTAAATCTGGGCCAGCAAGCTAATGCAGGTCACCAGTTCCATCGCTCCGAGGCTGATGGGAGAAATTTCAATGGTGAGGGCAATGTCTAGATCGGCTGCGTGGAGCCATTCCAGAGCAAGCTGTTGTGGCGGCTGCCCCCAAACTTGTATAAAGCCAATCGACCCATGCACAAAGGAGAGCAGGGTCATAAAAAGGTTAATATAAGCGCCCGGACGCGGCCCTGTGCGATGAACCATCCCCGCCGACCAGGGTATGGTCACCAGTGCTCCCGCTACGCCATAAAACGGAACAAGCCAAATTGTCTGCAGCAAAAACTGGGTCATTACAGGCGATAGAACAGTTCTACAAAGAAGTTTTAAAAAAGAGGCAAGGACGGTCGAGATCTCACAGGAACAAGGAACATGTTGTTGGCGGCAAAGAGCTAGAGCGATCGCTGCCGAGGCTGAATGAGCCTGTAGATCTCCTTGACCTCATGAATTATCTCAAATATTTGTGACTGTTATTAGAGACTTTTCTTAGAGACGTTTCAGCAAGGACGGTTCCAAACATCATCCTGATTGTGACATAAGACCTCCCCCTCACCGGATGGCTTGCTCCTATCAACTTGATAAGAAGCCGTTATGAAGCGGTGATAGATGAGGGCATGGCGAGTGGATATCCACAGCGATCGCTTGCCTCACTCCCATCGATCGCGGCTCATTGTAACCCTTACTCCCCTAGGGATGTAGGCTCTGCGATGCGCTCCTAGAAGGGCTCCTCCATCAGATTCAACCTGCCAGAGAATAGGAGATGGATGGGTGCGCCGGGATTCTATAGGGATGCGATCGCTGCCTGCAACTGCTGTTCTGAATCGATGCATGGAGCCAAAAAGATATATTTGTTAACACAATTAAGCTGAAGCGATCGCTGTGTTGTTTAGATTTATAGCTATAAGTAACAAAATATGAATCAATCTAACCTAATGTTGAAGGCACTTTTGAACACAAGAAACCGGGGCAACAGCTTGGTACTATTAAAGGCAGATCATCAGAGTTTGTGAGTCAAATATCCTCTAATGTGTTTTGAATAATGTGTTTTGAACCTTTAGTTGATTTGAATCCTTGTCTTCAATGATCATCTTCTCAACTTTAGTTGCCTGAAAGGATGTTCAATTAGTGCTTAGATGATAGAGGCAGACGTTGATCGCTGGATGAAATGGTGAGCATACAATGCATCTAATGAGCTTTATGCACCTTAGATGATGTTAATCTTCACAATTTGACAGTTTTGATGGTAAGGCTAGTGACAAAGCGATCGCAATCATACGAAGCCCCCCAATCTAAATGTGTGAATGTGTGAGTATCGTAACCTCGCCTGTCTTCGGTGAAGCTTGATCGTTGACCCGTCATTCCTAAGTTTTAGTTCTCTTTTGCTTAGGCTAGCAGTCAGATGTACTCAACATGGTGTCTTGTTGAGGCGGTAGGCGCTGTTTAGCGTTCAAGGATAAACAATGCAGCCGGGCAGACCATGGCTCTATCGAAAGAAGGGTCGGTTTGTGGATGCATTCATCCCTCTGATCCCCTATCTCCTTGACCGGTTATCCCTGGTTCGTACACCCAAGAATGGCTGTATGATAAGTCTGGATTATTTTTCGCATAAACAAGAATCATTTTGCTTTATATTGTCAAACCTGATCCACCACCTGTATTCTTAATCTTGGGAATTTTACGGTGCTTTTCTGAATAATTAAAATCGACCATCCCGTCGATCACGTCAGAAAAAGGTTTAGAAGTTTTGTCAGTTTTCTTTGTGGGAGACGAGAGATGCCAATCGCAGTCGGAATGATTGAAACCAGGGGATTTCCCGCTGTTGTGGAAGCGGCTGATGCCATGGTCAAAGCGGCGCGTGTCACTCTAGTCGGCTATGAAAAAATCGGCAGTGGACGTGTCACCGTGATTGTGCGTGGCGATGTCTCTGAAGTACAGGCTTCCATATCAGCAGGGATTGACTGTACAAAGCGGGTGAATGGGGGGGAAGTTCTCTCCACCCACATCATTGCTCGCCCCCACGAGAACTTAGAGTACGTGCTGCCCATTCGCTATACCGAAGCCGTTGAGCAGTTCCGGACTTAAAAGAGTCTCGTTGTTGGTGTTTGCATCAGCACCCTTGGTTTGTCTTCAGTTGTACCTTAAGGTGTCATTCTGAAGATAGGCAGGGAACGAGTGCCACGATACAAAAGTTTGTTCATTACGTTAACTGGAAGGGAGTAAGGTCTCATGTCAATTGCAGTTGGAATGGTAGAAACGCTAGGGTTCCCCGCTGTTGTGGAAGCCGCTGATGCGATGGTCAAGGCTGCTCGGGTCACCTTGGTGGGCTACGAAAAGATTGGTAGCGGTCGCGTGACCGTGATTGTCCGGGGTGATGTCTCTGAAGTGCAAGCTTCTGTGGCTGCCGGTATCGAGAATGTGAAGCGCGTCAACGGCGGTCAAGTTCTTTCCACCCACATCATTGCTCGTCCCCACGAAAACCTAGAGTATGTGCTGCCGATTCGCTACACCGAAGCCGTTGAAGCATTCCGGGAAAGCGTCACCGGTATTCGTCCGATGAACCGTCCATAGACCTGAAGCAGCTTGCTAAGGTTTGTGGAATGGTAGTCAGCGCTCAACAAGATCCGAGGTTCGATGCAGATTGCGAAGGTGTGCGGTACGGTCGTCAGCACTCAAAAAGATCCAAGTTTAACTGGGGTCAAGTTCTTGTTACTCCAATTGCTCGATGAACAGGGAAACCCGTTGCCCGAGTATGAGGTGGCTGCAGATACGGTGGGTGCTGGGGTTGATGAATGGGTGTTGGTGAGCCGAGGCAGTGCTGCTCGACAGGTGAGCGGCAGTGAATCGCGTCCACTGGATGCTTTGGTCATTGGCATTATCGATACCGTCAGCCTAGACAATCGCTTGTTTTACAGTAAACGCGACTCGGATCGCTGACGTTTAGGGTTCGGAGGTAAGGGCGATCGCTTCTGGTTGCTCTTACCTCTAGAATTACCGGCTGGGGGTGAAGTCTAAAAGGCAGCGATCGCTGCATCCATCTAGGGATGTTTGATTGCCGTCTGGAGTTTAGGCAAGGGAAGCATCGCCCTAGCTTACTGGTTTGTATTGCTTAGAAGGGAATGCTTATGGTAGCTCATTACTCCGCTACTCCCCCAACACCATGGTCTAAAAGCTTGGCACAGCCTCAAATTCACGACACGGCCTACGTTCATTCATTCGCCAATATCATTGGTGATGTTTGTATTGGAGCTGGCGTAGTGGTCGCTCCAGGGACCTCCATCCGGGCGGATGAGGGGCACCCATTTTTTATTGGTGAGGGCAGTCGTGTTCAAGATGGTGCTGTCATTCATGGCTTAGATCAGGGTCAAGTGGTGGGAGATAATGACCGCTCCTACTCCGTTTGGATTGGGCAACGAGTCACCCTCACTCACATGGCGCTGATCCATGGCCCAGCCTATGTTGGGGATGATTGCTTTATCGGATTTCGCTCCACCCTGTTCAATGCTCGCATTGGTCAAGGCTGCATCATTATGATGCACGTGTTGATTCAAGACGTGGAAATTCCACCTGGAAAATTTGTGCCATCTGGTTCCGTGATCACGTCTCAGCAACAAGCCGATCAGTTACCGGATGTGCAAGAAGCCGATAGTCGCTTTGTGCAACATGTGGTGGGTGTCCATGAATCCGTGCGATCGCATCCCCATCAAGCGGAGAACGCCGTGCAGGTATCTACCCTGCGCCGTGAGTTAGAGCAGGTATACCAAGCAAGTGGTGATAGTGCTGACAGGGTCAATGATAGCGATGGGCAGGTACAACGTATGAAATTGAGTCCAGAAGTAGTAGAGCAGGTGCATCAACTGTTGACTCAGGGCTATCGCATTAGCACTGAGTTTGCCGATGCGCGTCGATATCGGATTAGTTCGTGGAAGACAGGGCCGTCGATTTCTGCCGGACAGCGATCGGAGGTGATTGCTGCCCTAGAGCGATGTTTGGATGAACATAGCCAAGAATATGTCCGCATGATTGGTGTGGATACGGGGTCTAAGCGACGGGTGGCTGAGGTGATGTTGCAGCGTCCGGGCGATCGCAATGGCAACTCCGCCCCCTCCCAGGATCGTCGCTCCACCTCCAACTATTCGCCCTATCAGTCTGGGCAAGCGATCGCCTCTCCGTCTTCCGAGCCTGTCTCTGGCGATATTGCTGAGCAGGTGCGTCAGCTTCTATCCCAGGGTTACCGGATCGGTATGGAGCATGTGGATGCTCGCCGCTTCCGCACAGGCACGTGGAAGAGCTGCGCCCCCATTCAGTCTACGCGCTTGAATGAGGTGATGGCTGGCTTGGAAGCCTGTATGGCAGACCATGCCGGAGAATATGTGCGCTTGATTGGCATTGATACCCAATCTCGGCGACGGGTCTTGGAAACGGTGGTGCAGCGCCCCGGTGAGGCACCGAAGTCTGTTGCCAGCGGCGGACAGCGCAGCAACGGTGCCAGCTATGCATCGGCACCCTCCGCAAGCAGTGCGGGCCTGAGCCGTGAAGTGGCCGATCAAGTCCATCAACTCCTGTCCCAGGGCTATCAGATTGGTACAGAGCATGTGGATGCTCGCCGCTTCCGCACAGGCACGTGGAAGAGCTGCTCACCCATTGAAGCAACCCGTCCTAACGATGTGATCGCCGCATTAAACGCCTGCATGGTCGAACATGCTGGGGAATATGTGCGGATGATTGGTATTGATACTCGGTCGCGCCGCCGGGTGGCAGAGGTGATGATTCAACGGCCAGGCGATAGCGCTCCCAAGGCTTCTGCATCGAGCAGTAGCTACGCGGCACGAACCAGTACGTCGTCTTCGAACGGTTCTGGATCACGATCCTCGTCAACATCTGTAGGCAGTGATGTGGCAGATCAGGTGCGTCAGCTCCTGTCCCAAGGCTACCGGATCGGTATGGAACATGTGGATGCTCGTCGCTTCCGCACGGGTACGTGGAAAAACTGTGCGCCGGTTCAATCCACCCGCCCTGATGATGTGATGTCAGCCCTGTCTGCCTGTATGGCGGAGCATCAAGGTGAATATGTTCGCCTGATTGGGATTGATACCAAATCCAAGAAACGGGTCGCTGAGATCATGGTTCAGCGTCCATAGCTGACCTCTGACTGACGTCTAGAACTGGCGGTTGCATGAAGGATGCTAAGCCGCCAGGCTAGGCTTGGTTCAATCTGTTGATCAAGCATCATATGCCAGACCTGTGAGACAAGAGAGAACTAGATGCGGACGTCTAGGAGCATCGATCTGTTTCGGTGACCGCGTCTGCTTTTAGATGATGCAGTTTTCATCAATCGAATTGTTTCACGTTCCTGGTTTCCCCAACGAACTGAGTCCATGAGTTTGCCACTCCTGCCACCTACCAATGACACCCATTTCATCCTCAGTGGCGATGTGACCCTGCATCCTGGAACAGCGATCGCTCCCGGCGTGGTTCTTCAGGCTGATCCTGGAAGTCGCATTATTATTGAGGCAGGAGTGTGCATTGGTATGGGTTCGGTGCTGCATGCCTACCAAGGTACGGTGCATCTTGAACAGGGAGTGATTCTGGGCCTGCAGGTGTTAGTGGTAGGAGCAGGACGGGTGGGGCAGAATGCCTGTCTTGGATCAGGGGTGACCATCTTTGCCTGTGATGTGGCGGCAGGATCTGTGGTACCAGCAGGAACGCTCCTCGGGCAGATGGGGCGGCAAGCGGTGGCCCAGGCCGGAACATCGCCCTTCATCTCTAGCCCAACGGCCTTACCGCAGGCGGTGGGGCAGGTTGTGGAGCAGATCGTGGAGCATACCGTAAGCGAAACGCAGTTTAGGTCTGTAACCTTAACCGATCGAGAGCTCAGCGCGGATCCTTGGGAAGACGAAAGCAGTGACGCTGAGAGCAGTCTTAGATCGCACCATCCGTCTACAGGATCTACACCACCAAAGCCGTCTTCAGAGCTATCTCCAGAACCATCTAAGGCCAACGCATCGGCAAGCAACGCATCGGAGAACGGTGCAACGGGGGGCGGCTCCGATGCACCGTCCTCCCAGCTCACCTCCCAGCCAACGATGCAGACCCCCGTCTATGGGCAAGCCTCTCTCGATCGCTTAATGGGCATGTTGTTCCCCCATCGGCAAGCGCTGCAATCAGACTCAGACGAGCCGAATACGCCTAATTCGTAGGGCACAGCTATGAATCTACGAGATAATTTTAATGGCAGGCTAAGATAGAGCTAAGCAACCCATGTTGTTGGGTTCGTCTAGTTTGATTCAGTCGTCTCTGGTGAGTTGACCTTGCTAGAGAGAGCAAAACATTCCCGGAAGCGGGCGGTTATCTAATGTAGCGACTCAATCCGGTCGAGGCTCAATCATGGACGGTGATGATCCGACGCTCATGTCATCTCCATGATGGTCAGCACGCGGTGTAGATGCTCACCCACAGGACGCACGAGGGCAATCATGGAGCTTCGTAATCCACCATCAAAATTTATTCAAGCCGCTGGGCGATCGATCGACTTCCGAGATCAGGCCCTCGGATTGGTCTCGACCCGCAGCTTTCCAGCGATCGTGGGCACTGCCGATATGATGCTCAAGTCATCTGGGGTGAGGCTTGTGGGGTATGAAAAAATTGGTAGCGGTTACTGCACGGCGGTGGTGCGAGGCAACCTATCGGATGTGCGCATTGCGGTGGAGGCTGGAGCTGAGACTGCTGAACAATTTGGCCAATTCATTTCAAAGCTGGTAATTTCTCGACCGTTGCCCAACCTTGATGCGGTGCTGCCCATTGGCAGTCGTCTTGCCAGCATCGTGGAGGGACGCGGCCATAACCGTCTGAGTAATCAAGCGGTTGGCTTGGTGGAAACCCGTGGTTTTCCAGCCATGGTGGGAGCCTGTGATGCCATGCTTAAGGCGGCTGATGTGCAGCTTGCTTCCTACGAAATGGTGGGGGCAGGGCTCTGCACAGCCATTATTCGGGGCCGGGTGGCAGATGTGGCGGTGGCGGTGGAAGCTGGGATGCATGAAGCAGAGCGCATCGGTGAGCTCCATGCTGTGATGATTATTCCTCGGCCGCTGGATGATTTGGAAGATACGCTGCCGGTGGCGAGCTGTTGGATTGAGCGGCCCGAACCGCTGTCTATCCCCCTCGATCTCCAGGATCCTCAGGAAGAAGAGCTAGTTGAACTGCCCGATTTGCGATCGCTTCCCCAGTCTCAGGAAGAAGCGCTAGAACCTCCCATGCAGGATGAAGAGGTTCTAGAAGTTTTTGAGCCAGAAGTAGTACAGCATCCAGAATCTCTCTCCCAAGATTTGCCTGATCACGATCGGGGTTAGGCAGGACAGGGATCTTGGATGCTGCCCGTATTAGCTAACGGATTGGACGGCGAAAAACTCGCAGTGGAGCTGGTTGAGCAGGGAACGGTACATCACGTCTAGTTCGTCTACCGTTGCCGCGCCATCCAGGGCGATCGCTCCTTGGTGAGACGATTCTCCGTCAGGGTGGAGGGCAATCACTTGATCGGCCCCATCACGACAGGCCTTCTCGGTGTTGATCTGGGCGCTGGCCAGCATAGGAATCGTAGTGGCATCCTGATAGCGATCGCTACCTAGGGCATGGTGCGTGTGAATCAACTTAATGAGCTGGCGTTGCTTAAGCTCCAGCCCGACCCAGCCCGATAGCCAAGAATGGGTATGAATCAGCGGATAGAGAATGCCGGATTTACTTTGGTATTGAACAAATGCTTTGACAAAGTCTGGCAACACTTGATAAGTGTCATCGGCAGACAACGGTGCTGCTTCTCCAGCCATCAGTCGAATGGTGCGACATCCGTCCAGATGCTCAACCTCAGAGAGCTGCTCTGGATCGGTACATCGAGTGAACATATCCACCTGCCAACCCATTTGGGCTAGTCCTTCACCCAGCTTTTTCACATAAGCACTCTGAACACTAGCGATACCGTTTGTTGCCAACGTCGCTGGATCAGCATGGACGGAAATCAAGGCAACATGCCCTCTTCGTTTCGCTAACATAGTCTTTAAGTATGAATACTCACTAAGTTGAATCCCCCTAAGCTTACGCTGCTTGGGGACAAAAGGCATCAACCCAGAGACCTACTCCTTTAAGGCAAATTTAACGATTCCCCTCATGAGTCCCAAGATTTTCTGTGGCTCATTCACCGTCCTGATCAAGGTTGGCCGGCGTAGCATGATCGGTGTCGAGCTGAAGCTGATCTAGATTCCGCACCCCAGATGCCGCGTGATCCTCATGGGAATCGGTTTTAGTCGCTAGGCTCGATTCCTTGGATTTGACCTGCATCACAACCAAGGTCATGTCATCCTCGGCGGCGCGACCATGACCGATAAATCGCCAGATTTCATTAAAGAGATGGTCGAGGATGGCTTGGGGCCCCGAGCAATGGTGGCAGGCCCACTGGAAAGCAGCGGTGAGATTTTCTTCATCAAAGCGATCGCCCTGGCGGTTAGCCGCATCGGTGAAGCCATCGGTGTAGTAGATGAGCGTATCGCCTGGGTAGAGCTGGATTTGGGCATCGTAGTACTGGGTGTCTACATCCAGCCCAATCAACATGCCTAGGGTATCTAGCCGGCGAATTTTATTGGTTTCCGCTTGCCAGAGCAGGGGTGGATTGTGGGCGGCGTTGCTGTAGGACAGCACTTGGGTCTCGGTGTCGTATTCGGAATAGAACAGGGTCACAAAGCGATTGGAGTTTTCCAAGTCGCCATACATGACGTGGTTCAGGTGCTGCAAAATCCGGGCGGGGGAGTGGCCGTTGAGCACTTCAGCCCGCAACATGCCCCGCAGCATGGTCATAATCAAGCCAGCCGGGACACCTTTGCCCATCACGTCGCCAATAGCTAAACTCCAGCACTGAGACTCGGAGCGATCGCCCTTGCGAGGACGAATGCGATCGTAGTTGGCAGGAATGAAGTCGTAATAATCGCCACCGACCCGGTTGGCCGTTTGACAAAGGGCCGCCAGATCTACTCCTTCAATGGTGGGACAGTGGCGCGGCAAAAGCTGAAGCTGAATTTCTGCACCAATTTCTAGTTCGCGATCGAGGCGTTCTTTCTTGCGCAGTTCTGCCGTTAACTGATCGTTTTCAATCGCTACGGCGGTTTGGTCGGCCACCAGGCGAATCAGCTTTTGGCGGGTTTCCGTCCAGGCATAGTCTGGATCATGGCTAAAGACATAGAGCCGTCCCCGCTCTGCATTTTTGATGAGAATGGGGGAGCCAAAGAGGCGCACCTCTGGGCCCAAGAAATGGCTCACTTGGGCATCGAGCACTTCTGTAAGGTTCGGCAGCGGCAGGATCACCCGTCCAGAATTGCCCGTTGAGGCGGTGGTAATTTGGCGGGTGGCAGCCTCTAGGGCCCGGCGCACGTCTTGACATTGGCGTCCGTCCTGACAGTGCAGCCGTTCTAGACGCATCTGCCCATTGGGCTTGAGCAAAATCAACGCTCCGCCGTCGGCATCGGTCACCCGGCTAGCAATCAGCGGTGTGAGTTCTAAAAACTGGTTGAGGTTGTTGAAGCTCCGCAGCGCAAAACCTAGGGAACTGAGGAGGTCTTGAATTTTATTTTGTTCACGGTGGAGGCGCGAGACCAATTCCTTCAGCGCAAAGACAGGCGTCATCTCTGACGATGAATCGCCAGGAGGATCAGGAGGGCTTGGCTGTCTAGGAATGGGTGCAGCAGTCATGAACTTAACAACATCAACAGGAAGAATAGATGAACAAAGGATGGATGAGCGAAGGATACAAGCGGAGCGATCGCCCTCTGGCTCAAATGATGCTATGGACGGTAGATAGGCTACATCTCAGGAAGCTCAACCGATTCATAAGGTGACGACCCAGCCTTAGAATCCGAGCTTTGCGCCATCATACAGCAATGCTAAATGATTCTTGCTGAGAAAACCGGAGAACCAACATTTTTCATGACATTGAACATGACATTGAAACTGGTTCTAGATATGAGCGATGGATTGGATGCTTCAGTATAGTTCAGGCATGGTGATCTCTATCTCGCCGGTGGGGCACAGGTCAAGGCGATCAAAAAGGCAACCAAATGACGATTATTGATGCCTGAAGCAGCTTTGATTGCGAGAATGATAGTTATGCCCAGTATTGCTAGGATCTAGTACTCTGAGGCGGAAGTAACCCACCTAGTTGCTAAGGCGGGAAAGCTTGTTTGTCCTGGAATCCCTTTTCGTTCTTCTGTCTTCGTTCTTCTGTCTTCGTTCTTCTGTCTTGCAGTACTAGGCAGCTTGCCAAAAATGAAGGTGACCAGTTGAGACTGACCACCTTCATTAAAAAATCACAGACCGATCGCTTGTCAGGACTCTGATTTTTTCGTCTAAAATTATGCGGAACCCGGGACTTGAACCCGGAAGTCTTTGCAGACACTAGAACCTGAATCTAGCGCGTCTACCAATTCCGCCAGTTCCGCATCAGCTTTTGGCTGCGACTATCAATCATCGCTTGTCTTGAGGCATTCGTCAACCCAGTCAGGGGGGATTTTTTTTGAGTTTACCCATGATTAGGTTAAGGTTGAGTAAACCTTGAATCATGCTTCGTGGTCAGATCTGAGCCAAAGGGCGATCGCCTTTTGTTTCCTTGGTTTTTCTAAAATGTGATATTCAGATCTAGACATTTGGCTGCTTTTCGGTAGAATCAGAACCGAAATCTTCATAACCCTACATAATTTTTGGGAGGACAGACCCATCGCTCCTTCGTCCCGCTCATCTAACTCCGCTTCTAGTGCTGAATCTAGCAACGCGGTGCTTCACATTCAGGGTGGTGCTCGTCTATCCGGGCAGGCCCACGTCAGTGGTGCAAAAAACTCTGCGCTTGTTTTGTTGGCTGGTGCATTGTTATGCCCTCAGGATTGTCGTTTGCGCAATGTTCCTTCGCTGCTAGACATCGACCGCATGATGGAAATCCTAGCCACCCTGGGTGTCAAGGTTGAGCGGGACGGTACTGCATTGGTGATGAATGCCAGCCACATCTCCCAATCTAAGGCTCCCTACGAACTCGTGAGCCAGTTGCGCGCTAGCTTTTTCATCATCGGGCCTCTGCTAGCTCGGCTAGGCATTGCTCGGGTGCCCTTGCCCGGCGGCTGTGCCATCGGTGCTCGCCCGGTTGATCTCCATGTGCGCGGGTTGCAGGCCATGGGGGCCAATGTGCAAATCGATCGCGGTGTGGTTCATGCCTACATCCCAGGGGTGCGTAAACGGCTCCAGGGGGCACGCATCTACCTCGATTGCCCCAGTGTGGGCGCAACGGAAACCTTGATGATGGCTGCGACCCTGGCTGAGGGAGAAACCATCCTAGAGAATGCGGCCCAGGAGCCCGAGGTGGTGGATCTGGCCAACTTCTGTCGAGCGATGGGGGCCAAGATTCGCGGAGCTGGCACCAACACCATCGTGATTTCTGGTGTTCCTAGCTTACACACCACTGACTATGCCGTGATCCCAGACCGGATTGAGGCTGGAACGTTTTTGATCGCTGGGGCAATTACCCATTCCGATATCACCGTATCGCCTGTGGTGCCCGAGCATCTCACCGCCGTGATTGCCAAACTGCGCACGGTGGGTGCAACGGTGCTCGTGGAAGCGCCCAACCGGCTGCGGGTGATTGGGGCCGATCGCTATCGGGCCACTGACCTCAAAACCTTGCCCTACCCCGGTTTTCCCACGGATATGCAGGCTCAGTTCATGTCACTGCTGGCGCTAAGTGAAGGCAACAGCATTGTCATTGAGAATATCTTTGAAAACCGACTGCGCCACGTTGCGGAACTCAGCCGCATGGGGGCAGACATTCGCGTGGAGGGCAACACCGCGATTATCTGCGGTGTACCGAAGCTGTCTGGTGCGCCGGTGGTGGCGACCGATCTACGGGCTTCGGCGGCGCTGGTGTTGGCGGGCTTGGCGGCGGAGGGAACAACCACACTCCAAGGTTTGCAGCATCTCGATCGCGGCTATGACAACTTGGAATGGAAACTGAAGCAGTTGGGTGCTGATCTACGCCGTATTCATGGCGATGCAGAACCAGTCTTGACCTATGCTCCGGTGTAGCGATCGCCCTTAATCTCTAAGTCCATTGGGATTTGGCTGATCGACCCATACCCTCTTCCTATCTAGGGAGGGGGTTTTCCATTAGATATGGTGCAAGTGTGATGAAGCGCGGCAAGATGGAAGATAACGCACCTTTGATGTTGATATTGAGCTTTTTCCTACATACACCATGTCACAGTCTAGATTTCCCTCCGAGCTTCTCCTCAGCGCAGCAACCGTTCCGGTGCTCCTGGGCATCATGGGCGGCAAGCTGATGGCCGATGTCATGCTGAGTGTTGGGCAAGCTAGTGAAGAACTGTTTCGGGGCGATCGCTTGCCCGTTTTGCACAGAACCACGCCGCCGCCGTCTGAGTCCTAACCGGGGCGATCGCTCGGGCATCGCGCGGTGTTCGTTCTCTGGTGGACAAATGTAGCCCGCGATACGTTCTAGTCCGAAAAAATGTATCAAAATTGCCAAAATCTATGGGATATAGCCGGAATTTTGAGCATTTGCGGCTTCTGAGGGATACTAGATTTTGGCTTGGGTTCTACGGGCTGGGATGGCAATCATTCTGACCTGCAAGGGCGATCGCAGCTCCTATCCTTTGGCTATGGCATGACCATTCCAGCGCGGATGTATGCTAGGAGGCTAGACATGAGATGGCGATCGACTATTGTGAGCCTAGGGCTTTGGGATCCTGTTGCCGCAGGCTAAGGGTACTGGCATGATCAGTGCAGGGTTGATAGACCAACCGTCGTTGGCTTTGCCGTTGAAGACCGCCTCGGCCTTAGGGACGTCCCATACAATTATCGAGTATTACCGCTAGGACAGACTATGAGTTCATCTCCTCACCCCTCAGATGATGCGTTTCGTTCCGGTACAGTGGTCGAACCATCTACACCTCCCGCTAGCGATCTTTCTCCAACCTCCACATCGGATCTTCTCTTTCGGCATCGCCTGAGGGTTGTAGAAGATTTATGGGAACAGGTGCTACAGCAGGAGTGCGGCCATGAAACCGTGGCATTGCTTCAGACCTTGAGGTCGGTCTGTTCTCCAGAAGAAGCGGTGATTGAAGGCGCACCTAAGGTGATTGACCTAATCGAACGCTTAGACCTCACAGAAGCTATTCGTGCGTCTCGCGCCTTTGCGCTGTACTTTCAACTGATTAACATTGTCGAGCAGCATTACGAGCAGCGAGGGCAGCAAGAGCAATACCGAGAAGCGACTCAGCGCTACGCTACCCTGCGCAATGGGGAACAGGAAGGCAACGTTCCTAGCCTAGCCCGTACCTATGCCCAGCAGGCCAGCGCCCGTAGTGCGGCGGCAGAACGCGGCACCCAGGCTGAAATTTTAGAGAAAAGCCTGCAGGATTCGGTGATGGCTCCTCGGGAGGCCCGCACCCTACAGGGATTATTTCCCCAGCTTTTCCAGCTCAACGTTCCGCCTCGGCAAATTCAAACCCTGATCGACAACCTCGATGTGCGGCTGGTGTTTACGGCCCACCCCACGGAAATTGTGCGGCATACCATTCGCGATAAGCAGCGCCGCATTGACCGAATTTTGCGCCAGCTCGATCAAATTGAAGAACGGCTGCCCTCGATCGCTTCCTCGTCGTCCCAGGAAATGGTGGATTTGTGGGAAGAACTGACGGAAGAAATCCGCCTATGGTGGCGTACGGATGAGCTGCACCAGTTCAAGCCTACGGTGTTAGACGAAGTAGACCATACCCTGCACTATTTTGATGAAGTGCTGTTTGAGGTAGTGCCCAAGCTCTACCAACGGTTTTGTAAATCCCTCAGCGATACCTTTCCTCGGCTGCGGCCACCCCGCTATAACTTTTGCCAGTTTGGCTCGTGGGTTGGATCAGACCGCGATGGCAACCCGTCGGTGACGCCGGAGGTGACCTGGAAGACGGCTTGCTATCAGCGCAACTTGGTGATTTCCAAGTACATTGGCTCGATAGATCACTTGACGCAGTTGCTTAGCCTGTCGCTGCATTGGAGTGATGTCTTGCCTGACCTGCTCGATTCCCTAGAGCAGGATCAAATGCATATGCCGGATGTGTATGAGCAGCTTGCCATTCGCTATCGCCAGGAGCCCTATCGCCTCAAGCTGGCCTACATCAAAAAGCGGCTGGAAAATACTCGCGATCGCAGCCTGCAACTGTATGAGGGTGACTGCTTCCAAGATGAGCATCCGATTCTCAATCCTGCGATTATCTATCGGTCGGGGCAGGAACTCTTAGCTGAACTCCATCTGATTCAGCGTAATTTGACCGAAACAGGCCTGAGCTGCCAGTGGCTCGATAGTCTGATCTGCCAGGTGGAAATTTATGGGTTCAACCTAGCTCGTTTGGATATTCGTCAGGAAAGCTCGCGCCATTCTGACGCGCTGCATGAGATTGCTGAGTATTTACAGGTTTTGCCGCGCCCCTACGATGAACTGCCGGAGCATGAACGGATCGGCTGGCTGGTGCAGGAGCTGAAAACTCGGCGTCCTTTGGTGCCGACGGAGCTACCTTTCTCTGAAAAAGTGTGCGAAACGATTCGTACGTTTCGCATGGTGCGTAAACTCCACCAAGAGTTTGGCCCCGAGATCTGTGAGACCTATGTGATCAGCATGAGCCACCATGTGAGCGATCTGCTGGAGGTGCTGCTGTTGGCGAAGGAAGCAGGGCTCTATGATCCTGCCCTCGGTGCGGGTTGCTTGAATGTGGTGCCGTTGTTTGAAACGGTGGAGGATCTCAAGCGGGCTCCGGCGGTTATGCGCCAGCTATTTGAGCTGCCGCTTTACCGTGCCTTGCTGGCTGGGGGCTATGAGGCGATGGCTGCAGAGGCTGCTTCCCGTAGTCATGAGGCGGAGATGAATGGATCGGCCCATGCCACCTCGATTCCTGCACCCCAGGGCGATCGCCCCATGGTGTCTCTCCAAGAAGTGATGCTGGGCTACTCGGATAGCAACAAAGATTCCGGCTTTTTGAGCAGTAACTGGGAAATCCACAAGGCCCAGCAAGCGCTCCAGCAAATTGCCGAGGGCTATGGTGTTTCCCTGCGCATCTTCCATGGGCGGGGTGGCTCGGTGGGGCGGGGCGGTGGCCCCGCCTATGAAGCAATCTTGGCCCAGCCGGGACGCAGTATTGCCGGTCGCATCAAAATTACGGAACAGGGCGAGGTGCTGGCCTCAAAATACAACCTGCCCGACTTGGCGTTGTATAACCTAGAAACCATCACCACGGCGGTGGTGCAGGCTAGCTTGCTGCGCAATGGGTTTGATGACATCGAACCCTGGCGCGAAATTATGGAAGATCTGGCGGCGCGATCGCGGGAGCACTATCGCGGGCTGATTTACGAACAGCCGGACTTCATCGACTTTTTCCATCAGGTGACGCCGATTGAAGAAATTAGTCAGCTTCAGATCAGCTCTCGTCCAGCCCGGCGGGGCGGTAAAAAGGGGTTGAGTAATCTGCGGGCGATTCCTTGGGTGTTTAGCTGGACGCAGACGCGCTTCCTGTTGCCCTCGTGGTATGGCGTGGGTACCGCTTTGCAGGACTTCCTAGAGCAAGCTCCGGAAGAGCATCTGAAGCTATTGCGCTATTTTTACTACAAGTGGTCTTTCTTCCGCATGGTGGTGTCGAAGGTGGAGATGACCTTGTCGAAGGTTGACTTGGACATTGCCCATCATTATGTGAAGGAGTTGACGCCGCCGGAAGATCGCGATCGCTTCAATCGAGTCTTTGAGCAGATTGCTAGCGAATACTACCTCACCCGTGATTTGGTGTTGGCGATTACGGGGCATGAACGGCTGCTAGACGGCGATCCTGAGCTCCAGCGATCGGTGCAGCTTCGCAACAGCACCATTTTGCCCCTCGGCTTCCTGCAGGTGGCCTTGCTGAAACGGCTGCGGCAGCATAAGACCGATACCCAGTCTGGGGTGGTGCGATCGCGCTATAGTCGCGGTGAGCTGCTGCGGGGGGCACTGTTGACCATCAACGGCATCGCTGCCGGAATGCGCAATACGGGCTGATGCCTGCTCCAAGACCAAGGCGATCGCCCTTGAGTAGGGAACTGGAACACGGGGGGCGATCGCGGTTGAAACAGTTCTCTACCGCTGTGGATAGCGTTAGGTGATGCTAACAGGACTCCACGATCTACCCATCAGGTTGCGCGATCGCTGCATTATCATAGAACAGCCAACGTTGTTCCTCTCAAATTGTCAAATCCTCGGGACGAACGACGGCTCTGGCTATAGGATATAAGTTCAAACCTGTTAGGGTCGTTGGTGAGCCGATAATCTCATGCTGTGTTGCCTCAACCCTCAATGCTCAACTCCTCACAACACAGATGACGCGACTCAGTGCGCCAACTGTGGACAGCCACTGGTGACCTCTCTGCGGGGGCACTATCGTCCTGTGCAGCTTTTGGGACAGGGAGGATTTGGGCGTACCTATTTGGCAACGGATCAGGATCGCTTGGGCACCCGCTGTGTGATCAAGCAATTTTCGCCCAGGGTGCAGGGCACGAGGTCGCACCAAAAGGCGGTGCGCTTGTTTAACCAAGAGGCGGTACGGCTGCATGAGCTGGGTGAACATCCTCAAATTCCCAATCTGCTGGCCTATTTCGAACAAGACGGCTATCTTTACCTCATTCAGCAGTTCATCAAAGGGCAAAATCTGTCTCAATTGGTGCGGCGGCAGGGCAGTTTTTCTGAGCCCCAACTGCGCGAGGCCCTGCTCGATATTTTGCCGGTGCTGACGTTTGTGCATGACCATCAGGTGATCCACCGCGATATCACCCCCATGAATATTCTGCAGCGGCAGGTGGACAATCGCTTGGTGTTGATTGATTTTGGGGTGGCGAAACAAATTTCCGAAGCTACCGACAACCTCACCGGCACCCGCATTGGTACGGAGGGCTATGCACCCCTCGAACAATTTCGCAGTGGGCGCGCTTATCCTGCCAGTGATCTCTACAGTCTAGGTGCCACCTGTTTATACCTGCTAACGCAAACTCGTCCTGATAGTCTCTACGACCCCCTTGCGGGACGATGGATCTGGCGAGAGTATCTGGTGCGGCAGGAGAAAAGCATTAGCGATCGCTTGGCGGCAGTGCTAGAGCGGATGCTGAAGGATCTCGTCACTGAGCGCTACCAGTCTGCCACGGAGGTGATTCAAGATCTAACCCGAGTGGTGGTGGGGAGTCCGGTGCCGCCACCGCCCCGCTGGCGAGCTGCTAGCCCAGGGATGCCGTCAGGATCAGCGATCGCTTCCCCTCCCACAGCTCCTCCCTTAGCCGAAGACACGATCTCCTCCGTGCCCACCTCCATCTCTGGGATGCCGTCGGGTGCTCCCTCGGGCTCATCCCCAGCCTCTCGTCCTCCCACCTCTGGCCCCACGGAGCAAGGCTGTTTGCATGTCCTAGAAGGGCATTCATCTTGGGTGACGGGCATTGCCCTCAGTCCTGATCAGCGCATCGTGGCTAGCAGCGGTTTGGATGACACCATTTACCTCTGGGATGCGTTTACGGGGCGGAGTATGGCCAAGCTGACCGGCCATGCCCGAGGCGTGAATGTGGTGATCGTTAGTCCCGATGGTACAACTCTGCTTAGCGGTAGTGATGATTACACCATTAAAGAATGGAATCTGAGCACGGGTAACCTGATTCGTACCTTGAAGGGGCACTCGCGGGATGTGAATGCCTTGGCAATTAGCGCCAATGGTAAGCTGCTGGCCAGCGGTGGCGAAGATCGGACGATCAAGCTATGGCAGATGGGTACGGGCACATTACTCAAGACCTTGGTGGGGGTTGCAGGCATGATTAAGTCTGTCGCCATGAGTCCCGATAACAGTGTTTTGGTCAGCGGTGGGTTTGATAACAAAATTAAGTTCTGGAGCCTGAGGACAGGCGAGCAGCTCAAATCTTGGGTGGCTCACCATAATTCGGTGAATGCGGTGGCGGTAAGTCCAGATAGTAAGCTGTTGGCTAGCGGCAGCAAAGATCGCACGGTACGTCTTTGGGATCTGGCCACCGGTCGGTTGCTGCACACCATGGCGGGGCATAATCGAGATGTCAACACGCTGGTGTTTAGTCCTGATGGACGGATGGTGGTGACGGGAAGTAGTGATGCCACCTTGAAGTTTTGGGATGTGCGGGATGGTTCTTTGTTGCGATCGCGTCGGGCTCATTTAGATTCGGTGAATGCGATCGCCCTCAGTGGGGATGGCAAGATTCTCGTGAGCGGTGGTTCTGACAAGATGGTCAAAATTTGGCAAGTCGCTGATTTGCTATGACCCAGGGATGATCTAGTCATCCCCAAGCGATCTGCAAGTGATCTGCAACTGATCCTCTGGCGATCGCCCCTGTCTAACCGGTTCAAGATTTAAGGTGATGGTGCATAACGTCTGATGACTGAAGCTATAGACGCCGTAAAAACGTCTCCGACCTGGCGGTTGATTCCCCATTTACAAGCACCAGGCTCGGTGCAGATGGCCATCGATCGCTGGCTGCTGGAGCAGCATCGTGCCGGACATCATCCCCCGGCGCTGCGGTTTTATACCTGGTCTCCCCCGGCGATTTCTGTGGGCTATCACCAACGGCAGCTTCCCGATCATTGGGCAACGCTGCGCTGGCAGGATGCTCCGCTGGCGGTGGTGCGCCGTCCTTCCGGTGGGCGAGCGGTGCTGCATCAGGGTGATCTCACCTATGCGATGGTGACTTCTGGGCTGAAGGGCGATCGCTCCACGGTCTATCGCACGCTTTGTGAGGTTTTGATCCAAGGATGGCGATCCCTGGGAGTTGCTTTGCACTACGGTGATGCCCAGGGCGGCTATCATCAGCATACGAACTGCTTTAGCCTAGCTACAGCGGCAGACCTGATCACCGCCAGCGGCACTAAGATGATTGGCAGTGCTCAACTGCGGCGAGGGGCGGCCATTCTCCAGCATGGCTCCATGCGCCTCCATCCCGATATCGCCCTAGCGCAGCAGGTCTTTCTCCTGGATAAGCTGGGTGACGAACAACCTCTTTTGCCTGCACCGCTGCAATCCCTAGCCGATGATGTTCTACGCCGGGTGATTAGTCATGCCCTCGCCCAAGCAGCGGAGGCTGTGTTGAATATTCAGCTCCAGGAACAACCCTTGACCATGGCGGAGTGGGAGCAGATCATGGCTGAGCATGATGCAGCTATCTCAGGAGATGGGACGGCAACTGTGCCTGATCAGACCTCAGACTAGAGCTGGATTATAGGACTAGAGACCGAGCTCCACGGCCACGTTGAATCATTCTGTGATGCGTGGGCGATCGCTGCTAACGCTGGGATCGAGTTTCTCCCCGATATCGAACATATTCAGCCAGGAAGGCCAGCAGGGCAGAGGTTGAAATTAACAGCACGCTCAGGGCATTGATATCGGGTTTAACGCCGGTGCGGATGCGGCTGAAAATTTCAATGGGCAATGGATTTGCGCCGCCGCCCGCCGTGAAGCTAGAAATCAGCAGGTCATCCATACTGAGGACAAACGACAGCAGGCAGCCCGAGATAATCGCGGGCATTAACTCGGGTACCAAAATCTTTAGGAATGCCTGCACAGGCGTAGCTCCTAGATCGAGGGCTGCTTCTTCCAGCCGTGGATCGAGGGTGGCCAGCCGTGAGGAGACCACGACGGCAATGTAGGCCAGGCAAAAGACCATATGGGCGGCGATGATCGTCCATAAGCTCAAGGGAATCGCCATGGTGGCTAGAAATACTAGGGTAGCCACGGCGATCGCAATGTCAGGAATAATTAACGGTAGATAGGATACGCCTCGATATAGACTCTTGCCGGGAAAGCGATACTTGGCTAAACCAACGGCCATGAGCGTGCCCAACACCGCCGATAGGGCTACGGCCACGGTGGCTACAGTGACGCTGTCTTGGAGTGCGGATAGAATGCGTCCGTCGTTGAATAGGCGGACATACCACTGCAGGCTGAAGCCTTCCCAACGAGCGCTGTAGCGGGAGGCGTTGAAGCTAAACACCCCTAAGACCAGGATGGGGATGTACATGAACCCAAACATGATCAGGGTGATAATCCCTAGGATGGGGATGGGAAACCGTCTAGGAGGCTGGGACACGGGTTTCATGACATTCTCCTGCAAGACCCTTAGGCTTTTGTAGCGTTGCGATCGCCATATTTCATCAAGAGAGCGATCGCAATGCTGACGGCGACAATCAGCAGCATACTCAGAGCCGATCCCAGCCCCCAGTTGCGCACTCTCAAGAACTGGTTGTAGATCAGTCGCGACATGGTGCTACTGGATGCTCCACCGAGCAGCTCGGGTACAACAAAGTCACCCAAGCTGGTGATGAACACTAGCAAGCTGCCAGCGGCAATTCCCGGTAGGGTTTGGGGGATGGTGACTTTCCAAAAGGTTTGTAGCGGCGTAGCCCCTAGATCCGCAGATGCCTCTAACAAGCGAAGATCAAGCTTTTCCAGTGAGGCATAGAGAATCAGCACCATGTAGGGCAAAAAGCTGTAGCTGAGACCAATACCCACGGCCACTTCGGTATAAAGCCAGTTTTGGGTGGGCAGTTGGAGGAGGGATAAAAAAGAATTGAGAACACCTGTGGGACGTAAAATCGACACCCAGGCATAGGCCCGCAGGAGAGATGATGTCCAAAGTGGCAGCACGAAGGCGATCAGCAGCAGCACCCGCCAGCGCTTCGGCGACTTCAGCGCAATCCAGTAGGACACTGGAAATCCTAAGATCAGGCAGGCTGCGGTGGTGACGAGGGCAAACCCCAGCGATCGCTCAATCACATCTTGATAGGTTTGGTTGAGGAGCTGAATGTAATTTCCTAATCCGTAGGCTGGCGGTGCCGCACCAGGCCGCAGTCCGGGTAGAAAGCTGACATCTAGAATGAGCAGCGTGGGCAGCACGAGGAGCACCACTAGCCATAGACCGGCGGGGCCCAGCAGCAAGGTAGGCTGTATCCACCGCAGCCAGCGCCGAGGTGGCTTGGAGGGGGGACGGCTGGTCTGGAGGGTGCTCGGTGGCGTTGGTGTGGAGGTTGACATAGCTCACCCATGGGCTGGGGTTGAGTTGGGGCTGAAACCAATCTAGTTCAAGCAGGGGCAAGTTGAAGGGGGCTAAGCGCTGGACAGCTCCGTCCATAAGCGATCGTAGAGTTCAATCGCCTCTCCTACTGGGGCGATGCCTTCACATTTTGCCAAAATTTCCTCGGGGGGGAACAGGTCATCGTTGGCTTTGAGGTCGTCGGGCAGTAAGTCGAAGGCGGGTTGAATGGGTGTTGCAAAAAAGAGCCGACTGACGACCTCTGCGGATACTTCAGGCTCGTAGAAGAGGTTCATCCAGGCATAGGCTGCCTCAGGGTTGGGGGCAGATTTGGGAATGACCATGGTATCGGTCCACAGGGAGGAACCGCTGTTGGGGACGACGTAGACGAGGGATGGATCTTCCAGGGTGGCAGCGATCGCATCCACGGAATAGGCCATCACCAGAGCTAAGTCGCCACTGAGTAGCTGATCTTCCCAGCCGAAGGACTGGAAGGACGCCAAGGCAGGCTTTAGCTCTACTAATCGCTGGTAGGCTTCTTCAATCTCGGCTGGGTTGGTGGAATTATAGGAGTAGCCAAGGGAGCGTAGGACGGCACCCATCACTTCACGCACATCGTCCAGCAGCGTCATGCGGCGGAAGAGCTGCTCTTGGTTGTCCCATAGATCGCTCCAATCGCTGGGCTCAAAGTCTAATTGACTGGTGTTATACAGCAGCCCTGTCGTGCCCCAACTCATAGGAATGCTGTGGGCATTACCCGGATCATAGGTAGGATTCTGCCACTGGGGAAAGAGGGTGTCTAGCCCCTGAATCTTGGCGTGATCTAGCTCTGACAGCATGTCTAGCCGGATCATTTCCTCCACCATGTAGTCTGATGGATAAATAATGCTGTAGGCGTCCCCGCCGCCGGCCTGCATCTTGGCGAGCATGACCTCATTGGAGTCATAAATATCAATGACTACTTCAATGCCTGTGCGCTCCGTAAAGAGCTGGGCAAGCCCTTCATCGGTGTAATCTGCCCATGTATAGATGTGGAGGGTCTCAGACTGAGCATTGGCAGACCCACCGTTTGAGGCTGATCCGCTTTGGACATTGGAAATGCCACGGCGGCAGTTAGACAATGCTAAACCAGAGAGAACTGCTGCAGAGGCTTGTAAGAACCGTCGCCGGCTTGTTGAGATCACCCGAGGCGATCGCCCTAGGGAGCGTTGGGGATAATGATGCTTCATGGATAGTGAGTGACCCTCCGGCATACAACCTGGCAGGTGCGTCGATGCTCGACGCGTACCATAGAAACGTAGACGCTACACCTCGTCATGGCTACTCATTCCCAGGAGGATGGGCTGAACCCTGGTTCAGAGAACATAGACCATGGGCGTGGGAAGCTTAAATCAACATGGGATACCCATGCCGTCGAAGAGCGATCGCCACCATGCCCGATGGGCAGGTTTTGATGGTTCACGGCGCAAGGCCTGAGAGATTCTGGGATCTGCGCAGATGACCAGAGCGAAACCCACGCCACGTTAGGTGTTCGATATATCGACAGACAAGATGCCCCCGGAAAATATCATTCCCTGTCTAGGCTTGTCAATGGGGGGCGATCGCCCGTTTCTTTTGCTGACATTCTTCTGCTTACATGGTTAGCGCCAGACAGTCGGTGGCAGACCAGTAGACATGAATGGGCGTGTGGGGTTCGGGCAGGCTTTCTAAGCGATTGGGCTGCAACACCGTGAGGCTATCTCCCGACAAAAGCTCTATCAGGTAATGAACGTGGGTGCCTAAGTACATGACATGCTTCAGGCGACCTTCAAAGCAGTTGCTGTCGGCTGTGGGCAGGTCAAGGCTCACCTGAATTTTTTCAGGACGCACACTCACCACCACGGGGCTATTGGTGTCGCCTGTCCAGTATTCCGATGGTTTGACGCGAATTTTCAGCCCATTTTGAGTGGTGACCTGCATATCGGCCGTGTCGGATGCTTCCACATAGCCCTGGAATAAATTGGTATCCCCAATAAAATCCGCCACAAACGGGGTTGAGGGATGCTCATAAATCTGGCTAGGGGTGCCTATTTGCTCAATTAACCCACCCCGCATCACCGCAATCCGATCAGACAAGCTCAGGGCTTCTTCTTGATCATGGGTCACCATTACAAAGGTGACTCCTAAGGTTTGGTGGAGGTTGGATAACTCGACCTGCATCTCTTTGCGAAGCTTGAGGTCGAGTGCGCCTAAGGGTTCATCCAAGAGCACTACGGCAGGACGGTTGACCAACGCCCGGGCCAGGGCCACCCGCTGTTGCTGTCCTCCCGACAGTTGGGCCGGAAAGCGTTGGGCATAATCATCCATTTTGACGAGCTGCAGCACGTCAGCTACCCGCTGTCGCACCTGAGCCCGACTACATTTTTTGATCCGCAGCCCAAAGGCAATGTTGTCCCACACGGTCATGTGGTTGAACAAGGCGTAGTTCTGAAAGACCGTGTTGACCGGGCGACGGTAGGGGGGCACGTAGGACATCGACTGCCCACGGATATAGAGGTCACCGGATGAGGGTGTTTCAAATCCTGCAATCAGGCGAAGTGTGGTGGTTTTACCACAGCCTGATGGCCCCAAAATACTGAAAAACTCGCCCTTCTGGATGCTGAGATTAACACCCCGAACAGCGGTTTCTCCATCAAAGACCTTGAACACGTTGCAGAGTTCTACATCGATCCCTGCACGAGTTTCAGTTGCACGTTGGCTTTGAGCAACGGTCTGAGGCATGGCATCATATCCCCCAGTGGCGACTGATGAAAGGCGGAATAGCCCTTCGATAGCTTCAATAGCTTAATTGGTTTTTCAAGACTTGTGAATGTCTTGATGATGAATGGGTTGCTCCCCATTTAGACGCTTACCATAACACAAGTTCAGGTGTGATATGGAGGGCTTACTGTCTAATATGCCCAAAAACATGCCTGGACTATCGTTTGGCTCCCTCGATGGGAGAACATCATTCAGCGCTGAAACAAAACGACATCAATCGCTGTACACTAGCTAAGCGGGAGATCTATGGCAAGCTCAGGATAACCAGATAGGCCACTGTGGTCGTCACTTAGGCGATCGCTGATCAAGGTAACGGGCAAGCATCTTTAACCCAAATAGCATTCACACCCTAGCATTCACGTTGTCTGTGCCCTAGGGATGGGCAAGCATTGAGATTACTCTACCAGACTGCACGTTCTGTGCTCGTTGTACATGCCGATGTGCCGAGCGTTTTAGCCACATTGTCTATGACTCTGACCCAGAATCGTCCGAAGCCTCAACTCCGTCAGCGCAGTCCTCGCACTGTGGGACGACAGTACCAGTCTGTGCTTGTTCTTTTGGTGATATCGGTGTTTCTGTTGGGCGGTATGGGTGGCCGTCTTGCCTATCTTCAACTGCTGGAGGGCGATCGCAACCGCCAACTCGCGGAAGATAATCGCATTCGTCTCATCCCGCAGCAGCCTGAGCGAGGTCGCATTCTCGATCGAGAGGGGCGAATGTTGGCCGGTAGCCAGCTATCCTACTCGGTGTTTCTCTGGCCGGTTGCCAATACCGAAGAAGACTGGCAGCCGATTATCCGTCGCCTAGCGACGATCATTAATGTTCCAGCCGATACGATTCAGAATCGTCTAGAACAGTCTGGCTATGGATCTCCATCCTTAGTGCGCATTGTCCGCAGCGTTGACCCAGATGTCGTCACCGCCCTGGCGGAGCTAAGTTCTGACCTCAATGGTGTGCAGGTACAGCCAGAAACAGAGCGCTTTTATCCCTACGGTGAGATTGCAGCCCATGTGTTGGGCTACACCGGAGAAATGAGTGATGAAGAGCTGATTGAGCGTGAGGACGAAGGCTATCGCCTAGGGGATATTACTGGGCAGATGGGTGTGGAAGCTGCGTTTGAACCCCTTCTGCGGGGGCAGTGGGGCGGGCAGCAGGTGGAAGTCGATAGCTATGGGCATGTGCTTCAGGTGCTGGGGCAGAAGGAGTCGGAGGCGGGCAGTGATGTACAGCTTACGTTAGACCTCAAGCTCCAGTGGGCGGCGGAGAAGGCCTTGGGCGATCGCATTGGAGCCATTGTCGCCATCGATCCGCGCAACGGCGAAGTGTTAGCCATGGTCAGCCGTCCGGTGTTTGATCCCAATATTTTCTCCAACAACATCACGACAGCTCAGTGGCAAGCGCTGCAGGAGCAGGAATTTCCGTTTGTGAACCGAGCCTTGCAGGGCTATCCTCCTGCCAGTACGTTCAAGATTGTGACCACAACCGCCGCGATCGAATCGGGGAACTACAGCCCAGATACGGTGTTGCCGACCTTTCCCTTTATTCGGGCCGGTGGTATTGAGTTTTGGGATTGGAACAATGCTGGATTTGGCCCCCTTGGATTTACCGGTGCCATGGCCTACAGCAGCGATACCTTTTTCTACCAAACCGCCATGCGCATGGGTAGCCAGCCCCTAATTCAATGGACACGTCGCTTTGGCTTTGGGCAAAAAACCGGCATTGAGCTGTCTTCGGAAGAGTCATCAGGGTTGGTGCCTGATGAAAGCTGGAAACTTGAAAACATTGATGAGTCCTGGTTTCAAGGCGACACCATCAACATGTCTATTGGTCAAGGCTATCTGCAAGCGTCGCCCCTGCAGGTGGCGATCATGTTTGCGGTGGTGGCTAATGGGGGCGATCGGGTCACGCCTCATCTGCTGAGAACGGCTGAGCCTGTGGAGCGGTATCGCGAGAGTTTGGGCATTAGTGAGGAAACCTTGCGAGTGCTGCGCCAAGGCTTGCGAGAGGTAATTACCTATGGAACAGGGGCTGGGCTGAATGATGGCAACACGCCACCGATTGCAGGGAAGAGCGGTACGGCAGAAGATCCGCCGCGAAAATCCCATGCCTGGTTTGGAGCCTATGGCCCTGCGGACAATCCAGAAATTGTGGTAGTTGCCTTTGCTGAAAATGATGGTGGCGGCGGTAGTTCGGTGACGGGGCCGATGGTGCGTCAGGTATTGAATGCCTATTTTGGTGATGCACCGTTGCCAACGCCGCGTACCCCACCTCGTCCCGTGGATGATTCGTTAGATCCTTAGGGGCTAGCGTTGAAGCCGATGGTGTGGATGCTGAGACTTCAAACGCTGAGACGTTGGATGCTGAGACGCTGGATCCTGAAACTAGCAATCGCGTTTAGCTCCCTAAACGAGCGGCAGCCCTGAGGTGAAAATGGGCGTGGGTGCGTTGGGGCGGCGGGCTAGATACAAAAAGTTTTAGGTTCTTAGAAAAAGTACACCAATCCCTCAAAATTCCTCAACAGAGCAGGGGGAAAACCTTTCGGGGATCAGGGCAGATGAAACGATACTGCGCCGCTAATCCGAGACAGAGTATTGGTAGTCGGGTTTACAACTGATCTAAATCGCAGAGTGTTAGGTTAAAGGCGCAGTCGAATTTTTGGCATACCTCTCCTCCACAAGCTTATGGCTCAGATTCTTGATTCCCTTCCCACAGGCGTTGATAACCCTATCACGTGCTGCTACGTAAATGCTACCAGTAAGATTCAGATCGCTCGGATTACCAATGTTCCCAACTGGTATTTTGAACGGGTTGTTTTTCCTGGACAGCGATTGCTGTTTGAAACATTAAAGCATGCCCAACTGGAGATTCATACCGGTATGATGGCAAGCGCAATTTTGTCGGATACGATTCCCTGCGATCGCCTCGAAGTTGAGGAAGCAGAAGATGGATCGATTCGCTTTCTTGATCGCCGTCAGCCGGATGATGAAGCGTCTGACTACTCAGCCCCCATGCCGGTGGCTTCGGTATCTACGGCACCTCAGGCTTTGGCTGTGGCGTTATCGGCCGATTAGTCTTGGTTGTGTTCCAAGAGCGATCGCTCGTTGGTAATGTGGTATTACATCTGCAGGTTCAGAATCCTTTGCATTTTAGGACGCCCAATTGCTTAAAACCCTAGGCTGTCTAGGCATCTGATGACTTTTTTTGAATAATGGCTTTAGAAACACAAGAAACAATGGGGACATACCAACCGTATGTCCCTTTTTTCTTCGGTGTGGCGGGGCCTAGGGGTCTACTCGTTCCCGTCGTCTGGTCAGCGATCGGGGCGACACATGAGCGGGATAGCACAGTTTACGAAACATCCGATCACCCATACCTTGAGGGGAGATCTAAGCGACAATGGAGAATGGTGTTGCTTAGGGATTGATCATGGCCGCTGCTCATTCAGACCTTGATATTGCTCCCTTTATTGATCATGCCCTGCTCGACGTGACGGCTACGCCTGAACAGGTGGCTCGGTGCTGTGATGAAGCCGATCGCTTTCAGTTTGCCTCCGTTTGTGTCTATCCCATCCATGTGCAGCAGGCGGTGGAATATTTGCACAATAAAAATCCTAAGGTTTGTTCGGTGATTGGCTTTCCCACCGGCGCAACCACGGCGGCCGTTAAACTCTATGAAGCCCAAGAAGCCGCCGACCATGGTGCTACCGAGTTGGACGTGGTGATGAACATTGGCTGGCTGAAAACTGGGCAGAGCCAACTGCTGCATCGGGAATTGGCAGATATTTGTGATGCCACGGGGCAAACGGTGAAGGCGATTTTAGAAACCCATCTCCTCACCTACGAAGAAAAGCAACTGGCCGTTGATGTGTGCTTAGATGCCGGGGTACAGTTTCTGAAGACCAATACGGGCTGGTTTGGTGGCGTCACGGTGGAGGATGTGAAATTTCTCAAGGCTGCAGCCCGCGATCGCATCGGCATTAAGGCGTCCGGCGGCATTCGTACCTTTGAGCAAGCCATTGAACTCATCCTGGCTGGTGCAACCCGTCTGGGCACGTCTCGTGGCCCGGCCTTGATTCAGCATCGGCAGGATCCCAACGCCGAGAGTTCTGCGTCAGCCTATTAGTCGTCTCTTAGTTGTCTTGAAGAATCTAGCGCTGAGGGTAGACGTTACCTCTTGTTTGTGACTGGATCCCCGAGTGGTCATAGTCTGTTCGTGCCCCGTTCGCGCCTAACCCCATAGTTCATGCCCAAAACCTACAAGGCCATTGGAATTAACCTCAAAGGGATGCCTCTCGGTGAGAGCGATCGCTTGCTGACGTTGCTCACCCGTGAGCAGGGGCTAATGCGAGTCGTAGCTCCTGGCGCGCGTAAACACCACTCCAAACTAGGCGGGCGCAGCGAACTGTTTGTGGTCAACGACCTGCTGATTGCCACGGGACGGAGTCTTGATAAAATTGTCCAAGCAGAGACCATTGAATCGTTTCCAGGGTTAAGCCGGGATCTGAGAAAGCTCACGGCAGGGCAATATTTAGCAGAGCTGGCTCTCGGTCAAGCCATGGGGGATCAGCCCCAGGATGAGCTCTTTGACCTGGTGGTTGAACATCTGGGGCGCATTGCTGCCTTGCCAGGGGCCTTGGCGATCGCCACGCTCACCCATGCCATGTTTCACCTGCTGACCCTAGCCGGCCTGTCTCCCCAAGTGCAGCTTTGTTGCATGACTCAGCAACCCCTGAGTCCAAACTTTAGCCAGGCAGGATGGCGGGTTGGGTTTAGTCCGGCTGCAGGTGGTATTGTGCAGTTAGATCCTGCTGTTGGTCTACCGAGGCATCCCGATCGCCCTCGCCGCCCACCGATTCAGCCACCGGATCAAATGGCATCGCCTACGATCCCTAGGCATCGTCATCCCGCTCGCGTTCAGCCCGCGATCGCCTCCATGGGTGCCTTGGAACTCGCCGTCTTACAGCGACTTTCCCAACCGCACCTCATTCAAGCCGACGGTCGGCTGATGATGGGGGGCACGATGGATGGCACGGCTGCCGCTGCGGCATCGCTGGTGGAAGCCGACCCGATTCCCCCTGATGTCTGGCTGTCTCTAGAGCGACTCCTGCGCCACTACGCCCAGTATCATTTCGATCGCCCAATTCGGTCGGCCGACTTAATTGAAACCTGTTTTGCAGGTGTTCCCCCCGCGCCCTAACGCCATCCACCCTCCGCTATGCCGTTGTCAGATTTATGAAGCGATCGCCCCCGTCTGATTTTGACTATCCCGTCTTTCATTCCAGTCGGCTTGAGCCAGACGGTGGTGATGCATGGAATGCGGCACCTGAGGTTTCTATCCCTCCAGAGCGATCGCCCACGATCCAGCCTGATCCCGCATCTCACCACGATTCAGCCCCTATGCCCTCTCCCCTCCCATCTTCCCCGGAGCAAGACTCTGGTTTCTGGCCAGTTTTAAGGAACCGTAACTTTCTGCTGATGTGGATTGGGCAAGTGTTTTCCCAACTCGCAGACAAGGTGTACCTGGTGCTGATGATTTCGATCATCGCCAACCACTTTCAGGGGCCAGGGCAAAGCATTAGTGGATGGGTTTCGGCGATCATGATTGCCTTTACCATTCCCGCCATTTTATTTGGCTCCATTGCTGGCGTCTTCGTCGATCGCTGGTCGAAAAAAGCTGTTCTAACGAGTAGTAATCTCCTGCGGGCAGGATTGGTGTTTCTGCTGCCAATTTTGCTGGTCATCTTCGAACCCTGGGTCGAGATCTCTCAGATTCCTGCAGGATTTGCGGTTCTCCTCGTCGTGACTTTCTGTATCTCGACCTTAACCCAGTTTTTTTCCCCTGCCGAGCAAGCAACCCTACCGTTGATTGTGCCGTCTAGGCATTTGTTATCGGCTAATTCTCTCTACACCACCACCATGATGGCGTCGGTGATTGTCGGCTTTGCTGTGGGAGAACCATTGCTGGAAGCTGCGGGGCAGTGGGTGGAAGCGGTTGGTGCATCTGTTGGTTTGGATTCAGAGGGTGGAAAAGAAGCGATCGTTGGACTAGGCTATGGAATTGCGGGATTAATTCTCCTGTTTTTGAACACCAACGAAGCGGCCCTCGATCCCCATCGAGAACATCCCCATGTCTGGCAAGATATTCAAGATGGGGTGAGGTATCTGGGCAAAAACGACCGTGTGCGAGCGGCGCTGATTCAGTTGGTGATGCTGTTCTCTGTCTTTGCTGCCCTAGCCGTACTGGCTGTACGACTGGCGGAAGTGATCCCCACGATTGAATCAGATCAATTTGGTTTCCTGTTGGCAGCCGGCGGCGTTGGTCTGGCCATGGGTGCAACGGGTATTGGCCAATTTGGACAATCTATGCCCCGTGCGCGCCTGAGTTTGTATGGGTCTCTCGGAATGGCGATCGCCCTCTGTACCCTTGCTTTGTTCACCCAACAACTGTTGCCAACGCTAATCATTATTGGACTACTGGGCATGTTTGCTGCCATTATTGCAGTACCCATGCAAACCACCATTCAGGCTGAAACTCCAGAAGCCATGAGAGGCAAAGTTTTCGGCTTGCAAAATAATGCCGTTAACATTGCTCTAAGCCTGCCCTTAGCCCTAGCTAGCGTAGCGGAAAGCTATCTCGGCCTGCAAACTGTCTTTGTTGGTTTAGGCGGGATGGTTGCCATGGGAGGTGTCTTAACCTGGTATATTTCCCGTAAGGGATCAATAAAAACCAGCTCTTAAATAGCTTCTTTCGATTGAAATTCAGAATAGCCTCAGGCTGCTCGTCAGAATAACATAGCTCTCAAACGGCATACCGCTGAGACATAGGGATTATGACATCAAACCTTTGATCTGACTGCATCTGTCGTTCGTCCCACTTTTATATCATTTCAAATTCACTTGAATGCACATCGCTTGGCTTGGAAAAAAATCCCCCTTTTGCGGGAATGTCACCTATGGTCGAGAGATCACCAATGCGCTAGTTCATCGCGGGCATCGCGTCAGCTTTTTACACTTCTCCCAAGCAGATTCCACTGAATCGACGGCCCACAATCAGGGGCATGATGAAGTATCGATCCCATTTTTATATAAATCCCAGATTGCCACGATTCCCTCTCCCCGATCGGGCAAGGTCTTGTTTGATGCCCTACGGGATTTGAAGCCAGATTTAGTTCATGCCTCGCTGACCCTCTCCCCGCTTGACTTCCGCCTTCCCGAGATCTGCCATGAACTCGGCATCCCCCTCGTGGCCACCTTTCATCCTCCCTTTGATCGCAAGCGGCGCAACCTCACGTCTAGCACCCAGCATCTCACCTACCAGGTCTATGCTCCATCCCTAGCGCAGTACGATCGCGTCATTGTGTTTTCCTACATCCAGCGCGACCTCCTGATGAAGCTGGGCGTGCCGTCCGAGACTGTTGCGGTGATCCCCAACGGTGTGGATGTGGAAAAATACTCCCCCGGCTTCTCCAATATCAAACGCGAAGTTCAGGCTGAACGGCTATTTGTTTACCAAGGACGGGTTGCCCTTGAGAAAAATGTGGAGTCATTACTCAGGGCGTGGCGACAGGCTGATCTAGCACCCAGTAGTAAGCTGCTGATTGTGGGCAATGGCCCCCTTGCGCCGTCGCTGCGGGCCTTTTACGCCTTGGATAGCAGTATTGTTTGGCTGGGGTTTATTTCCGATGAAGCGCGGCGGATCGAGATCTTGCGGGGAGCTGATGTGTTTATTCTGCCTTCCCTGGTGGAAGGTTTATCCTTGTCTTTGCTAGAGGCGATGTCCTGTGAAACGGCTTGCCTAGCCACCGATGCCGGTGCTGATGGCGAGGTGCTAGAGACTGGCGCTGGGATTGTCTTGAATACCCAACGCGTTGCCACCCAACTGCAAACGCTGATCCCAGTTTTCCAAGATCATCCCGAACTCGCTGCCCTTCTCGGACGAAAGGCACGACAGCGCGTGTTGGATCGCTATACCCTCAGCAACAATATCACCGCCCTAGAACACCTCTATGACCAATTGGTGAAGCGATCGCAGGTCTTTTTGGGCACCTCTGTGTAGCCATTCTGTATTGCGATTCGATGAATGTTGCGGCTTAGACAGATTAATTTGTCTATCATTTTATTAGGTGCTTACTCCTAGCACTTAATGAAACTTCACTATGTGTTGCTGTTGTCGGTCGATGCCGCTCCATCCCATTTGGAGATCAGGCTCGGCCGATTCTAATAAAACTGAACAACGTGGATCGCATCGCATATCCCTGATTGACGGACAAAACTTGTTAGCCAAATTCTTGAAAGCCCTCACCCCAGATCTCCCCCCAGTGGAGATCCGTAGGGGTGAATCAACTCCTCTCGATCTCTAGGAGGGCTTGGGGATAAGGGCTGTAAGCTTTTGTCAATCAACCAGCGAAGACTCAGTCAACCTAATCTAGTATCAGAGGTTCTTGTGGCTTTATACGCAGAATTGCATCGCCATCTCGGTGGCTCCGTCGTGCCGAGAGTGCTGTGGCGGTATCTCCATCGCCATCATCCCGATCAGGTGTCCCAGTTTCAAACCTACGATGACTTTGAAACCTTTTTCACTCGCCCACGTAATACCCTGGATGAATATCTAGAGCTGCACACCTTGGTGGAGCATGTGCAAACCCTGGAAGCCCTGCCCTACTTTGTATATCGTTTGATGCGCGGGGCCTATGTGTTTGAAAACCTAGCCTACCTGGAGTTGCGGTATACCCCCTACCTACGAACGCCCAATCATCTCAGTCAAACAGAACGGATCGATCAAATGGGAGCGATCGTTGAAGCGGTGGGGCAGGCTAGTCAGATTGGTGAGTATCCCATTGTGACTAGCCAAATTTTATGTATGCATTCCCGGCTACCCTACGAGGTGAATCGGGCCATTGTGGATCTGGCTGCCCAGATGCCGCAGTATGTCTGCGCCATTGATTTAGCTGGGGGCGATGCTCACTATGCTGAACGCCTAGATGAGTATGTAGAACTGTATCGCTACGGGCGATCGCTTGGGCTGAAAACCACTGGGCATCTTTACGAAACGCCCCAGGGTTGCTATCCAGAACTGTTGCCCTACCTGATGCGCATTGGCCATGGCATTCAGATTCCTTTGCTGTATCCTGAACTGCTGCGGCAGGTGGCAGCCAACCAGCAATGCTTAGAAGTCTGTCCCACCACGTATCTCAAAACCGGGACGTTGGAGGATATTGAGCAACTTAAGGTCGTCTTCGATCGCTGCTTTGAAGCCGGCGTAGACATTGCCATTTGCACCGATAACGCTGGGCTCCACAACAAGCGCCTGCCGTTTGAGTATGAAAGCCTGCTCACCCACGACATCATTGGCTTTGAAGAACTCCAGACCTGCCAAGACGCGGCGTTTAAACATGCCTTTGCCTGGACGCATCAACAACAGCCTGCTTCCATTCTGAGTAATGTGTTGCGTCCCGAGCCCAAACTTGTGGGGTCGAGCAATTCCTAGGCATCTCCGTGGGCTGAGCAGAGCTGAAGCCCACGCCTCTTCTGGTGGTGCATTGAAGCAAGCCAATCGGAGTGCTATGGTTTGGGAGTTAGAGACGCGGTTGCCCTGTGTCTCGATCCCCACAACCTAACCCTTCGTCGATTTGATAGTGATCCCGCTGCTATGACAGAAACCCCGTCTCACCATCAGCCCCACTGGGCTATGCAATTCCTCCAGCTCTTAGCCCTGTTTTCCATGGCGATTTTGCTCAGTGGTCTAGCCACGAACTACGTCTTCCATCGACTTCGGCTATTAGCAGGAGATGGGGTGAGCTGCACGCGCTATCTACCCGACGGTGGTGTTGAGCGGCTTTATGGTGCTACGCAATGCGATCGCAACTAGTTCGGTCTAGGCTGGCGAAGCAAAGCTCAGAGGCAAAGATTCAGGAGCCAAGGAGCACTAGAACCCTTGCCACGGGCTCACCTGGAGCACACCATCTTGAGTAATGACCACCAAAAACTGTCCTTGATCGTCTTGGCGATCGCTGTCCGTCGCTGCTGCGCTGAGGGTGGGCAAGGGTGTTTTGCTCAGAAACTCTGATGCTGCATCATCCAGAGGTTCATAATCAACGACTACGCCATCGGGGGTCATGTTGACCCGATAGCTGATGTCTGTAGAGAGCGATCGCCGATCGGCATCCTCCAACCCATCCAGGATCAGGTCGTATAAGTCCCAATTGAGGTTGGCGAGCTGGGCAGGATCCGTGATTTCAGTCCCCAATTCTACGGGCTCTTGCTCTGCCGATGCCTCCGGCAAGCGGCCGTGCCATGGGCTGACTTCTACGGCTCCAGCGGGCGTAAAGACCACTCGATATTGGGCCACGGGCTCCTGTTGTGCTGCCTCTGGATCCAGCAAGGTGTATTGCAGATCGGGCAGGGGTGTTTCATCGACCCGGACTAGGGCGGCATCGTTGACATATTTAAAGCCCAAGACATCGCCATTCTCAGCCACCGCCACTCGGTAGACCAGCGCATCTTCAAAGCTATGCTCCTGAGTCCAGCTATCAAACAGATTTTCCTGAAGCTGCACCATTAATTGATCAACTACATCTGGCTCGACAATCAGCGGCGCATCGCTAAACAGCACCTCGGTTGCTTCATCGCTTGCGGCATCTAGGTCACTGCCTGCATCCAGGGATTCTGCTTCTTCGGAGGAGGCTTCGCTGGGGGGATTGTCACCGCTGGCCACCGTATCCGTCGAGTTGGCTTGCACATCGGTGACCGCTTCTGAAGGCGATTCCTCCGATGGGCGAAACTCGGGTACCGGCACAAAGAAGAAGGCGATCGCGGCGGTTGCTAAGCCGGCCACGCCCAAAGCTGCTGGTAACGCTCGTTTGGCCAAAGGCTGTTTGGGAGTGGTTTGACGCTTGCGCACTGGCGTCAGGCTGAGCGTTAGCCCTGGAATCGTTTGGCTATCGGCATAAAACTGATCGATAGCTTCTACTAAGTCAAACAACTGCACCGTCATTAAGTCAAAACTGATGGACTCTGACTGGGTGCGGGCCGGATCATCCGTCAACGCTTGGGGGTAGATGGTCAGGCGATGAAAATTGGACGAGACTTGTTCGATGACGACGGGTTTGGCGCGATCGCCTCGCTCACGGCTGTAGGGTACACCGCTCAAAAATTGCTGGGCGTAGGCGCTGGCGGTGGCGATGAGCTGCTCGAAAAACTCACGCCCGCCTTTGATGGAGCGATCGTGACCATTAAACCGACATTCAAAGCTCGTCAAAATAGACAACAGGGGGCGTCCGGCTGAGTCGCCATTCCCCAAGCCCACCTCTTCTCCCCAACCATCGAGGGTGAGGGTGCAATTTGGTAAGCTATACAGCCGCTGAATACTCATGCCACTTCCCCGTCAAACACACTACTCCAAAGGCGCTGAGTTCCTGATGTACCGGTGCAAAATAGGAGCTGACCGAGTAATAGGAGAGCCAGTTCATTCAGCTTTTCATCCGTATCGTAGGCCATGACGCCAGCCCGTTTTGGATTCATCCGCGAGCGGAAATGGGCCCGAAAGCGCTCCAAATATTCTGCCAACCGGAAGTGATGATCGGGCGACAGTTGCTTTTCCTGAAGCTGTTGATGGGCAAGCAACAGTTGACGAATCAGCACGGTTAATCGACGGGCCAGGCTACAGGCAATCAGCACCAAGGCTTTGCCCTCTGCCAGGGTGAGAGGACGACGTTGGCTATTGCGACGAAACGGATTGGTGCTCCGCAGCCGCCAGAGCATGACCCGATTTTTAATAATGCTTTGCAGTTCTAGCTCTTTGGCGGCCTTGAGGATGGCTTCTGAACCACTGAGGTCGAGCGCTTCAATCGCCAATAGAATCAAGTCAATCTGCAAACGGGCCCGACGCGGACAGACTCCATCCGCAACTGGCATATCTGGCAGGATATCCAAAATCATAGGCACCGGCTTGGCAGGAGGATGGTGTACTTGCATTACCCTCGCGAAAACATTCAGCAGAATTGTATCAAAACCGAGGATGACTTTTAGAGAAGACGGGCAGAAAACCCCTAGGGTAACCCAGTGTATTTTCTAACCGACCGGTAGGTCACCGTTGCGATCGCCAAGGCTACCCCCATGGAAGGTCGCCCAGACATTCCCCTAGTCTGCCCTCAAACATGTTCTTGATGAACATAATGCTAGGCTACATTCTCCAGAGGTTGACTCCGTAGGCAGGGATCTAGCACAACCGCGCTGATGGGTAACGTGCGGCCTTCCAATGGTAGGGTGTTACGCGCCAATTTGGGTAAATCTGACGCAATTTTGTAGACGGCGATCGCTTGGGTAGGGTTGCAGGATGGAGGCTGATGGTGCAACCGTCGTTTCCAGCGTAGGTTGCCAACGTAGACCCTTGAGTCTGACGGAGGCTGCTGCCCTAAGCTTCAACGGTGACCCCGCGCCAAAAGGCAACATAGCTTTTAATATTCTGAGCCGCCGTCTTGGGCTCCGGATAATACCAGGCTGCATCTTTATTGGTTTTGCCATTCACGTCCAGGGTGTAATAGCTAGCAACGCCTTTCCAGCCGCAGGTCGTGTGGGTTTCGCTGGGGGTGAAATACTCCATCTGCAAAGCATCAGGCGGAAAGTACTGGTTGCCTTCAACAACTTCACAGCGATCGCTCTCAGCAATCACAACTCCATTCCAAATTGCTCGGGGCATCGTTTTACTGTCCTTGGTGACTAGGGTTTAGATCTAGGGCGCGTGGGCCACTGTTCTTATTATGACGGGCGTAGCCAGTAGATATTCTGTCTACCGCTATGTCAATCTAGCAGCATTCCGCAGTACGCTAGACCCAGCATTGTAGGAGACGGATTGTGGCTCAAACCCCCGCAGCTCACTATGGTTTAACGGCGGATGACCAACAGCGTTTGGCTCCCATGATTGACTATCGCGCCGTGCGATCGCTTCCCGAGATTTGGGCGATCGCGGCCCAGCGTCCAGATGTGGCCCAGCAGGTGGCCCTCCATGCACCTCACAGTAAGCCCGAGGTGCGTATCACCTATAGCCAGCTCCATGAACGGATCCAACTCTGCGGCGCGGCGCTGCAGCATTTGGGAATCTGCAAGGGCGATCGGGTGGGCTTGATTGCCGACAACAGTCCTCGTTGGCTGATTGCCGATCAGGGCATTATGGCTGCGGGAGCTGTGGGCGTGGTGCGCGGTGCCCAGGCAGCGGTGGAAGAACTATGGTTCATTCTTAAAAACAGTGGGAGCACGAGTCTGATCGTGGAGGATCAGGCCACGTTTCTAAAGCTTAAGGCAGGTTTGGCAGAGCTGCCGATCCAGCGGGTGATGTGGCTGAGCGATGAGCCGGTGCCCACCGAGGATTTGGGCTACCCGGTCTTCAATTTTTCTAGCCTGCTGGAGCAAGGGGAGGGGCGATCGCTGCAGCCCGTGCCCCTCGACCCCAGCGACCTGGCCACCCTGCTCTACACTTCCGGCACCACCGGACATCCCAAGGGCGTCATGCTCACCCATGCCAATCTGCTACATCAGGTCACCACCCTGGGTGTTGTGGTGCAGCCCAAGGCGGGCGATCGCGTGCTCAGCATTTTGCCCACCTGGCACGCCTACGAGCGCTCCTGTGAATATTTTCTGCTTTCCCAAGGCTGCACCCAGGTCTATACCAGCCTGCGCCACGTGAAAGAAGACCTGAAAACCTTTCAACCCCATTTTATGGTGGGTGTGCCTCGGCTTTGGGAGTCTATCTATGAAGGCATCCAGCGGCAACTGCGCGAACAGCCGGCCTCTCGCCAAAAGCTGGTCAACACGTTCCTCACCAACAGCCATCGCTACATCACGGCTAAACGCACCTACAGCGGTTTGAATCTGGAGCACCTGCACCCTTCAACCCTCGAACGGATGCTGGCAGGACTGGAAGCGATCGCCCGCTGGCCCCTGCATCGTCTAGGCCATCGCTTGGTCTACAGCAAAATCCGTGGCGCAACCGGCGGCAACATTAAGCAGGTGATTAGCGGCGGCGGTTCCTTGGCAAAACATTTGGATACCTTCTTTGAAGTGATTGGTGTGGAGGTGCTTGTGGGCTATGGGCTTACCGAAACTGCGCCAGTGCTCACGGCACGTCGCCCTTGGAACAATCTGCGAGGATCTGCCGGGCAGCCGGTTCCCGGTACCGAAATTCGCATCGTCCATCTCGAAACCCGTCAACCTCTGCCGGTGGGCGATCGCGGCCTCGTGCTAGCCCGTGGCCCTCAGGTCATGACGGGCTATTATCAAAATCCTGAAGCAACGGCCAAGGCCATCGATGCCGACGGCTGGTTTGACACCGGCGATCTGGGACATCTCACGGCAGGCGGACATTTGGTGTTGACCGGACGCGCTAAGGACACCATTGTCCTCACCAATGGCGAGAATGTAGAACCCCAGCCCATTGAAGATGCCTGTGTGCGCAGTCCCTATGTTGACCAGATTATGCTGGTGGGCCAAGATCAGCGCTCCCTGGGGGCTCTGATTGTGCCCAACTTAAATGCCTTAGAACTTTGGGCCAATCAGCAGGGTAAAACCCTTCAGGTACCTGAAGGCGTCAGCCTAGACAAACCCGACCCCCAACCAGGGCGATCGCCCCTGTCTATGGAGGATGGGATGATTCAAAGCCTGTATCGCCAAGAATTAACCCACCATGTGCAAGATCGGTCAAATTACCAAGCCAACGATCGCATTGGCCCCTTCCGGCTGATTCTGGAGCCGTTTTCTATGGACAACGGCATGATGACTCAAACCCTGAAGATTCGTCGCCCTGTTGTCTACGATCGCTATCGGTCGCTGATCGACGAGATGTTTGAACATTAGCCAGCCGATTTGAGACCCAGGCAACCAATTCCGTCAGATTGCGTCGAAATCATCCAGGCGGCAATTGTCGGCCATTTTAGGGACGCGATCGCGGTATGATCAACGGGACGTTTAGCCCACCTTCATCGATCGTTCTAGGCATGGTGCGATCGCCCAACAGATGATCCTAAAGCTATTGGCCCTGACATGAAGGCTGAATTGCGTCATCAGGCTGCGATCGATGTCATAACGCTCTATATCAATGCGGCATCACGCTACCGTGACGCAGTCTGACGACAGACCTTACCGGGCTGTCATCCAGCGCGGCAGCTACCGGTATTCGTGAGTGGCCGTGCTAGGGTCGGTGCATCCGTCTTACAACTCATGTTACTCCCAAGATTTCTACGCAGTTGCCCATGGAAGCTTCACAATCACACCTATTACTGAAACGGCTGATCAACATCAAAGTTGTTGTGACTCCCCGTTGGAAAGAAGAGGTTCAACAACAGTTGCAAACCCAAATCAACCAACTGGATGGTCAGCTTCAGCAGCTTGAGGCCCAAGGACAGCGGATGGTGACAGAGGTTCAGAAACAAAGTGGGTCATCGGATGACCCCGCCGTGAGCCAACAAATTGGCAGCATTCAAACCCAAGTCAACCAAAAGAAAAGCGAGTTGCTAGAGAAGAAAAACCAAACTCTACAGCAGCTTCAACAGGTGCAGCTCCTAGAAATGGAGCAAGAAGTGGGTCAAGGGCAAATTGAGAGCTTCTTCCGTATTGAGAAGGGCGATAACCTGATCCGCAAAATGCAGGTGGAAATCCTCATGCGGGATGGAGTGGTGGAAGATATCCGTGGCGATCTCTAACCTCATCCTTCGTTGACCTATGGGGCGATCGCTGCACCCTGATTGCGGGCAAGCGATCGCCCCTAAAGCTTTACTGGGTGACCTATCTGGGGGCATGATTCATCCCTCCAGGGCCAGATTTGGGGAACGATGAACCGGTCTCCAGTCCCCCATTGATGTTCCGTAATGAAGCGGTTTCAAGCTACAATCTAGGATCGCGACCGTGAATTGGCGAGGGCGTCTAAGAACACCTCTGCTGCGTTCATGGGTGCTACCCTGCTGGTTTGCGAGAACTTCGCAGTGCTGTTGTTGATCGAGTCAGACGCTACCCCATGATTCATGAAGTATTCATGCCCGCTCTCAGCTCCACGATGACCGAAGGCAAAATTGTGTCTTGGGTCAAATCACCGGGAGACAAGGTAGAGAAGGGTGAAACCGTCGTTGTTGTGGAATCCGATAAGGCCGACATGGATGTAGAGACCTTCTATGAAGGGTATCTGGCCAGCATCATTGTCCCGGCTGATGAAGTTGCGCCCGTGGGGGCTCCCATTGCCTTGGTGGCAGAAACCGAGGCAGAGATTGAACTAGCCCAGCAGCAGGCCAGCGCCATTCAGGCAGGAACAGCAGCACCGGCAGCTTCTCCAGCCCCTGCGCCTGCAGCAGCTCCAGCGATCGCCTCTCCCACAACCTCCCAAAATGGAGCCGTTAAGTCTGGCCGCTTGGTGGTTTCCCCCCGGGCTCGCAAGCTTGCCAAGGAGTTCAAGGTTGATCTCAACACCCTCCAGGGTAGTGGCCCCCACGGCCGCATTATTGCCGCAGATATAGAAGCGGCTGCGGGTAAAGCTCCCACTCCCCAGCCCACCGCTATTGCACCGAAGCCAGCGGTGGCAGCCCCTGCGCCGATCGTGCCCGCTCCCGTTGCTGCGCCCCTTGGGGAAGTCGCCAAGTTCAACACCCTGCAGCAAGCGGTGGTGCGCAACATGATGACGAGCCTCCAAGTGCCCACGTTCCGGGTTGGTTACACCATCACCACCGATGCCCTCGATGCCCTTTATAAAAAGGTGAAGTCAAAAGGCGTCACCATGACCGCTCTGTTGGCGAAGGCCGTGGCGGTAACGCTGCAGCGCCATCCCTTGGTGAATGCTTTCTATACCGAACAGGGCACCAGCTATCGCTCGGAGATTAATGTAGCGGTGGCAGTGGCCATGGAGGGCGGTGGTTTGATTACCCCTGTCCTGCGTCAGGCTGATCAAGTAGATCTCTATTCTCTATCGCGCACCTGGCGAGATTTGGTGGAGCGATCGCGCCTGAAGCAGCTTCAGCCCGACGAATATTCCACCGGTAGCTTTACCCTGTCTAATCTAGGCATGTTTGGCGTCGATCGCTTCGATGCCATTTTGCCGCCGGGTCAAGGTTCAATTCTAGCCATTGGAGCCTCTCGCCCCCAAGTGGTGGCCACGGCTGACGGCATGATGGGGGTGCGCAATCAAATGCAGGTCAATCTCACCTGCGACCACCGCATCATCTACGGTGCGGATGCCGCCGCCTTCCTGCGGGATTTGGCCCAGTTGATTGAAACCAATCCCGAATCCCTCACCCTATAGTTGTCCCGCGAGTGTGACGCAAGACCGCCCCTTGGATCTAAAACGAGTCAAGGGGCGGTTTTATATAGAGCGTCTAATGGTGTGGTTTTTGAGTGACGGCTCCTCTGGCTAACGATAGGCCTGGGGCCCTGTCCAGATATTATTGACTAGCTCTCCAAAGACCACAGGGCGATCGCCCACGTCGGCCTCCACCGTTTGCCCATGGAGATTCACGGCCCACACCGGCCACTGCTCTTCGCCCATATGGCCGGCCCGGAAAAGCACCCGGTCGGGATCAGACTGGCTCCATCCCAGCAAAATAGCGTTGCTATAGTTCACCGGGGTGGGGGCAATGGTGTGGGCTTGGCTCTGGTGCTGATCCCAGACGACGGCATAGTCGGACGCTAAACCGGTACCAAAGAGCGATTCAAATTCCCGAGCCAGGATGCGATCGCCCGCCTTCGACCAAGCAATGGGAATAATCATGGCGATGCTGCCAGGATGTTCGGCTTCGTCTCCCGAAACAAAGGGATTGTCGGCTAGGGGCGATGAGGCGGTAATCACCTGCAGAGCACCGGTTTTCAGGTTTTCTAGAAACAGCACGCTAGCCACTTGGGTCTGCGTGGGATCAGGCTGGATGCGGAGCTGAATGCGACTATAGGCAGCGTAGCAGCCATCAGGAGAGACCAAGGAAGGACTGCGGTAGTAACGCAAAATGGGCGATCGCTGCGCAGGATTCTCCGTGACCATGGTCATCACCCAGGTCCAGGGGACTGGGTACGGGCTATTCAAGGGGTCTAGGCGGGTGGAAGGTTCGGTCATGGGCAGTACCATCAGCAGGCGTCGTGCTGACATGGGGTTAGCAAAAAATGAAGCGTATTTAGGCGATGGCGGTAGGGAAGCCAAGATGCTTCTCTTGGCAAAGCATAGGGTTTTGCCTCCGCTCTCCAGAGCGATGACGGGGATCGCTTTCCCGTCATCGCCGGTGGCACACTATCTACCTCAAACTATTCCCACTCCGGTGAGACTGTTTCCGGTGGAAATAGCCATCACGGTACTATGGGATAGACATAGCTATGGATAGGCTCGATAGCCATGAAAACCGGTAGGCTTGATGGTTGTACCGCAGGGGGTGGCACAACCCTGAAGGATTTGTACCTGCGCAGTATTCGCACTACCCAAGCGTCTTGGCTACCATAGCCAGATGCACAGATCTGTAGCTCTTTGCCTAGGACTCAGCCGCCTCACAGTAGCAGCCGCCTAAGCTCTGATGTATGGCAACGCCATACAGGTTGATATGCTCCTAATTACAGGTATAGCAAGGGAAGAGGGAACTGCCATGGAAAACGCTGAAACTCTTTAATAGACTTAACGTATGCAGCGTTACATAGACATCAATCGTTAGATTCTGTCTGTGGCCAGCAGTTCTGGGATGTCCCACTCTTCGTTTGCTCTTCGTTTTAATTGTTTTACTGGTTCAACTATGGTGCCCTCGTCTCAGCCTCCCCATGACTCTCCTCCCCCTCAACCACCTCCAGAGCGATCGCCCGGTCTGCTGTATGGCTTGTTGGTTTTAATCTTTCGCCTATTACTGTTGGGAGTTGGGGGAAGCCTAGCTGTTTTGGTAGGTATTGGCGTTGCGCTGTGGCGACCCGGCACCGTTCCTGATCGGCCCATGTTAGAGGTTCTGTTTCGCCAAGTGTCTGCATGGCGCAGTGGAGAATGGTATGCCCCTGTTGAGCCAGAATCCACGTTGCCACCTGCGATCCCCCGGCTGGAGTCCCTTCCTGCTCCATCAGATGTCAATGTATCGGATGCAGAGCCTGACTCGGGAGAGACGGAGACCTTGGAAGAGCCTCTGCCGCTTGATGAGGAAGAACGGGAAGCGGTCGCTACAACCGTGGCTGAATTGCAAACCGAGGTGGAGGCCTTAGGCGATCGCCTCCAAGACTTGGAAGTCCAGCTTGATGGAGCCCCCCGCTCGGGGCCCGTGGAAGAGCGACTGCGCCGCCTCGAACGTCGTTTAGATCCTGCTAGTGCTGAGTCTTCGTCGGATGAAACGGCTGGTTTAGATGAGACGGCTGATGTAGACGGGCCGGCCGAACAGCCGGCTGATCCTCCGGCAAGGGCTTCAGAGACAGAGGCTGCTCCGATCACCACGACATCTACCCCTAGCCTCTCTCCAGACACCCTGCGGGTTACTCTCCCGAGCGATGCTCTATTTCAGACCAATGACGCACGATTGGTCGATGGGGCCGAAACGTTGCTCGATGATATTGCCACGGAGCTGCAAACCTATCCCACGGCTACGATCCGTATCGGCGTTCACACCGCTCCTACCCCAGACAGCACGGACGGTCTGCCGCTATCCTTTGCGCGATCGCAACAGATTCGTGATGTCTTAGCGCCCCAGCTCGGCCCTAGCTATCGCCTGGTGGCGATCGGCTATGGTTCGACTCGTCCGCTGATCCTGTCCACGGATCTGTCTGCCCAGCAGCGCAACCGCCGCGTTGAAATCACCATTGATCCCCGCCCATGAAGATCGTGTTTTTTGGTACGCCTGACTTTGCCGTGCCTAGCCTAGCGCGCCTCCTGCAGCATCCCGACCTGCAAGTTTGTGGCGTTGTCACCCAGCCTGATAAGCGTCGAGGGCGCGGCAAGAGCCTCTCTCCCTCTGCCGTCAAAGCCTTGGCGGTGGAGCATCAGCTTCCGGTTTGGCAACCCCGCCGCCTCAAAAAAGATCCCCAAACCCTAGGTGAGCTAGCGGCTCTCAACGCCGATGCTTTTGTAGTGGTGGCCTATGGGCAACTGCTATCGCCGCAGATCCTAGCCATGCCGCGACTGGGATGCATCAATGGGCATGGTTCCCTCCTGCCCCACTACCGAGGGGCTGCACCTATCCAGTGGAGTTTGGTGCAGGGAGAGGTGAAAACTGGCATCACCACCATGCAGATGGATGTGGGGATGGATACGGGCGCTATGTTGCTGAAAGCTACCACGCCCATTCATTGGTGGGATACGGCGGCGACGGTGGGCGATCGCCTGTCCCACCTAACGGCTGATCTGCTGATCGAGACGCTACTGGGGCTAGATGCCGGTACTCTGGAGGCGATCGCCCAGGATGATGACCAAGCCACCTATGCACCGCTAATTCAAAAAACTGACTACGACCTAGACTGGTCTAAGAGTGCGATCGCCCTTCATAACCAGATCCGTGGCTTCTTTCCCAACTGCGTCACCGAGTTTCGGGATCAGCCCCTCAAAATCCTGCGTACCATTCCTATCCCGCTGCCTAGTGACGACATGCCGGATGAGTTCGCTGGCCTACCGTCCCAACTCGCCTCGTTAGATATTGCTGCTGCCAGCCAAACTAGCCAACTCGGCGATATTGTTGCCATCCTCAAAAAAACCGGCCCCATCGTGCAGACGGGAGCCGGTTGGTTATTGCTGTATCAAGTACAGCCCGCTGGGAAGAAGCCTCAGTCGGGTTGGGACTTTGCCAATGGATCGCGGGTGATGCTGGGCGATCGCTGCCTCTCCCGTGATCTGACTAAAGATTAGCGGTGTAATACCTAGCGATTAAACGAAGACCCTAGAATGCGCGGTTGTTCCACAGCATCCCGGAATTCGGCAACGTCATCACCGTAGGCGATCGGCAGCACGCACTCCACGTTTTCGTGGGGGCGGGGGATAATCACCCAAGATTCTAGAGCGCCCCCGTAGACGGTTTCGACGGCAGCAATGCCGGCCTCCATCGCCGCCTTGACTTCCGACACATCTCCACGAATATTCACGGTAAACCGGGCACTTCCCACCCGGATATAGCCCACCAAGGTGACACGCCCAGCTTTCACCATCGCATCCGCTGCCGCCAGCACTGCGGGAAATCCCTTCGTCTCAATTGATCCAACCGCAGACAATGACATGTATGCTCTCCTAACCATCGATAAACAATGCTGGTGGGCCTGCTTCTATCCCCACCGACGGCGCGAATAGTTTGTATAGACTCAACTCAATTCTACGGGCCTACGTCCCCAAAAACCCGGGACTTGTTGACCAGATAATCGGTTGAACGATAACAATTTATAAGCGCTGTGTATAGTTTTATTTATGCCTATGCCAAGGGCTTAATAGACTCGGAAGGCTTCGACTTGATCGGTGTAGTGGATGGGCAAGACTGACACAATGTTTTCCGGCGGATTCGGCACGGTGTAGTGGGTCATAATTTTGCCCCCGAAGCAAGCTTCTCCCGCTTCTAGCCCGGCTGCCATGGCAGAGGCTACCTCCGAAACGCTGCCACGAATGGCAATGTAGAAGTTTCCCCGCTCTGCCTTATCAAAATACACCAAGGTCACGCGCCCTGCCTTGAGCATGGCGTCGGCCGCTGCTAAGGTTGCTGGAAACCCCAACGCTTCAATGACCCCCACGGCTTGTGGCATTGCATCGTCTCCTTCAAGACATAAAACGTAGACAGGCGATCGCCTGCAGCCTTTCACTATACCTTGATCAAGCCCGGTTGCGCGATCGCTGCAATGACTCGTATACATCCCGAGTCTGGCTGTGACCATTGGTAATGGCATTCCCGAGGGTTGCCCCAACAGAGGTTGAGATAGACCTCGGTGCGAGCTGCTTCCAGTTCTGCCCATTCGGTTTGGTGAATCCATTGCTCCACTTGGTCGGGCGTTGCTGGCTGGGGATCATGGCCGGCCAACCAAAATGACATGCCCTGGGTCACCCGTTGCCAAAACTGCAGCACCGCCGCCGTTGCCTCAATCAGAATCTGCTTATCGTCTGGAATGGCGATGAGCTGGCTATGGAGTTCCGGCGATCGCAAGCTTTGGTCACGGAACTGATGGGTGCGCCAGATTAGCCCAGACACCTGATGTTCAAGCTGGTATTGATGAATTTGTCCTTGGAAGTCTCGGTAGCCAAACACTTTGCTCAACTGTCCTGCCCCGATCGCCTTGGCCACAACGGGGTTATCCAGCCGTTTCTCCGACGACAGCAGGAGCCGCTCTCCTTTCCAATGCGCTCGCAGCTCTTGATCGAGAATCTCGATGAGGTCTTGAGTGGTGTAAGGCATGGACGCAGGTGTACAGCAACAACAATGGGATGATAGGCGGACGATCACTGGGAGATAGCTGGGACGCTACATCAGTGGCGATCGCCCCCTGAGCCTATTCTACGAGGGTCATCCAGAGAGTGAAATTCCTGGGCCATTTTCCCGTACAGTGATGATACTGGCAGGTCAAAAGGTTCCACTTGCACATTCGGATTGGCACGGATATCGTTCTCATCTCTCGCGTCAGATCACTGTTTGAGCGCTTCGGCGATCGCTTCCTTCAACGCGTGTATACCATCGCCGAACAAGAGGAATTTCACCGTCGCTGCGCTGAGCGGCATCCTTCGGAGAATGCCATCGGCTTCTTGGCGGGGCGCTGGGCAGCCAAAGAAGCGGTTGTTAAGGCTCTTGGTACCGGATGGCGCGGAGTTCGATACACTGACATTAGCATTGGCCTCCAGCAGAGCGGAGCACCGGCTGTTATGCTGACGCCAACCCCCCAAACCCAACCTTGGCTTCAAGGTAGTTGGCAGCTTAGCCTAAGCCATGATGGCGACTATGCGATCGCCACCGCTCTTTGGAGTGGAGACCTGCCCCAGGAGTCCCTCCATGCCCCCTCGGGGGCTACCAACCCATATCCTTCGGGAGATGTTTAGGTGGGATGGTCATCCATCTAGGTTTCGATCTAGTCTTTAGCTCTTAGAGAAAGACGGCTCATCAGACCCTCAATGAGCGATCGTGGCCGACGACTGTACTATAGCTCTAAGCTACCCATGCGATCGCTTTCCCTAGAGTCTACCGAACGATCTACCAACATTGCTGTCTTCGATCCTTGACTAGGTCGAGATACGCTGACTCAACTAACGGATGATGTCATCCTAGCGTTCATCTATCGCCGGTCTAGCCCCCGTCTCTACCGTGCCCATTCATCCCACAGCGGTCATTGCTGATCGTGCCTTCAGACTCTATCTCCACCGTCGTGATTCATGGCGACCCAATTGCTAGTCAACCTAAACTTGAATGAGCACTGAAACCTATCTTAATCATCCAACCTTTGGACTGCTGTTTAGAGTGTGCCTAGTTGACAGCAGCCAAGAGCTCTTTGCTACGCTATACGCCCAGCGCCTGTTTTTTGTGGTCAAAACGGCAGCCGGCGGCTTGCAGTTTGATCCCATTGGGCGTAGCGATGCCCGTATTCTGGTTGAAAATCGTCTGCGCAGCCTTCGACGGGAAGGAGCCTTGAAAGACTATCAACTGCTCCAAAAAATCCATAAGCAGACGTTCCAATAGTGAATCTAGTGAATCTATGACTCGGTTGTCCTTGAGCGGCTCTCTACCCGATCGCATAGCCCAGCTTCGCCAAACCCTTCCCCCCCATGTGCGTCTCGTGGCTGTGACCAAGCAAAAGCCGGTCGAAATGATTCGCGCGGCCTATGCGGCTGGGGTGCGAGATTTTGGGGAAAACCGGGTGCAAGAAGCTGAGGAAAAACAGGCCCAGCTCGCCGACTTACCAGACATCACCTGGCATTTGTTAGGGCACTTACAAACCAATAAGGCCCTCAAGGCCCTTGAGCACTTTCACTGGATTCACTCCCTGGATAGCCTCAAGCTAGCGACCCGGCTGAATCGCCTGGCCGAAGAGCGATCGCTCCGTCCTACGGTGCTACTGCAGGTGAAATTTCGTCCGGATCCCAACAAGTATGGCTGGGATCCTTTAGAGCTCCAGTCCGACCTTCCGGCTCTAGATCAACTGTCTCACTTGGCGATCGCTGGCATGATGACCATTCCGCCTTTGGGGCTTTCTGAGGCAGAAACATTGGCCGTATTTCAAGACGCCCAGCAGTTTTTTCAAACGGTGCAGCAGGCGGGGTATCGCAACCTTGCCTTCCACCATCTTTCTATGGGCATGTCTGACGACTATCCCCTAGCTATTCAAGCTGGAAGCACGGTCATTCGCCTCGGCCGCGTGTTGTTTGGCGATCGCCCCTAAGACTACCATCGGCAGTTTGGGTGATTGGGGGAGGTGAAGCGCGATCGCCTCAATCCTCATCGCCTCAATCCTAAAGATATCTATCGATAGCGTTAAAAGCTGGACAAAACTGAAATCGCCCCCTAGACTTGGCGTAATGGCTAGGTATCAATCTAGTCCAAGCGTTGTTCTATCCCCTGAGATCGGCGCAAGGAATGGATTCCAAGTTAGGTTCTCTCCTGTTTTCATCTTGTCCTGAGTCTGTGAAATACCCTTGTAACTTGGTATGGGCGGATGTCTAGCCTGTTTGGCAGGGGTGAGCGATCGCTTTTCTGGATGATAGGGTCTATCCCTACTGCCCAATAACGCATAAATCGTTTAGGATTAGGACGCGAAACACCACTAGGAAATCCGCCGGACAATCACCTCAAATTCTTGAATCGTGGTTTGTTCGGATCAATGGCTAGGGATGTTCAAGAGCGATTAAACCCTGGGACTGCCATCGGCTTGATGAAGGCCAGTGGCGGTGGATTACGTCAAGACGGTATGAGGCACCTTGGGGCCTGTCCCTAACCATGCTAGGTTTGGCGTTGGGATAGAGCAAAAGTTGTTGATTAGACCATGTTCAACTTCTTTTAATCAATCCACGTTAAAGATAGTTATTGCCTGCCTTTCTTGTCTCAGTCTCATAGGGCGATCGCTCCATGGGATGCCCCATGAACCATGAGTCTCACGCCCTAAAGTATTGGGGTCAAATTCAGGGCAATGGTCTCAAAAGCCGCCTCCATTCAGTGCCCAAAGCTTGAAGTTTTAAACTTGTCGTTTTACGGTTTTGCCTTTACAAAAGTAATGTATACTGATGACGCAAATCCAAGAGGCGATGGGCAGGGTGCTCTGGCTGGCAGGGATGAGTTCCATATAAACCATTTATAAAGCTCTGATCCCAGTTTCTTTCGCAGAAGCGTCTCTCACGTTCAATCGATAGCTTTCGCACGTAAAGGTATAGTTTGACGTAGGGCTGGGCATAAGTTTTCTTAGTTGATCTTAGATTGCGATGGAGCGTAAACAGTGAACAGCATATTCACTAAGCTACGAGACTTTGTTGGTCTGAATGACCCCGGAGACTACGAGTACGAGTACGAAGAAATGGATAGCGGTGAAGAGTACCAAAATCTTTACCAGCAAGAAAATAAGGAGACGGTTGCAGAGGACTCTCCGCGTCGCCGTCGCCTGCGTGAACGGTCAATCATTTCATCTGGTGAGATAGGAACAAGTTCCACTATGAACTCTGCTATGAACAATGTGATTGGTATGCCTGGCGCTGCGAACGGAATGTCTGAGGTGGTGGTCATGGAGCCTCGCACCTTTGAGGAAATGCCTCAAGTCATTCGCGCCCTGCGGGAACGCAAGTCGGTGGTTCTTAACCTAACCATCATGGATCCAGACCAAGCTCAGCGAGCCGTTGACTTCGTCGCTGGCGGCACCTATGCCATTGACGGTCATCAAGAGCGGATTGGTGAAAGCATCTTCCTGTTCACACCGAACTGTGTGCAGGTTAGCACCCAGGCCGGCAACCTTGGCGACCTAACGGGAGCTCAGCCCCAGGCTCGTCCAGTTGCTCGCCCCACGGCTCCAACCCCAGCTTGGGCCACGGAAGCACAAACTCGCATGGCATAATGCCGTTGATTGTTTACCATCCGTCATCCAATTAAGATCGTTGAGAGTTGGGGGGAAAGTCTCCCATCTCTCACCCCTTAGCCAGCCTCTAGAAAGGCACCGTGAGGATCTCATGGTGCCTTATAATTTTTGGGGTTATGACAAAGGAAGTTTCGTTCGTGTCTAGCAAACTTGGGGTTATTGGTGGCGGAGTTATGGGGGAGGCGCTCCTGTCTCGCCTAATTGAGCAGGGTACCTATCACCCTGACGACATTGTGGTGAGCGATCCCTCTCCGCAGCGCCGAGAGATGATGGAGAAGACCTATCACATTGCAGCTTGCGCCGACAACCAGCAGGTTATAGACCAAGCATCCCAGGTTTTATTGGCTATTAAGCCTCAAGTTTTTACCGCCGTAGCTGCTGACCTAACGCCCTGTCATCCCGATCAGGTTGTGCTATCGATCCTGGCAGGAGTACCCCTACAGCGTCTAGAAGCCGCTTTTCCAGGACAGCCGGTGATTCGGGCTATGCCCAATACTCCTGCAACGGTAGGCGCTGGCATCACGGCGATCGCCCTAGGGCAGCACACCACATCTGCCCATCGTGATCAGGCCCACCAAATTTTTCAAGCCGTGGGTGAGGTGGTGGATGTGCCCGAATCGTTGATGGATGCCGTGACGGGGCTGTCTGGGTCGGGGCCAGGGTATGTAGCGGTGATCATAGAAGCGCTGATTGATGGCGGTGTGGCCGTTGGCCTACCCCGGGCCACCGCCACCCAGCTTGCCCTGCAAACGCTACGCGGTACGGCCGAGTTGCTGCAAACCACGGGTTTACATCCAGCAGAACTGAAAGATCGGGTGACCAGTCCCGGCGGTACAACCATTGCTGGCATTGCTCAACTCGAACAGGCGGGGGTGCGATCGGCTCTGATCAAAGCGGTGCAGGCTGCCCACCAGCGATCGCAAGATCTGGGACGCTCTAGCTAATCCTCACCGAAGTTCGATGACGCTATGAGTAGAAAACGCTATGGACAGGCAGGATGCGTTAGCGACAGCGTAACGCATCCAAGCTCCATGGGACGGTGCGGTGCTTTGCCTAACCGCACCCTACGACAGAGGTACAACGGTGGATGACTCCGCCCTCTCCTTGCTTTGCCCTTGCTATTGGTAACTCCCGCCTGCACTGGCTGTGGGAGGAGCCGTCCCAACCTCCACTGGTTTGGCATACGCCCCATCTTTCTAGGGAAGCGATCGCCCACTGGTTACTCCACCGCTGCCAGGCCCAAGCTTTGCCGGACGGATTTCTGATGGTGGACGACGATCGCAGCCTGCTGCGCCTCCAGCAACCGCTCTGGAACGGGCCGCCACCGCTGTTGCACATGGCATCGGTTGTCCCAACACAAACTCGACTGTGGCAAGATTCGTATACCCCCGTTCACTGCCTGAGCCTGGCAGATGTGCCCCTGAGCGGCCTCTATCCCAGCCTCGGACTCGATCGAGCCATTGCCCTCTGGGGGCTGATTGCCCAGCAGCGATCGCCCGCCCTGGTCATTGATGCCGGCACCGCCCTGACCTTCACCGGAGCCGATGCTCACCGTCGCCTGGTCGGCGGCGCGATTGTACCGGGGCTGTCGTTACAACTGCGATCGCTCTCCCAGCAAACCGCTGCTCTGCCCTGGTTAGACGCTCAAGCCCTGCACCAGCCTGAGCGCTGGGCCAGCACCACCGAGGCTGCCATCTACAGCGGCGTGCTCCACACCCTGCTAGCCGGGCTGACAGATTTTGTGCAGGCTTGGCAGCAGGACTATCCCACCAGTGCGATCGCGCTCACCGGCGGCGATGCGCCCCTGCTCTACCGCCACCTCCAGCAAGCCACTCCTGCCCTGGCCCAAACCCTTGATCTCCTGCCCAGTCTTCTCATGATGGGACTGCGATCGCTGACCTGCGAGTCTATGAAGAAACGTAATTGAATCTAAACCTTGGTTACGAGATCCCCAGTCTCAGTACTGCTCAAAAGCTAGGGAATGGTACGGTTATGTCTACGGTTTTAAGACTCACATTGGGAACACAGTAAGGCAAGTCCTATGTATAACAAAGACTCCCGCAAAGATTGGGTTAGCGCAGCGGTCACGGCTGGTTTAGGCGCAGGCATCGTCACCACCTTTGCCATTAGCCAAGGGCAACATCCACTGATGGCTCTAGGTATCACTGGGTTCGCAATTGCAGCAGCATTAGTGATTGATCACTACTCATAAATGTGGGTTCGATGACGGTATAGCTCTCGCCGGTAGGGTAGACACTGCCTACCCTACTAGCGCATCCTCCACCTACTCAATGAGCGCTGATCAGCGATCGCTCAACGGACTAAGCCATCATGGGCATTGGATCGGTTGACTGTACGCGATGCATTCCCGCCGCTGCAAATCGCTGGAATGCTTCCTCTGCGGCATCCGTAAAGTCCACCACTCCCGGCACCACCACGGGAGACATGCAGTCTTCTAAAAGATAGACCCGCTGGGCGATCGCTGGATCAACGGCTTGAATGCGGGTCAGCAAATCATCCACCGTCCAGGCCACGCAATGGCTCTTAGCCTGCCCAGCAATATAAATCGCATCAAATGAGAGCAGATGATCCATCAACCCTTGATTGGCTTGAGCGATCGCTTGTTGTTGATCATCCTGCATAATTTCTGGCTTGAGCACAGAATAGTTTTCCGTCAGCGGATGATCGCCCTTGAGTTCAAATCGGGTTGTCCATTGGCGCGCAATGGAATGAAAGAAACAGGCCTCTTCCACTGCTGCCACCAAGGCGTGGCCAATGCCCCCCAGCATGGAATGATAGGGCCAAATCGTGAGCGGATATTTACCATCCTGGGAGAGCTGGCGCACGTAATATAGCCCGTAGCGTTGCAGAGCCTCAACATCGCCTTGGGTAACCTGGGGAGCGATCGCTGGATTGACGCGCCAACGCCCCTGCTCCACATCCGTTGCTGAAATCATGGTCATCGCCGGTGGATGCTCGCCCTGCTCGTTCACCCAAAATACCGCATGGAAAATTTGCAGCGCCGTGTGGGTGTCGAGGGTGGGAATAATTTCGGTAATGGCTCCTAGATTACGATAGATGAAGTCACAAAGCCGCACATTATCGGCGATCGCTCCTGTCCCCGATCGCCCGCCCACAAACAGCTCAAACTGCGGCAGGCAAAATGTATTTTGCACATCAATCGCCAAAAGGGCAATGCGGATATGATCCTGGCTAGACGGCGGAATGTCATAGCACTGGGACCAAGCCGCGGCCTGGGCAGCCCGTTGCTCGTAGGGCACTGGCCACACAGCGCCCACCTTAGACGGATCAAAATAGTCAGGCAAGGGTAAAGCGATCGCCATCGTTGTTGAGCATCTCCATATCATCCCGTTGTCTCTAGGGTACCTATAGCCACGGCGCTTGTGGGTACTTGGAGTACAGATTCCCCTCGCCATGATCGCCCCCGACTCTACCCCATCGCTGCTCTCCAGCACGAGCATTCCTAGGCTTCACGCCCATGGAGCTTTTAAAGCCGTGCTTGCGATCATCTTCATCGAGTAAACGTTATGATTTGGGCAACATTGAGTAGCGGGGCATTGAGCTTGTCTAGTCCTGAACACCATTCCGTTTTGGGAGAGGCTATCATCTAGGCATGACAATCGTTCAACGGCTTGGCGTAGCGATCGCCATCCCCTTAGCCGTTCCCCCACCGTTCCTTCTTCAGACTGACCTGGCAAGCGCCTGGGTTTGTCTAAGCAACTCAGCCGGTGCTCATCCGTCTCACCCACCGCACCCTTAAAATGCTGCCATCGATTATGAAGCTCTGATGAAGGGTTCTGGGAATACTGACTCATACTAAGGAGATTTCGACAGTAGATATGGCTAATTCCTCGTCGCGGCGTGCCCTAGTCGTCCAGCATAATTTCTCTCCCTTCAGCAACAAACTGGTTCAATCTGGCTATGCAGATACCGACCAAATGCAGCAGGCGTTGGTCGAAAGCCGCAAGTCTGGACGGCCTTTGACTGATGTTTTAGAGGTGATCACCGGCAAACGACTGCCTCCCGATCTCATTCGTCAGTACAAGAAACAGCAGCTTTTTGAGCTGAAGATTCTCTACGGCGTTGAGTCCCTCGACCCTGAAATCAGCCAAATTTCTACGAGTCAAGTCGCGACGTTGATCGACAACCTGATTCCCATTGACGTATGTCGGCGCTATCAGCTCATCCCGCTCTCAAGAAATGATGAGGAGCCGCCTTCTGTCCTCATTGCCATGGTGAATCCTGATGATCTTGGTGCCCAGGATGACCTCAATCGGATTCTGCGCCCCCAGGGTTTAGCCCTGCAGCGGATGGTGATCACCAATGAAGATTACCAACGCATCATCTCCAAATATTTAGACGAGAAGGTTGAGCAAGACAAGCAGCGCGAGCGTGAGTCCAAGGTTGACGTTAAATCTGATCTAGAAGAGCTTGAATATCTTGAGCTGGAAGAAGACCTCGGCGATGCCGAAGCCAACCTAGACGATGCTCTTCAGGATGCAGAGGCTGCTCCGGTCATTGCCTTGGTTAACAAAATCTTGGTCAAAGCCCTGCAGGAAGAGGTCTCTGACATTCACATCGAACCCCAAGAAGAGCATCTGCGTATCCGCTTCCGCAAAGATGGGGTGTTGCGTCAAGCCTTCGATCCGCTGCCGAAGAAGATTATTGCTGCCGTCACCGCCCGGTTTAAAATCATCGCCAGCCTAGATATTGCCGAGCGCCGCTTACCTCAAGATGGACGGATTCGCCGGATCTTTGATGGACGGAAAGTAGACTTCCGGGTCAATACGCTGCCCAGCCGCTACGGGGAAAAGGTGTGCGCCCGGATTCTCGATAACTCCTCAACCCAACTCGGGCTCGATAAGCTGATTACGGATCCTGATAGCCTGCATATTGTTCAAGAAATGGTAGCGCGTCCCTTCGGGCTGATCTTGGTGACGGGGCCCACCGGTTCCGGGAAAACCACCACCCTGTATTCTGCCCTAGCGGAGCGGAACGACCCCGGTGTTAACATTAGTACCGCGGAAGACCCGATTGAATATTCTCTGCCTGGGCTAACTCAGGTGCAGGTGATTCGGGAAAAAGGCATGGACTTTGCTTCCATTCTGCGTGCCTTCCTGCGTCAAGATCCTGATGTGATTCTGGTGGGTGAGACCCGTGACCGAGAAACGGCGAAAACAGCTATTGAGGCTGCCCTAACTGGACACTTGGTATTAACCACTCTGCACACCAACGATGCTGCCAGTGCGATCGCTCGTTTAGATGAAATGGGCGTAGAGCCGTTCATGGTGTCTAGCTCCCTCATTGGGGTCTTGGCTCAGCGCCTGATGCGCCGCGTTTGTTTTGAATGCCGTATTCCCTATACGCCCACGCCAGAAGATCTAGCCCGTTTTGGTCTAAGCGTTGCCCGGGACTCAGAGTTCACCTTCTATCGGGCTAACAGCCTCCAGCCGGACGAAATTCAGGCAGCTCGGGAACGGAATGAACTGTGCTCAACCTGCAGCGGCATTGGCTATAAAGGACGATCCGGGGTTTATGAGATTATGCGCATTACCGAAAATCTGCAAACCCTGATTACGCAAGGAGCCCCCACCGAGCGTATTAAGGAAGTTGCCGTGGAAGAAGGAATGCAAACCCTACTGGCCTATAGCCTCAACCTCGTGCGACAAGGGGCGACGACCCTCGAAGAAGTGGAACGGGTCACCTTCACCGACACCGGCTTAGAGTCTGAACTGAAGGCGAAACGCAAAACCTCACTCACCTGTCGAGTATGCAGCGCCGAACTTAAAGCAGAGTGGCTCGACTGTCCCTACTGCACAACTCCTCGATTCCAAGACTAGCTATGTCAGGTCTGCGAAAATTCGCGGGTATCTTAACGTCATTACATCATGCATCGCTTGAGGCAGGAGATCATCCCGCCCGCCAACGTTAGCCAACATTTGGAGGATCGTAGACCATGGATCTAATGATTGAAGATCTGATGGAACAACTGGTAGAAATGGGAGGCTCAGATTTACACCTCTCCGCTGGTCTACCACCTTACTTCCGGATTAGCGGACACCTCACCCCTATTGGCGATGAGCCCCTGACCTCTGAGCAATGTCAGCGACTCATCTTCAGTATGCTGAACAACAACCAGCGGAAAATGCTGGAGCAAAACTGGGAATTAGACTGCTCCTATGGGGTGAAAGGATTGGCTCGATTCCGGGTCAATGTGTACAAAGATCGAGGCACGTACGCAGCCTGTCTACGGGCCCTCAGCTCTAAGATTCCTAGCTTCGACAAACTAGGCTTGCCAGATGTGGTGCGAGAGATGGCCGAAAAACCTCGGGGGTTAGTGTTGGTCACAGGGCCCACCGGCTCCGGGAAAACCACCACCCTAGCTGCCATGATTGACTTGATCAATCGCACTCGGGCAGAGCATATTCTCACCGTAGAAGACCCGATTGAGTTTGTCTACGAACCCATCAAGAGCCTGATTCACCAACGGCAGCTTGGGGAAGATACTAAGAGTTTTGCCAATGCGTTAAGAGCAGCCCTGCGGGAAGATCCAGATATCATTCTGGTGGGTGAAATGCGGGACTTGGAAACGATTTCCCTCGCTATTTCGGCAGCAGAAACCGGTCACCTTGTATTTGGTACCTTGCACACCAGTTCCGCTGCTCAAACCGTTGACCGGATGATCGACGTCTTTCCTTCAGAGCGCCAAACCCAGGTACGGGTGCAGCTATCCAACTCCCTAGTCGCTGTTTTCAGCCAAACCTTGGTGGCCCGTAAAAATCCAAAACCCAATGAATTTGGGCGGATTATGGCTCAGGAAATCATGATTGTGACTCCAGCCATCTCCAACCTGATTCGGGAAGGTAAAACCTCTCAGATTTACTCGGCCATTCAAACCGGCGGGAAACTTGGGATGGTGACCTTGGAAAAAGTTTTAGCCGATCTTTACAAAGCGGGCAGCATTACCTTCGAAGCTGCGATGTCGAATACATCTCGCTCTGATGAGCTGCAACGGTTGATTGGCCCAGTCGCCGGTACTCCCAGTGGCAAGAATGCTTACGCGAATCGCTAAGGTTTGCTAGGATTCTGGCAAGAGCGATCGCCCCTTAACCAAGAGCGATCGCCTGCCATCGTCAATAGCCTTCATAGTCTTCTGTCTCAATCCTTTCGCCTTCACATGAGTTATGCCTACTTACGACGTTAAAGCTAGAGATTCTAAGGGGAATCCAAAGCGGCAAAAAATCATTGCTAGTTCTCCTGCCGAAGCGCGCTCCACCTTGCGAGAGCAGGGTCTTTATGTTCAGGAGCTGAGTGAAGCTCAGGGCATGATGAACTTTGACTTAGAGCAGTTGTCAACCGCTTTGACATCTGTCTCTGTCAAGGATAAAGCCATTTTTTCTCGGCAGTTTGCAGTACTCATCAATGCGGGGGTAGCCTTAGTCCGCAGTTTAGGAGTATTGGCAGACCAATGTCCTAACCCAAAACTCAAAAAAGCGCTGCAGCAAATTAATGCGGATGTTCAACAGGGGACGAACCTGTCGGACTCGATGCGTAAGCATCCCCAATGTTTTGATGGTCTGTACGTCAGTATGGTGCAGGCGGGTGAAGTGGGGGGGGTCTTGGATGAAGTGATGAACCGCCTCGCCAAGCTTCTGGAAGACGTTGCCCGGTTGAATAACCAAATTAAATCTGCGATGACCTATCCGGTGGCGGTGGGGTTCATTGCTGTGGTCATTTTCATCGGCATGACCGTCTTCTTGATCCCGATTTTTGCCGATATGTTCGAACAGTTGGGTGGGGACTTGCCCTTCTTTACCAAACTCATGATGGCGGTGAGCGACTTTTTGCGCACGCCCATTTATGTAGTCGGTATTATTGTGGTGGTGGTAGCCATGGTGGTGTCGTTCCGCCAATATTACAAAACCCGCATTGGCCGTGAAACCATCGATCGCATCTCTTTGAAAGCACCTTTGTTCGGTGACTTGATTCAAAAAAACGCAACTGCTCGCTTCTGCCGCACCTTTGGGTCTCTGTCACGGTCGGGGGTACCGATTTTGACAGCGCTAGAAATTGTCCGCGATACGGCTGGCAACCAGGTGATTTCCAATGCCATTGACCAAGCGCGGCGAGAGGTGCAAACTGGCGGCATGATTAGCTTGGCGCTTCAGCGAGAGCAGGTCTTCCCGATCATGGCTATTCAGATGATTAGTATTGGGGAAGAAACTGGAGAAATTGACTCCATGCTCATGAAGGTAGCGGATTTCTATGAAGATGAGGTGGAACAGGCTGTAAAGGCGCTCACCAGTATCATGGAACCGATCATGATTGTGGTTTTGGGGGGGATGGTTGGCTCCATTCTTGTGGCGCTGTACCTACCGATCTTTAAGATCATGGATCAGATTGGCTAGAGACGTGCTGCATTCTAACAGGTTAGAAAGTTAGTGCGAGACATGAAGACAGAAAGCGGAGGATATCCTCCGCTTTTGTTGTGTTGATCATGTTGAACGGAGAGGGGGGGATTCGAACCCCCGTTAGGTTTGACCCTAAAACAGATTTCGAGTCTGCCGCATTCAACCGCTCTGCCACCTCTCCAGGGCTCGGTTTACACAATGGGGCTGCGATCGCAGCGTTATGTATTCTCACAGCTTACTAGTTTAGCCTATCTTGTCCCAGCCTTGCGCATTGTCTGACACATTCACCAGGCAAGGTGGTGCCCCTAGAGGACGATTTCCTGCTCAACTTCAATGCCATCCATGAAGGAGCGATCGCCGCTGATATGGGGAAACTTAAGCTGGGCATCGGTCATGCCGGGCTTGATCTGACGGGCATAGAGGATGGTAAAACTACCGGGCGCTAACAGTCGCAGTCGGGGCTCACCGATTTCACCGGATGTGCGTTTTTCGCCATAGCTGGCATTTTCGAGTTGTAGATAGCGATCGCACTGATCCAAAAATGCTTGGGGATCCTCTAATGGACTGTCGGCTGACACTTCTACATTGATCACATAGTAAGCAAAGGTGATCTGCTCTGATAGGGTGATGCAAAAGTCTTTAAGCTGTACGCCATGATCGCGCTGGGCGGCTTGCAGGGCTCGTGTTGCATGGTATTCGGTCGTTTTTTCTGTCGTGGCTGATAGGGTGCCGCCCTGGCGATAGCGAAACACAATCAGCGGTGCTTGTTCGTAGAAGCCGATGACCTCGACCACATCACCCAGGTCATAACGGTAGAAGCCGGCGTAGTTAGTAATCAAAATGCGGTAGAACTCGCCAACTTTGACCTCAGTGGCTAACAGGGTTTTGGGTTGCTCCACCTGCCATTGATCGGCGGGAATAAATTCAAAGAAACCATTGTCGATGGCTAGGATTGCTCCTTCGCTCTCGAAATGCCAATGGACTCCAAAGGTGGCTTCCGCTGAGGCGTAGGTGCCGCCAAAAATTGGTAGATCGCCAAAGTGGTCAGCAAAGCGCTGGAAATAAAAGTTAGACGTGCCGCCCTTGGCTGTGATCACAAAGGCGAGATCAGGCCAGATTTGCCGAGGTGTGAGCGTACCGGTGTCTTTGAGGATCTGACGCAGTTCAGCGGCACGCCGAGGTTGGGGGCGGATCAGTCGTTCTAGGGTTTGGCGTAGATCCGGTTCAATCGATAGATCCGTGGGGATAGTACCGGCGGCTAGGTCGTCTAGGAGGCGATCGCGGAATCGATCTAGATAGTCACACAGGCGCAGCACCAGAACGGGAAAGGTTGCGCCGATCAGCCCTGTATGGCGCTTGTTCATGGCAAAGAGCAGGCATACATAGTGACGGGCAACGGGATTAGAAATTTTGAGGGCATCATAGGGCTGGGAAAACACGTAGCGATAGATGCGATCGCTTAACCGTAACCCGCTGCTGCTGACATGGCCGTAGGGAATACCGCCTTGGGTGACACCTGTACTGATCACGGCGGTGGTGACCAACAATTGGCCCAGCGGACGCTTTTGCTGGCGAGCTAGGGTTAGGGCAAACCCCATGGCGACTTGATTGGTGCGATTGATTAACCGCTGGGATCGCTTGGTAACCACAATAAATTTACGATCGCCCGTGGTACCGCTGGTGACATTGAGACCTATCAACGGATCGGGGGTGACAATATTGTGCTCTCCATTTGCAACCCGCTGTAGGTAGGGGTTGTATTGGCTGTAGGGCCAGATGGGCACCTGTTCACGAAATTGATCCACTGTTTGAATCTTGGATAATCCTAGAACTTGCCCCACTTCCGTGGTTTCCTGAACCCGCAATAGCTCTAGCAAAAACTGTTCCTGAACCGCTTTCACCCGTCGGGTTTTGCGAATGAACTGATCCCGGAGTCGCCGGGTTACCAGTGAAACCAAGACCAACACCAGATTTAGCATTCTTCCACTCTCATGTCATGCATCGGATCTATGTCAGTCAACAGTGTCCCATACACCGCTTCATCCACCGCAAAGTAGCGGCTTTTAGGAGTTACTAGTACGCAGTTGTAGATAGACCAGGGCGATCGCCACTCCCAGTAACAGGGTGGCTGCTGCGGCTGCGTAGCCCCAGTCGAACTGGGCAAAGGCTTGGTTATAGATATAAAACACTAGCAGATTGGTGGAGTTGAGGGGGCCACCGCCGGTGATCACGTAGGGTTGCTCGAAGCTGCGCAGGGTGAAAATTGTTGTGGTGACAGCAGCAAAGACGAGGGTGGGGCGCAGGCAGGGTAGGGTGATGTACCAAAAGGTTTGCCAACGCCCAGCCCCATCGAGCCGAGCTGCTTCATAGAGGCTCACGGGAATTGTTTGCAGGCCCGCAAGGAAGACGACTAGGTTGAACCCCAGTTGTTTCCAACTGCTGAGGACAATGAGCACGACCATCGCCCATGGCGTACTGCTTAACCAAGCAATGGGGTTGATCCCCGCCACTCCCAGCAAGGTATTCACGGGGCCATCGGTTTGGAATAGCCAACGAAATCCCAGACCTGTGGCCACCAATGACGTGACCGACGGGATGAAATAGGCGGTGCGCAAGATGCCTTGGAGGGCGATCGCTCGATTCAGTCCTACGGCCAACAGCAGGGGCAGCACTAGGCTGGGGATCACGGTGCCGATGGTGAAATAGAGGGTATTGCCGATCACCTGCCCAACATCGGGATCGGTTAAGAGCCGCTGATAATTCTGGCTGCCCACCCACTGTAGACCGCTGCGGGTGAAGCTGCCGGTGGTAAAGCTGAGAACCACTAAATACAGGATGGGAAAGCCTACAAAAACGCCCAGCAGCAAAAGGGCTGGCGTCAAAAACAGCCAAGCTGTGCGACTGTCCTGGGAGGCAGCAGAGGTTGGCATTAGGTATTGTCCTGCAGCAGGGTTTGGGTTTCTTGAACGATCGCTTGAATGGCTTGTTCTGGGGAGAGGCGATCGGTGAGGGCTGCGTGTAGATAGCGCTGCAGGATCTCGGAAGCTTGGGTATAGTGCGGAACGGCGGGTCGGCGCACGGAGCGCTCTAGCATGGGTAGCAGGTCGGGATAGTGGTGATAGTGTTGCAAAATGGCGGGATCGCTGTAGAGGCTGATGCGGCTAGGTAGATACCCCACGTCTAGGGCAAAGCGCCGCTGGATCTGCCGCTGGGTGAAAAACTGTACGGCCGTCCAGGCCGCGTCGGCATGGGGCGTTGAGGCAGCGATCGCCAACCCCCAGCCTCCCTGACAGCCTCGACTTTCCTGCCCTGGGGCATGAACGACAGGGGCGATCGCCACCATACCGCTGACGGGTGATTCACTGGAATTGACCGTGGCCCAGGTTTCTGGCCAATTGCGCAAGAACGCCGCTTCACCATCTTGAAACAGCCGGTAGGTTTCCTCTTCGCTGTAGGTGGTCACCCGCTCCGGAGCAATGCCCTGGGTGATGGTGCGGCGCAAAAACTGGATGGCTTGCAGCGCCGCTGGACTATCCAGCTCCACCGCGAGGGTGTCGGAATTAATCCAACTGCCGCCATAGCCCGCCAACACCTCCATAAAGGCCGCCGTTAGCCCCTCAGATGATCGCCCCTGCCAGAGATAGCCCCATGTGGCCATTTGTTGCGATCGCAAGGCTTGAGCTGTGGTCACGAGGTCATCAAAGGTCGTAGGCACCGGTAGATTAGCTTGCTGCAGCAGATCCTGACGGTAGTGCAAGACGCCAATGTCTGAGCGTAGAGGAATGCGATAAAGGCGATCTTGGTAGCGCCCGCCTTCCAGGTCATTGGGCAAAAAGTCGGCGAGATCCTCCGCCGAGGGGCGATCGCTCACATCCAGCAACCAGCCTGCCGCCGCAAATCGGGGCACCCAGATAATATCGGCATACACCAGATCAAAGGTGGGATTACCCTGCTCAAAGGCATCGGCATAGATAGCTTCTAGGTCATCGGTGGACTCGTGGGCTTCCACCAAGGCAATGCGAATATCGGGATGCTGACGTTCAAACTCAGCAATCACTGGCTGCCAGCGCACCGACTCGATGCCCGACAGCGCCATGGTTAGGGTAATGGTGGATGACCCAGCCTGGCAGCTCACAGCTAGCCCTAGGGCTACCAAAAAGAGTCCGATTCCCAAGAGCAATCTACGTACCCAACGGGGCATCAACCAGCTAACCAACCAAGATAGGAGCGATCGCACCATCGCTAACGGTAACCCATGGGAATCCTGCATGGTGATCATAGGACAATCCCATGCAGAGCGCCAGGATCCTGCGCCCCCCTAGGATGGGGGGCGGGATGCTAATCAAGATGCTAATGGGGTCGCTACATCCCTGAGGATGGTCATCAGACGCCTCTCAGGGGATCCAGCAGCGATCGCTTAGAACCAGTTGGCGTGGAAGACCCCTGGCTTATCCGTGCGCTCAAAGGTGTGGGCACCGAAGTAGTCGCGCTGGGCCTGGGTGAGGTTTTGGGGGAGGCGATCGCGGCGATAGCTGTCGAAATAGTCGAGGGAGGCGCTAAAGGCCGGCACGGCAATACCCAACCGTGCTGCCAGACCAATCACCTCACGCCATGCTTCCTGGCGATCCAGAATCGTTTGTTTGAATTCTGGTGCTAACAGCAAGTTGGGCAAGTTGGGATCATCCTTGAAGGCTTTGGTGATCTTGTTCAAGAAGCCTGCCCGAATGATGCAGCCGCCTTTCCAAATGCGGGCGGTTTCGCTCAAGTTCAAGTCATAGCCAAATTCCCGTGATGCCGTACTTAAGAGCGCCATCCCTTGGGCATAGGAGCAAATCTTGGAGCAATAGAGGGCATCGCGCACCTTGTCGATCAAGGCTGCCACGTCGCCGTCATACTTGCCGGTTGGCCCCGTAAGCTGCTGGGCGGCCGCCATCCGCTCATCTTTGATAGACGACATGATCCGAGCATTCACGGCCGCTGTAATCGTGGGAATGCTGACGCCCAATTCCAGCGCGCTGACCACCGTCCAGCGGCCGGTACCCTTTTGCCCTGCCGCATCTTTGATCAGTTCCACCAAGGGCAGCCCTGTATCCTCATCCATCTGGGTGAAAATGTCGGCGGTGATTTCCACGAGGAAGGAGTTGAGTTCATCCGTCGTGTTCCAGTCGGTAAACACCTCATGGAGCTGGGTGTGGGTGAGTCCAGCGGTGCTTTTGAGGATATCGTAGGCTTCTGCAATGAGCTGCATGTCGCCATATTCAATGCCGTTGTGCACCATTTTGACGTAGTGCCCGGCTCCGCCTTGACCGATGTAGGTGACGCAGGGGCCATCATCGACCTGGGCAGCAATCTTGGTCATGATGGGCTCGATTTCGCTGTAGGCGGCTTTGCTGCCCCCTGGCATCAAGCTGGGGCCGTTGAGAGCACCTTCTTCGCCACCGCTGACGCCCATGCCAATAAACTGTAGTCCTGCAGCTTCTAGGGACTCTACGCGGCGATCGGTGTCGGTATACAGCGAGTTGCCGCCATCAATGATCATGTCCCCCTCATCCAAAAGTGGCTTGAGTTGATCAATCACTGCATCCACAGGGCCGCCAGCTTTCACCATGATCAGGATTTTCCGGGGACGCTCTAGGGCTTGGACAAACTCTTCCAAGGAATAGGTGGCCTGAACATTTTTGCCCTGGGCGCGGTTGGCCATGAAGGCCTCTGTTTTGTCGGAGGAGCGATTGTAGACGGCGATTGAAAAGCCGTTGCGCTCGACATTGAGGGCTAAGTTTTCGCCCATAACGGCTAAGCCGATTAAACCAAAGCTCTGTGCCATAGAATTTTTAGACCGTTCTGCAAGTGCTGAACAACATACTGTGTGTGTGCTAGAACCTCAACTCTGCCGGTTAAAGCATTGAGGCAAGCTCTGCGTGAGGACGTGATGAACAGGAGTGTGACGTTGACATGGAACCTGAACGGGGGTAGCCCCCATCCGGCGCAGCGGCAAGGCTGACACCATGTCTGGATTGAGCAGGAAGATCCACCGTCTAGATATCGGGTGTTTTACTCTTGTCTACATGGGCGATCGCCCTCAGGGAGACGATGATTCCAGCTAGTCTGAATCGGGTCGTCTAAACCATCTAGTCAGACAAGACGACCTATGAGAACTCCACCGATGAGCAAGCGGCCATCGGCGCTGCCTTCCATCAGAGTAAACAACGTTTTTGGATTTACGGGCTGGAACAAAGGTTTTTTTTATGGTATCGATGCAATTTGCCTGACAGCGTGCCAAATGTTGCAAAAAAGCGATCGCCCCTAGCCTGCCGTTTTGGGCAATACGAGGGGCGATCGCGTTTCAAACTCCTCAACGGGCTGGTAAGGGTCAACACCGTTGAGGGCTATATAGACACAAAAAAGGGAGCGATCGCTCCCTTTCGTGCTCTGAGGCTGGGTTATTACATCAAGCCAATTTGAGTGAGGATGCCTTGACCGGTCAATAGTTCAGTTGCGAGACCAATCACAAAGCCCATCATGGCAAGGCGGCCATTCCAGGTTTCTGCAAACTTCGTGAAGCCAAACTTGGTGTCTTGGTTTTCCATGGTTGTAAATCCTTTGTCTAGCGCGAATCCTTATGTCATAAAATTTAACACACTATTCGCAAGTCTGCAACATTTCGACATAGAAGTCTCTTGACTGAAATTCACCAATCTGCATTGTCTATTGTTGTCCAGGGATCTTCTCTATGCTGTGACGTCTATGTCGTGATGGCGATCGCTGGTCAGTCTAGAGCAACCCTGCTGGCTTGACCCTTGAGCCGATGGGCTATCACAAGTTGAACCTGCTGGCGTTGGTTTTTGCTGGGGTTCTGGTTGGTCTCTGGGGCGATCGCACCGGTTAGAACCATGACTTGCTATGCTGTCTCGGAGGTCCTTTCGCCAACGTAGAGGATATAGGGCTGTGCCGTCGCGGTTTATGCAAGAGGATCAGCGACTCCATAACGAACTGGCCTTGGGGTTACTATTATTTTTTGGGGTGACGGTCGTCGGCACCGTGGGCTATCGGGTGATCGAGGGATGGCGCTGGCTAGATGCCGCCTATATGACCGTGATCACCCTAGCGACCGTAGGGTTCTCAGAAATTCAGCCCTTGAGCGATCAGGGGCGCATCTTCACCATTTCTCTAATTTTCATGGGAGTGGTGAGCATTGCCTACATCGCCAATCGATTTACAGAAGCGATCATTCGCGGGTATTTTCAGGAAAGACTGCGACGGCGGAGCCAACAGCGTTTGATCGACACTCTTTCCCAGCACTACATCATTTGCGGATTTGGGCGCACGGGGCAGCAGGTGGCCCTGGAGTTTGCCGCGGAAAATATTGATTTTGTGGTGATTGATGCCAGTGCGGAGGCGTTGATGGAGCGAGGTGCAGAAGCCTATATCACCATTCAAGCTGATGCTACGTTGGATGAAACGCTCATGCAGGCTGGCATCCAACAGGCGGCTTGTTTAGTGGCGGCCCTCCCCTCCGATGCGGAAAATCTCTACACCATCCTGTCGGCCAAGACGCTGAACCCGAACATTCGGGCGATCGCTCGTGCAAACACAGCAGAGGCTCTGAAAAAGCTACAGCGGGGTGGCGCAGATGCGGTGATTTCGCCCTATATTACCGGCGGTAAGCGCATGGCGGCAGCGGCCCTCCGTCCCCAGGTGATGGATTTTGTGGACGGTATTTTGACGGGTTCTGAGCGATCGTTCTACCTGGAAGAGTTTCTTTTGGAACCGGAACACTGTCCCTGTATCGGTCTCACCCTCCATCAAGCCCAGTTGCGATCGCAGTCTGGAGCTTTGGTGCTAGCGATTAAACGGGCCGATCAAACCTTGGTGCCCGGGCCCACGGCTGATACGGCGCTGCAAGCTGGAGACCTGTTAATTTGCATGGGCACGGAAGAACAACTGCGGCGGCTGAATCAACTCATGGGGCCGATCCGCCATCGCCCGCCGCGCAAGCCACGCTTTCCATCCAAGTCCTAGAATCAACCTCCTAGAATCAACTCCCTGTAAAATGTGGACAGGTTCCTGCCACCAATCCTGATGCTGTCGATGCTGTCTCGCCTGCGCATACAACAACTGGCGATCGCCCTGCTGCTCACCCTGGGCCTCACAAGTACGGTGCTGTCGCTACAGCGCTGGCGAGAGCCCAATCTCCCCCCTGCTGAACGCCAAGAGCTGCTGGCTGCCTTTCTGCTCTTGGGGATGGCTCCCCTAGCGGGGGCGGCATGGCTAGGGCGATCGCTCCAGCAAACGGCTCAAACCGCTCAAGACCGCCGGCTGCGATCGATCTTTTTCGAAAGTCTTCGGCTGAGTCAGGGGCGGGTGAATGTTCTGACGTTTTCCATGCAGTCCCACCTCTCTGGTAGTGATGCTAAAGCCTACCTGAGCGATCGCGCCCGAGAGTTTAACGCCACCTTTGATGTGGATGACTCAGGAGGGCTCACCTATTGTTTTGATCTGGGCGACTATCCAGCCGCGCTGTCCGGTGTTGAGGTGACCTACAGCGTCCTGATCATGGCGATTCCCGATATCCATCGCCGGCAGGTGATCCGGGTTTTGCAAAAGCTTACGGGGCTGAGCTGGAGCGATGTGAAAGCCCTGGCGAAAGAAACCCCTGCCTTGGTGAAAACGAAGCTGTCGTTGCCCCTTGCCCAAGAGTTTCGCAGCCGTTTGGAAGCCGTTGGCGCAACCGTCAGCATTGTGGTGGACTAGCCGGTTTCCAGCACCCACTATCCTCAACGGAGGTCTTGCAACCGTTATGAGTCGAGTGTTCGTCGCGATCGCCGCGATCTTAGCTGCCCTTGATGTGGCTGGAGGAGCCTTTGCCTCCCATGCTCTCCGCCCCCAGGTGAGCGATCGCGCCCTAGAGATTTTCGAAACTGGGGTGCGCTATCAGATGTATCATGCGCTGGCCCTGCTGTTGATTGGCATCTTGCTGGGGCGGGCTCAGTCGGGTCAGGTGCTGCTCATTGTGGCAGGGTCGCTGTTGCTGGGCGGGATTGTGCTCTTCTCCGGTAGCCTATATCTGCTCAGCTTTAGCAATATTCTTTGGCTGGGGATCATCACCCCCATCGGCGGCGTGGCCTTTTTAGCCGGCTGGATTTGCTTGGCGATCGCGGCCTTCACGACGAAATTTCAAACCTAATCTCAAACCCAATCGTCTAGACAGAGGTTCACGATGGGCAATGTAAGTTCTCCCCCTTAGTCTACAATTCAGAGAAACGAGTGAACATGACTCAGCACGACCCATCATTCTTTAGCGTTACGTTACAGATGCGCGCATAAACCACCCAGACTTGCTTGCAGGATAGATTCTAATGAATCCTTAATACGAATGGTGTAGGCTATGGAGAAAAAGGTCAGGTTGTTGATGCGATCGCCGAGTTGCCACACCCCTTTTGACTCTTGATCGCTCTAGCTCGACTCCATACCCTCAGTTTCTCCGTCCGGTGTCTGTGCTGAACCACCCCCACGAAGCCAGCTCGTCTCACTCCAGCACCTTGTTCCCTCGTCTGACGTCTCATAGGTTGGAAACCTCTACGGAGTCTGAGGGCTAGGATGCTAGCTCAACCATCCTAGGTTCAGGTGCTCTGCCATGATTTAGGGCTATAGCTTATGAGCCCATGGGTTACCACCGCTCAACATTCAGGGTGCGATCGCCAGAGATAGCTATTGGATGCACCCCTGCGAGATCGATTGCCGTATCTACACTACCCCACCAACTGTCATGACCCCTTCATCTCCGCATCTATCTAATCGAGATAACGACGGAACTCCCAATCGGGGAACGTCTCGGAGCGCTGACTATGACGTAACCTCCCAAGTGATCACGACCACGGTCGTCGAAGACCATGCTGCCTTGACGACAGACGTGGAATCACAAGTTGCTACGGTGCAGGCAGCCGCAGGCGTAAGTGCGTCCGTCATTGATCCAGGGCAAGGGTCAGATGATCCCCAGTTGGGTTCCGGTTCAGCACTGACCACCACCAAGGGATCCTTCACCTCGTTTCTGGCTCCTCTCACCCAAGACACCTTCCGTCGGGTGGTCACCGACGTCGAGCAAAAGCTACGGGTGGTCAACGATACCCTCTCCATGCTGGAGGTGCAGGGGTTTGAAGCTATTTTGGAGGAAATGCTCAGCTCCATTACCTACAAAACCGCTGAGCTCCTGAATGCCGATCGGGTTAGCATTTTCCTGCTTGATAAGGAGAAAGACGAACTGTATTCCATCGTGGCTAAGGGAGAGGGCCAGGGAACCCTAGAAATCCGCATTCCTGCGGACAAGGGCATTGCTGGGGAAGTGGCCATGATGCGGCAGGTGGTGAATATTCCCTTTGACTTTTTTGATGATCCGCGATCGGAGCAAGCCCGCATCCAGTACGAAAAAACCGGCTATCGCACCTACACCATGCTAGCCATGCCCCTGCTGGATGAACAGCATCCCGACAGTGACGGTGAGCCAGAACTGGTGGCAGTGGTGCAAATGATGAACAAGCTCCGGCCCAATTGTGAACCGGGTCATCCCCTGAGTGACCGGATTGATCAGGTGGGCTTCACCACAGGGGATGAAGATCTGTTTAGGGAATTTAGTGCCTCTATTCGTCTCATTCTCAAATCATCCCAGTCATTCTACGTGGCGACTCAGCGGCAGCGGGCTGCCAATGCTCTGATCAAAGCAACGGAATCCCTCAGCAAGAGCAGTTTGGATCTCGACGACACCCTGAAACGGGTGATGGATGAAGCCAAGCTGCTGATGAATGCCGATCGCAGTACCCTCTGGCTCCTCGATCGCGATCGCCATGAGCTATGGACGAAAATTTCCCAGGCGGATGGCTCCTTGAAGGAATTTCGGGTGCCGGTGGGCGTTGGCTTTGCGGGGCATGTGGCGGAAACCGGCGAAGTGCTGAACATTCCCTTTGATCTCTACACCCATCCTGATTCAGAAGTTTCTAAGAAGTTTGATCAGCAAAACGGCTATCGCACCTGTAGCCTGCTCTGTATGCCGGTGTGGAATCCAGATGGGGAGTTGATTGGGGTGACCCAGTTGGTCAACAAGAAGAAGCAGGCTGACTTACCCCCCTACGATGCCGCCAACTGGCCCGACGCGCCGGAATGTTGGCGGGCTAGCTTCAACCGCAATGACCAAGAATTTATGGAAACCTTCAACATTCAAGCAGGGGTGGCGTTGCACAATGCCAAGCTGTTTGCCATGGTGAAGCAGCAGGAGCAGATGCAGCGGGACATTTTGCGATCGCTCTCCAATGGTGTCATTTCCACGGACAAGGAAGGCAAGGTGATTGCCGCCAACGAAAGCGCCTTGGAACTTTTGGGGCTAGACCAATCGGTGTCCATCGAAGGGCGATCGGTGGTGGACTTGATCACCATTGAAAAGGCTGACTTTTCCCGCTGGTTTCGAGGAGCCCTGGTGCCCCATGAGCTGAAGGATCGCCAGCAGTACTATCCTGACCAGACGCTCCATCCTGTTCATGGAGAAGAGTTTCACAGTGTCAACCTGTCGATTAATACCATTGCCGATGCCGCCGATCGCGATCGCGTGTCGGGAGCCCTGGTGGTCATGGATGACATCAGCGATGAAAAGCGCCTGAAAAGCACCATGTATCGCTATATGACCCAGGAGTTGGCCGAGCAGCTCATGGAAAATCCTGATGCGGCCAAAATGGGGGGCGATCGCAAGGAAGTCAGCGTCCTGTTTTCCGATATTCGCAGCTACACCACCATCACCGAAAGCCTGCAGGCAGAGGAAGTGGTGGAGATGCTCAATAAGTACTTCGAAGCTATGGTAGATGCGGTGTTTACCTACAAGGGCACCCTCGATAAGTACATTGGCGATGCGATTATGGCGGTGTATGGATCGCCCCTACCCCTGCAAGACCATGAATGGATGGCGGTGCAAACGGCTTTAGAAATGCGGCGGCGGTTAGCCCTGTTTAATGAAGAGCGCGTGGATGCTGGTCAAGTGCCGATCCGGATTGGTATTGGCGTCAACTCCGACAGCGTGATTAGCGGCAACATTGGCTCTAGTAAACGCATGGAGTTTACGGCGATCGGTGATGGGGTCAACCTTGGGTCACGCTTGGAGGCGGCTAGTAAGCTCTATGGCACGGATATTGTTATTAGCGAAACCACCTACCGCCCCTGTGCCGATCGCGTTGTGGTGCGCGAGCTGGACTACATCACCGTCAAGGGCAAGACCAAGCCGGTTGTGATCTACGAACTGGTGGGAATGCGCAACGATCCGATCCCGGAGGTGAAGCAGCGGGTGATGGAGCATTATGAAAAGGGTCGGAAGTATTACCTCGACCGTCAGTTTGCCCAGGCCATGGGTGAGTTTGGTATGGCGCTGGAAGCTGACAAAACGGACAAATCATCGGTGCTCCACCTCGATCGCTGCCAGAAGTGGTTGCTGAAGCCGCCGTCCGAGGATTGGGATGGCTCTTGGACACTCACCGAGAAATAAGCCCCAACAATCAACTCTAGGGTGCATACCATATGGCTTCGACGCGCTGAATGAGGTCGTTGGCATAGGCTCGACGCTCCTCTGGCGTGGTTTGTGGGCAGGTTGCCGTGATATGGCCTAGCTTTCGTCCAGGGCGAGGGGCTTTGGTATACCAGTAGAGCCGAGACTGGGGTAGGGCGGAGAGCGATCGCAGCCGATCGGCATAGGCTGCCTCGGGGATGTCTGTGCCGAGTAGGTTGACCATGACAGCCCCCGGCACCGTGAGGGACGCATCGCCTAAGGGCAGCCCGGCTACGGCCCGCAGGTGCTGTTCAAACTGGGAAGTTTGGCAGGCATCCAGGCTGTAGTGACCGGAATTGTGGGTGCGGGGTGCGGTTTCATTCACCACAATCTGCTGGTCGGCGGTTAGGAACAGTTCAATGCCCATGATCCCCACCATTTCTAGGCTGGTCATGAGCTGGCAGGCGATCGCTACGGCTTGCTGCACCACGGCTTCGGGGAGATCTCCCACCGCCAACACCCGCCGACAAATTTGATCCACCTGCTGAGTTTCCACCACAGGATAGGTCACCACCTCTCCGGTCACCGAACGGGCCACCATAATGGCTAACTCCCGCTGGAAGGGAATAAAGGTCTCCAGCATCCAGTCGGTTTGGGATTGTTGAATCAAATCCAGGGCCTTGGATACCTGGGAGCGATCGCGCAAAATTTTCGTACCCTGGCCGTCATAGCCATGTCGCCGAGCTTTGAGGACGACCGGTAGACCCAACTGCAGGAGATCGTCCGGTGTCACAACCTGGGGCAAGGCAACAAAGTCTGGTGTGGGTAGACCATGCTCTCGCAGGTAGCGCCGCTGATCGTACTTGTCTAACAGGGGTGTGAGGGCGGCCAGAGAGGGACGAAACAGGATGCCCTGCTGCTCTAGGGCCGTCAACGCGGCTAGATCAATGAACTCATTCTCAAAGGTAATCACCTGACATTGCTGCGCGAGCCGAGCCGTGGCCTCAGCATCATCAATGGCTCCATAGACCACGCCCCGAGCGATCGCCACCGCTGGATCCGTCGGCTGGGGGGTCTGAACGCGTAGGCCCAGGTCTAAGGCCCTTGCCCCTCGCTCCATCATCCAGGCAAGCTGCCCTCCCCCAATCACCCCAACCTGATAAACCGGAGGAGAGGAGGTGGCAGAAGAGGTAGAGTGGGGCGATCGCATTGTAGGGATATCCATAGGCTAGGGAAAACGGCAGATGGTCTACCGGCAACCCAAGGAGTCGCGGGTTTTGATGCCGGTGGTTGGATTGGTGCCCGTAGCGTAGGCGCAAAAATCCTTGACCTGCAGCCGATCTAGGATAGCATCACTAAAGTCTGCCCCGGTGATATCCACCTGCTCGAAGGTAGAGCCTAGCAAGATGGATTCCACTAGTACGGCATCACTCAAGTCGGTATCAAAGAACTTGGACTGATCTGCCATGGCATTGGTCAAGTCTGCCCCATGCAGATTGGTTTTGGTCAGCACCGAGGCGCTCAACACAGCTCCCCGCAGGTCAGCGTTTGAAAAATCGGTAAGCTCTAGGTTGGCATTGGACAGCTCCGCCGCCTGCAAACTCTGCCCCGAGAAATCCTGTTGGGTGAGGTCAGCGTTGCTAAAGGAGAGCGGTGTGCTCCAGTCTGCCCAAGCAGGCAAACTCACGCCCCAGATGGCGATCGCTGCCAGAAGGGCCAGCAGCTTGGTGGTGACGTTCATCATGGGAGGTGTCCTTCTAGGTGACAATAAACGGGCAAGATCGGATGACAGCGGCTGCCTTAAACGTGAGCACTTAGGTCAAGGTGGCTTAGACCGGAGCCGGGGTGCGATCGCCCAATTCCAGGAAGGCAGACAGCACTTGTAGATAGGTGTTGGCATCTTCCAGCATGGGAAAGTGGGAGGTGCGGGGAATCACCACCTGCGTCACATGGGGACTCAGGGCCGCCGCTTTTTGCCCCATATCGGCTGGAATAATCTGATCATACTGCCCCGAGATCAGCAGAGTACGCGTCTTCAGTTGGGCAAACTCACGGGGCATCACCTCGGTGGCAGCTTTGCTCACCGAGGTGTAGATGGTACCCATGGCCGCTGCATAGTCCGCCATCAGAAAGTCGTTGAGAAATGACTGGCTTTCGTGGCTAGGAATGGAGCGATGCAAAAATCGAGCCATGAACATACGGTGGGCTAGGGGAATCTGTCCTAGCCATGCTGGGCGAAAGCTCACCACATACCCGCCAAAGCGATAAAACGCTTCAAAGGCCTGCTTGTCGTAGTCAAAAATGCCGCTACAGGTTAACACCGCTTCTTTGACCCAATCCCCATGGCGGTTGAGAAACAGAGTCGCCACAGAAGCCCCCATGGAATGGGCATTGAGATACACCGGACGCGATAGCCCCAGGGCCTCTAGGAGCATCGCCAAATCATCAGCATAGCTGTCTAGTTCATAGTCGTCGATCAGATCCGCTGGCGGTGGCACAGGCAGGAGCGATCGCCCAAAGCCTCGCATATCGTAGAGCAGACAATCGAAGTGGGGCGTTAAGGCCTGTGCCGTGGTTCGCCAATAGCGCCCCGACCCAGCCCAGCCGTGGAGGAACACCATCACGGGCTTTGATCCTGATGGTTGGGGGCGATCGCCCGCCGTGATCCACTCATAGTAATGGTCAACACCACGAACGGCTTGATAGGGCATGGACTTAGTTTAGTAAATGATGCACAACAGGCTCAGTAGCCCTTAAGCAGATTCAGGCTTAGGCAAGGATGATGGATGCACCAGCAGCTCAGCCGTTGAGCGTTTTTCCACCATCTCCCGAGTAATCACACAGCGGGTCACGTCTTTCCGAGAGGGCAGCTCATACATGATTTCTAGCATCAGCTCCTCAACAATACCCCGCAGAGCCCGAGCTCCAGTCTTCCGACGATAGGCTTCCCGAGCGATCGCCCGCACGGCATCGGGTTTAAATTCCAGGGTGACGTTATCCATCTTCAGCAGTTTTTGATACTGCTTCACCAGCGCATTGCGTGGCTCGGTCAAAATCTCTGTGAGGGCTTCCTCATCGAGGGGATCCACCACCGCCATCACCGGCACCCGACCGATGAACTCAGGAATCATGCCAAACTTGACCATGTCATCGGGTTCAACATGCTTCAGCACTTCTGAAGCCCGCCGCTCGCGCAACTGCTGATTATCGGTGGGTTGGACAAAGCCCATGGAACGCTTACCAATGCGCTGCTCGACCGCCTTGTCGAGTCCCACAAACGCTCCACCGCAGATGAACAGAATGTTCGTAGTGTCAATCTGAATGCAGTCTTGATAGGGGTGCTTGCGGCCGCCTTGGGGAGGCACATTAGCCACCGTACCCTCTAGCATTTTCAGCAACGCTTGCTGCACGCCTTCCCCAGACACATCTCGGGTAATGGAAGGGTTTTCGCTCTTGCGAGCAATCTTGTCGATTTCATCCACGTAGATGATGCCGCGCTGGGCTTCTTCTACGTCCAGATCCGCGACCTGCAGCAGGCGTAGCAGAATGTTTTCCACATCTTCCCCCACATACCCGGCTTCCGTCAGCGTTGTTGCATCTGCTACGGCAAAGGGCACATCTAGAAGTTCTGCCAAGGTTTGGGCCAGGAGCGTTTTACCGCAACCCGTGGGGCCAATCAGCAGAATATTAGACTTCTGAAGCTGGATGGAGTCATCTCGTCGGGTGCCGCCCAGCGTCATGCTTTGCTCGTAGCTAAGACGCTTATAGTGGTTGTACACCGCCACGGACAGAATCTTTTTCGCCTGATCCTGACCAATGACATGGGCATCCAGATGGTTTTTAATTTCCTGAGGCTTAGGAATTTGACTTAGGGATACCGATGACGCGCGCACTGGGCGTTTTTCGGTGCGTTGCTCTCGACGAGGGGTTGGTTGGGGAACCGTGGAACTGGAGTCGTATAACTCCTCATCTAAGATTTCATTGCATAGGTCAACACATTCATCGCAAATATAGACCCCTGGCCCAGCAATGAGTTTACGAACCTGCTCCTGGGATTTGCCACAGAACGAGCATTTTAGATGGGAGTCATACTTAGGCATAATACCCTCTTAGTTCACAGCAGTGATGGTGGTTCCTGAGGCCAGGAGATCCTGACGAGAAATGACTTCATCAATCAGTCCATAGCCTTTTGCCTCTTCCGCAGACATGTAAAAGTCGCGCTCAGTATCGTCTTCAATGCGCTCGATGGGCTGCCCGGTATGCAGCGCAATGAGTTCGTTGAGCTTGCGCTTATGGTACAAGATCTCCCGAGCTTGGATCTCAATGTCTACCGCTTGCCCTTGGGCTCCACCCAACGGTTGGTGAATCATGATGCGAGAGCTGGGCAACGAAAGGCGCTTCCCCTTGGTTCCACCGGATAACAGAAATGCACCCATGCTGGCGGCCAGCCCAAAACAAATCGTTACAACATCTGGACGAATTTGCTGCATGGTGTCGTAGATGGCCATCCCTGCCGTCACAGAACCACCGGGAGAGTTGATGTAGAGCTGTACATCTCGCTCTGGATCTTCCGCGTCAAGATAGAGCAGTTGTGCCACAATCGAGTCGGCTACAGCGTCGTCTACCGGTGTGCCCAGAAAGACGATGCGTTCCCGCAATAGGCGAGAGTAGATGTCAAATGCTCGTTCTCCCCGCCCTGATTGTTCGACCACCATCGGCACCACCCCGCTAACCCCAACGGGTGAGAACCCTGTGGAGGTGAGGTCTGAGGAGCGGTGTATATTGTCAACACTATGACCCACGAACTGAGATACCAGCATATAAAGATTGTGTTGTTGTCCTAAACAATTTGACCGAATGACCTAGAGCGTTGAGTAGATCTAACGTTTTAACCGTGATGGAATGAGTCTAGAGTCATCGCGCAATCGCTGGTTTCAAGAGCGATCGCGACTAGATGAACGTACTCATCCGCGATGTAAAACGTGACTGACTATCATGCCCTACACTCGATCATTATGCCTTAACTCACCCAAGTCTGGTGGGTGTTGTGCTGACCAAGCCCTTGTGACGGAATGCCAAGAAGGTTCGTTCTCAGGGTCATCAGCAATTTAGCACAGTGCACCGGGGAAACTGCAAGTGTTTCCATGCTGAAATAATTACACAAGAACGCTACCCCTAGTGTCTTGCAGAGAAATTTCTCGCTTTAAACCGAGCTACCTCTCTGCAAGACCGCTGGCTTAGCTCTTCATGGCAACCAATGGATGGCATCTAGGCGCAACCTCAACGGTCTTTCAACCGTCGGTTGCCCACAGGATGCCCAGGGTAGCTCTCCTAGGATTTCTTCTTGCCAGCAGAGCTACTCTTCTTCTTAGACTTGGGTTTTGCATCGGGGGGCGTATCTGCGTCATCGGGGGCAGCGATCGCTTCTGTCGCTTCTTCTGCCGTTTCTTCCGGTGCTTCGACAGCCTCAACAGCTTCTGTCACCTCAGCCACCTCGACGGCGTCTGTTTCAACAGCGTCTGTTTCAACCGTGGCTTCTGAGGCCAGTTCTAGGGCCTCCTGCTCGGCTTCATCCACCGCCAGCGAGCCTTCCGGCACTAGGTTAACCTGGCCATGCTCTTCCACAAAGCCTAGAACTTTCTCGCGCAACAGATCTTCCGTGATCATGTCTCGCAAACGTCCCATATCAAAATTCTGATCGGGATTCTCCGCCACAATGTTGTCAATCCGGGCCTGCAGGTCGGTCTCCTCAAGCTTGATGGATTCTTCCTCAGCCACCTTAGACAAGGCAAAAGCTTGCCGTAGACGGGTTATGGCTTCCGGGCGAGACTGTTCGCGTAGCCGGTCAACGATTTCTGGCGTGAACAGTTTCTTGACATCCAACCCTTGCTGGCTGAGGTTCATAGCTGTCTGGGTCAGCATAAAGTTGAGCTCGTCCCGAAGGAGGGTTTCGGGTAGGTCTACCTCCACCTGCTCTTCAAGGGCAGCCAAGAGCGCTTGCTCTTTGTTCTGCTGGGTTGCGTCGGCTGCTCGCTTGCGATGAGACTCTTCAATGGACGCCTGAAACTCTGCCATCGTCTCGAATTCACTCACATCTTGAGCAAAGTCATCATCGAGTTCTGGCAGTTCTCTGGCCTTAATTTCTTTGACGGTGACCGTAAAGACCGCTGGTTGCCCCGCTAATTCTTCTTGGGGATAGTCTGGCGGGAATGTGGCAGTTACCTCTTTTGTGTCTCCAACATTCATGCCAATGATGCCATCAATGAAGCCTTCAATGAAGCGTCCTTCTTGCAGCTCTAGCTGAAAATCGGTGGCGCTACCGCCAGAAAACTCCACGAGTTCATCACTACCTTCTTCAGCCGGTACACGCCCTACGAAATCGACGACGGCGAGGTCTCCAAATTGGGTGGGGCGATTTTCCACCGGCACCAAGGTGGCTGCCCGAGTACGGAAACCCTCGATCGCTTCCTCGACGGTTTTAGGATCAAACGCTACTTCCTCGGCTGTGACGGTCAGTCCTTTATAGGTTTTGAGGGTGACATCTGGAGCAACGTCAATGGAGGCTGAGAAGGTGAACGCTTCGCCAGGCTGAAAGCTTTGGATTAACTCATCAAAGGATGAGCGAATCTGATAGTTGCCGATCGCTTCAATCTTTTCCTGCTCAATGGCTTGCTTCAGCCCTGATTCCATCAATTCTTCAATCACAGACGCCTTAATTCGCCCTTCGCCTAAGCGTTGAATCAAGACCTGGCGTGGCACTTTACCTCGACGGAACCCAGGAATATTGATTGAGCGCATGAAGCCTTGAATGGCTTTGTCGTACGCTTGTTTGGACATTTCGGGCGTAATTTCAATTTCTAAGCCAATTTGACTGGCAGGTAGTTTTTCCTGGGTAACTTTCATCAGCAATTCTCTTGTTTTAGTGCAGCGAAAAGGTGAGTGAGGGTGAGTGGTCGCCTTGGGAGATCTCAACCGAACATTAGGGACATGGAGGGGTCACGTGGGCGTTTCAGACATCACACCTAAGACCAACCCAACCCAGCCGAACCCGACTAGGCCGCAGTATGCTATATTAACTGATTCCTGTTCCATCTCAAGCGCTCTGAGGCGAGAATCTTGTTCGGCCATGGGCTAGGAGCATTAAAAGTAGGATGGAGCGATAGGTTTGCGCTGATGCCGGATCTCTTCATCGTGCAGGATCGTCAGGAACAAGACTTACGAGCGGGTGTCATAGATGGCAACCGTTGCCTGACCCTAGAGATGGGAATTTAGGGTATAGTGAGAGGCATTCGATTTCATAGTAGAATCTACGCTGGGCTTCGACAGAAAATTTTATAGAGACTTTCTAATGTCTGGGCAGCATGTCTAGGCAAGTGAGTAAGAACGCCTAGGCAGTTGTACAAGGGCAGGGTTTAGATCTAGCGCTTAGAGCCAAGTGCGTGCAGCGGGCCACAACGTCCACCGTTGCCCTAGGAACAGGCTGATGCCGACTCCACTCCACAGTTCTGGGGTTGATCTCGACATTGATGACACATTTTTATTGAAACAGGATTGTTAACAACGTGAACGGAGGGTTTTAATTTGCCTCAATCCTATCGAGTTGCCATTTTAGGCGCGACCGGAGCGGTGGGTACCGAGCTCATCGAGCTATTAGACCAGCGTCAGTTTCCTCTATCTGAGCTACGGCTCTTGGCTTCGCCTCGGTCGGCGGGCAGTCACCTTTCGTTTCGAGGGGAAGACCTTCTGGTGCAAGCAGTGGGCGATCGCTCCTTTGAGGGCATTGATATCGTCCTAGCGTCAGCCGGAGCCTCGACCACTAAAGCATGGGCTAGTCAAGCGATCGCAGCGGGAGCTGTGGTCATTGATAATTCCAGCGCCTTTCGCATGGATCCCCAGGTGCCCCTAGTGGTGCCGGAGGTGAATCCCGAAGCGGCAGCGCAGCACCAAGGGCTGATTGCCAACCCCAACTGCACCACAATTTTGATGGCGGTCGCTCTCTGGCCCCTGCATCAAGTCAAACCCCTTTGCCGAGTTGTGGCCGCTACCTACCAGTCTGCCAGTGGCGCAGGGGCGCGGGCGATGGAGGAAGTGAAGCAGCAGGCCCAAGCGATTCTCAATGGGGAAACGCCGCCTACGGAGTTTTTCCCCTATCCCCTGGCCTTCAATCTCTTTCCCCACAATTCGCCGTTGAGCGATGATGGCTATTGCCAGGAAGAGCTGAAAATGGTGAACGAAACGCGGAAAATCTTTGGGGTGCCAGAGTTGCGGATTACCGCCACCTGTGTGCGGGTGCCGGTGCTGCGAGCCCACTCGGAAGCGCTCAACCTAGAATTTGCAGAACCCTTCCCTGTTGATCAAGCGCGATCGCTGCTGGCTAAGGCTCCTGGGGTTAAGCTGGTGGAAGACTGGTCAGCCAACTATTTCCCCATGCCCATAGATGCTAGCGGTCAGGATGACGTACTGGTGGGGCGGATTCGCCAAGACCTCTCCCATCCCCATGGGTTAGAATTATGGATCTGCGGCGATCAAATTCGCAAAGGGGCGGCTTTGAATGCGGTTCAGATTGCTGAATTGCTGGTGGAGCGTGGCTGGGTGCGATCGCCCGCTTCTCCGAGTGAACTGCTGAAGTCGTCCTCCCGCTAAGCGATCGCTGGCTGGAGTCAGGACAGGTGAACCACTACCCGACCGGAGGACCTGTGGTTTACTCTGTAGAAAGATATACGCCATGGTTTAGCCCCGGTAAGATTCTGGCTCTCTAAGATCCTGAACAACGATGAGACCCATGGGTCTGGGGCGGCGGCGAATTCAAGAATTAAGCTCTACGGCGTGAGGAGTAGATCGAGTGTGATAGAGTTTGGACGAGTGTTGACGGCAATGGTAACGCCGTTTCAATCCGATGGCAGTGTAGACTATGCAGTAGCTGAGGCTTTAGCTGCCCATCTCGTCGATCATGGGTCAGATGCCCTGGTCGTCTGTGGTACAACGGGTGAATCGCCCACTCTGACGTGGGACGAAGAGTTTCAACTGTTTCAGGTGATTCAGCGAGCTGTGGCCGGAAAAGCCAAGGTTATTGCTGGAACAGGATCAAACTCCACCAAGGAAGCGATCGCAGCTACCTGTCAAGCTGCTAAACTAGGGTTGGATGGCTCTTTGCAGGTTGTGCCCTATTACAACAAGCCGCCTCAAGAGGGCCTGTATCAACATTTCCAAGCGATCGCTCAAGCGGCTCCAGAGATGTCGATGATGCTCTACAACATCCCAGGGCGCACCGGACAAAATCTGCTTCCGGAGACCGTGGCTCGCTTAGCGGAAATCCCCAATATTGTGGCCATAAAGGAAGCCAGTGGTAGCCTTGATCAAGTTAGCCAAGTGCGACGGCTAACCCCGCCAGAGTTCAGCATATACTCTGGAGATGATTCCCTAACCTTGCCTTTGCTTTCCGTAGGTGGTACCGGCGTCGTCAGTGTAGCCAGCCATTTAGTAGGCGATCGCCTTCAGGCTATGATCCAACAGTTTGAGCAAGGACAGATTCAGTCTGCCACTCAACTTCATCTAGACCTGTTTCCACTTTTCAAAGCGCTTTTCCTCGCCACGAATCCCATCCCGGTCAAAGCGGCACTCACGCTTCAAGGTTGGCAGGTTGGAACACCTCGTCTGCCCCTGACTGAGCCATCAGAGTCGGTGATTGAAGCTCTCCAGGCAACGATGCGCCCCCTAGGGTTGCTGTCTGCCTAAGCTAAAGCCACCAGCGTTGCATCGCTAGGACATGGACGCAACCAAGTTTTGAACAACTGAATAGGTGTGCTTCTCAAAACAATTGAATAGAGTGTGATACTTTCCCAGGTTTGCAGCACCGCTGTGGCTTCCTGATGTCTAGCCATGCATATCCATGAATGTCTTACCTATACGGTCGAGAATTCAGATGTTTTTGTTGAGATGTCCAACCCCCTTTAGCTCCACAACCTGAGGGCGATCGCCTCCCTGTTTTCTGCTACGTCATTCCAATCTTCTCTAGTAAAAAGGACCTTTATGAGTCAAAACAATTCCCAAGCACTAAAAATCATCCCCCTTGGTGGTTTGCATGAAATTGGCAAAAATACCTGTGTTTTCGAAATCAACGACGAAATTTTGTTGCTTGATGCAGGTCTAGCATTTCCCACCGATGGGATGCATGGTGTCAATATTGTGCTGCCAGATATGACCTATCTGCGCGAAAATCGGCACAAAATCAAGGGCATGATTGTCACCCATGGTCATGAAGACCACATCGGCGGCATTGCGTTTCACCTCAAGCAAATTGATATTCCGGTGATCTATGGCCCACGCTTAGCCCTAGCCTTGCTGGAAGGCAAGCTGCAGGAAGCTGGAGTTGCCAATCAAACCGAACTGCGGACGGTGCGTCCTAGGGATATGGTGCGCATTGGTAAGTCGTTCTTGGTGGAATATATTCGCAACACCCACTCCATGGCCGACAGTTTCACTGTGGCTATTCATACTCCCCTTGGCGTGGTGATTCACACCGGAGACTTCAAGGTTGACTACACCCCCGTAGATGGGGAACACTTTGACTTCCAACGCTTAGCCGAACATGGCGAAAAAGGCGTGCTCTGTTTGATGAGCGATTCCACCAACTCCGAAGTGCCGGGAGCAACGCCATCGGAGCGATCGGTTTTCCCTAACCTTGACCGCGTTTTTGGGCAAGCAGAAGGACGCCTACTGGTGACCACCTTTGCCTCATCGGTTCATCGAGTCAATATGATTCTGGAACTGGCGAAGAAGCATAAACGTGTGGTGTCAGTGGTGGGGCGATCGATGCTCAATGTGATTGCCCATGCTCGCAACCTTGGCTATGTCAAATGTGAGGATGATTTGTTTGTGCCCCTGAAAGGTCTTAACAAGTATCCCGACGAAAATGTGTTGATTCTGACCACGGGCTCTCAAGGTGAACCCATGGCAGCCCTGACCCGCATTGCTAACCAAGAGCATCGTCAGGTGAAAATCCGCACGGGTGATACGGTAGTATTCTCTGCCAACCCCATTCCAGGCAACACCATTGCTGTGGTCAACACCATCGATAAACTGATGATTCAGGGCGCGAAGGTGGTTTATGGCAAAGGTGAAGGTATCCACGTCTCTGGCCATGGTGCCCAAGAAGATCAAAAACTGATGCTGGCGCTGACCCGTCCTAAGTTTTTCCTACCGGTGCATGGTGAGCATCGCATGTTGGTGAAGCATAGTAAGACGGCTCAAAGCATGGGTGTTCCGGCAGAAAATATGGTGATTATTAACAATGGCGACATTGTTGAACTGACCACCGATAGCCTGCAGGTAGCTGGAAAAGTGCCATCGGGCATTGAACTGGTTGATGCATCCCGCAGTGGTGTGGTACATCAACGGGTGCTGGAAGACCGGCAACAGCTTGCTGAAGACGGCATGGTGACGGTGGCAGCGGCGATTGGCTGGGATGGAAAACTTCTGGCTCGCCCCGAAATTCATATTCGTGGTGTGGTGTCTACCGCTGAACCCTCTCGGTTGGAAGATCTGGCGCGGGATACGATTCAGTCTCTATTGAGCGATCGCTGGAGTAATTTCATTCATACCTTTGAGAAGAATGAAACCGATGTTGATTGGACAAAACTCCAGGCCCAGATTGAGGTAGAACTACGGCGCTTGTTGCGTCGTGAAATGCGTAGCAATCCTATGCTGGTCTTCTTGATGCAAACGCCGGTTGAAGAAGAGGCTAAGCCGAAGGCCAAGCGGACTGTGGCTAAAAAGCCAGAGCCGGAAACCAAAACCAAGACTGAAGAAGCTAAAACCCCAGCCCAGCAGCCGATTAAGACTTCTACACCGTCTAGACGGCAGCGCTCAACGGCTAAGGTGGCGTCCTGAAGCCAGCTAAGTTAAGAGCTGCGGTATTAGTAGGGGGTTGGTTGAGTCACCAACCCTCTAGAACCGATAATCTACGCTGAAATACAGACCATCGTCTTGGAAATTATTGCCGCGATCGCTGAGATCAATCAGCGGCAGTGCATAGTCAAACCGTAGATTGAGATTGGGTACTAGTTCCCATAGGGCCCCTAAGCCAGCGCCCACCAGAAAGGTTTGCTCAGGCAGAGTATTGGGATTGTCAGGATGGTTCCAAACGGCTCCCATGTCGATAAACGGCGCTAGTTGGAAGACGGATAAGCCTGATGCATTGCGGGTCAGGGTAATCCGGTCTTCGAGGGAAACCCGAAAACCATTGTCTCCCGAGCGGGCATTTTGTCGAAAGCCTCGTACAGACTGTCCGCCGCCGATGACAAACTGTTCCGACGCCAACAGGCTATCGGGAGAAAGCTGTAGATCGGCCTGGAGAATGATCAGGTGATCATCACCCAATCGCTGCACCCGTTGCACCTGACCTAGCCAACTGACGAAGCGGCTATCGGGGACAGGGGATGAATTCGTCGTAGCATTCAGTAGCTCGACGCCGATATTAAATTGCGATCGCAAGGCCCAAGCCCCTGCCACATCTCGGCGCACATAGTCTTGCCCGAGACGAAAAACACTGGTACGACTGGTGCCATCCTCGTCGGGCCCAATCCCAAAGGGTTGGGGAATATTATTAAACAGAAACGTCTGTCCGTCTTTATGGCTAAACCCTAAGGACAGGGCAAATTCTTCCCGAGTAGAGCGTACCAAGGGCTGACGAAAACTAATTTCATAGCGCTCTGATTCCCCACGAATGCCGAATTCATCAAAGGGAGACTGAACAATCTCATTGCGATCGATCACGGTACGCAGGGCCAGGGTGCCGTTCATGGGATTGAGCGGCATGCGATAGTTGATGTCAAAAATATGGGCTCCATCACGGGTGGTGCGATCGTAGGAGAGGCTGAGGCTATCCCCTAGACCCGTGATATTGCGATGGCCGATATCGGCACCGACCCGCTCGGATCCAACGCTGGGTGGTGAATAGTTATCCACACTTGCGCCCCCAAACCAGGGCGACGCCTCATCCACCCGCACAATCAGCACACTCTGCCCCACCTCACCGCTGGCCCGCAGACTGGCTTCAATATTGTCGAAAAGTGGATCAGCTCGTAGCAGCCGCAACTGTTCTTCCAACTGCTCAGCCTGGAGAGGGGTACCGGCTCCTAGCTCAATGCGATCGCGTACGTAGCTCTGGCGTAGGCGCTGGAGTCCTTCAATTTGGATTTCTGCCAAACTGCCTTCCACCACCTGAATGCGCACGACGCCATCGGTAATGGGTTGGTCTACCAAAATAGCCCGAGATGTAAGATAGCCATCATCTAGGTAGAGCTGGGTAATCGCATCGGCGGCCTGTTGGAGATCAGTTAAGGTAACCGTTTGATTCTCCAAGGGCTGAATGATGGGCGCGAAGTCCTGCTGATCAAAAATGGTGCTGCCCAACACCTCTAGGGTGCGGATGGGAAACTGGACATCCGGCTGACTTGGCAAACCCGTTGGCGGACTGGGGTCTACTTCTGGCTGCAGCACTGGCTCGTCAGCATCGGGCAGGGTCAGATCGGGGGGCTCTTGCAAAAAGCGATCGTCCGGATCTGACTGCTGGGCTACATAGACTGGCGATAGCTCAGCCGCAGAATCTAACGGTGTAAGACTCTGGGGCATTCCTGGCGTGGGGAGCAGCTCAGAGGGAAGCGTGGACGGACTAAAAACCTGGGTATCTAATGGTTCTTGAGGTTGAGGAACAATGGGTGCTGCGATCGCTTCCTGGGGCATACCCATTGCAGCGATCGCAAGTCCTGACATCCAAACTGATAGGCGCTGAACCATGAAACTTCTCCAGTAATGACCATACCGATTCAACACCCTATCGGTATCTACCGAGCCATATCAAATCCGGTTGAATGTCTATGGCTAGGACATTGGCTAGGACATGCTGGCTTCGATCCCTCGCTTCGCCGCCCCCTTGATCAGGGGCTACAGATATTGGGGTACCACCCAAGCCTTGAATGAATAGCGCGCTAACCGGATTTGAGATAACAATCTCTTACACAGACTGTAACTTGCTCTATCAAGCAGGTTTGGTGTTCATCACTAAAAGTTTACGCTGGGATTGTCGATGCTGGCTGCCCCTGCCACCGCAATTAACCCTTAGCTGTCATCTAGGAGCTGTAGGAGGCAGAGAATCGCCAGTAGAATCGCCAAGATCTAGGACAGAACCTAGGGACTAAGACTGTCCTGGCATATCCAGCAACACCTCATCGGTTCCTTGGTGGGCAGTTTTCACCCACTTCAGCCGTTTGGGGCGTACCGAAATGCGTGCCGTGGTGCTGGCGACCACCAGCAGCCAATGCATCATGTAGAGAGTACCGCGTAGGGATTGTACAGCCGTACGCCACAGCGGCATCTCGGGACGCAATAGGGGCGATCGCTCACTGCCCAAGGCTTCTTCTCTGAGTCGATAATCACTGCTGTGGATGCGGCGCAGACCGATCACCATGCCAAAGAGTGAGAGCAGCACCGTCATTCCCGTTAATGGGCTGAGCAGCGGTGGGCTACTGCGGGCGATCGCCATCAGCGTATCGGGAACTGCCGCCGTGGGCAGCAGATACTGCATGAGCCAGAAAACCAGCAAATCAATGGTTTTGCCGACGCCCAAACGATTGCGAGACATGAGTCGCCAATAGTCTAGATAGCGCTGATAGCCGCCCTCTGCCCAGCGACTGCGTTGATGCCAAAGCGCGATCGCCTGGGTGACGCCCTCTTCTTCCACTGCCGGCACCATCAGAAAATCAATATCCCAGCGGTCGAAATGCAGTCTGAGAGTGAGATCTAGGTCATCGGTGATGGTTTCTTCATTCCATCCGCCGCAGCTATCCAACGCCTGCCGCCGCACAAATTGACCATTGCCTCGCAGTTCGCCCACGCCGCCAATGGCAATGCGCTGCTGCTGGAAATAGCTATCCAACGCCATTTCTGCTACCTGACCCAGGATCCAAAAATTCCGAGGCCGGGGATGCCCCTCATTTCCCTGCAACACGGCCTTGCGCACCTGCACCGCTCCCACCTGCGGACGGTCGAATAGCGGTATCACCCGGCGTAGGAGATCCATGGGTACTTGAGCATCGGCATCAAATACCGCAATGAATTCACCTTTAACCTGGGGATAGACTTGGTTCAAAGCCCCTGATTTGCCGCCACCGGCATCGGCTGGACGGTGTACCACATGGAGCCGGGGATAGTTCAGAGCGAGCTGATCCAACAGTTCCGGTGTGCGATCGGTGCTGTAATCATCAATGATCCACAGGTCGTAGCGATCGCTGGGATAGTCTAGGTTGCAGAGCGATCGCACCAGAGAACCCACCACCGCCTCTTCATTTTTGGCCGAGACCATCAGCGAGACATAGGGATAATCATCAGGATTGTCATGGGTGAGGGCCGAGGGTACCGACCGCGGGCGAGCCACGATCAGGCGCAGGGTATGCAGCCCCACCAGCAGGGTCAGCCCTAGAACAAACCAAATGCCCCAGGAAACTAAATGAAGCGTAATCGTCACTGCCCATACGGCTGATAGGGCGATCGCGGCTTTGGGGCGACGTCCTGCCAGACCTCGTTCAAAGGATGCCTTGAGGTTGCCAGGGTGAACGTCATCGATCATAAAAGACTCCAAGGGTGCCAATGGGTCACGTTGATTGGACGGCTCAACAGGTTGAGAGGGCGGATCAGACCAGGAATTCTCCGGCATAGGTCTTGAATTACGGGATGAGTGAACAGTGCTGGACTGACGCAGAAGCACGCAAGCCTCAAGGGTGAAGCATCTGGAGGAGACTCACCCTCGATCGATCTCACGACGCCAGTCTGGCAAGCGGTTGACGGGAAATCTGAGAGAATGACCCAAATCACCGTTGCCCAATTGTGCCATAGCTTACTATTGTGACCGTTACGATGGATGCCGTGGCGATCGCCCCCTTTTCACCCATGAGTTCCTTCATCCATCATAAAGTTTTGTGTTGATGGCAGTTGGCCCGGAAGACCTAGGGAGCAGGTCGCGAAAAAAGTCGAAAATAGAGCGATCGCCCCCATTCCTTGAGCGGAAACACCAAGTAGGTGAGGGGATTAATCGTCACAATAATGGTGCGCACATCCCGCTTGGCCAGGAAAACAACCATGCGGGCCACCCATCTCGGCGACATGATCCCCACAGGGTTGAGGTTACTTTTGAACGGCCCCAAGACAATTTTGCGAATGATACAGGGAGCATCCAGCCGTCGCAGGGTAATTAGATCTCCAATCAAACGCTTTGAAATTTCGTAGAGAGGGCTAAAGGCTGGGCTCACCTCCGCCTCTGATGTGTTGATCCAAAGCTCCTTGGTGGCCCGGTCGGTGGAGTCATTCACCGTACTCATGAACACATTGGCTAGCCGCCATGCCGACAGGGCATTGACCTCTAGAGAGGCTTGGACGCCCTCTGGGGTGCGATCGCCATGGACATTGAGCCCGTGATTAATAATCAAAATATCAACTTGCTTGAGGCGATCGCGCAGCTGATCCTCGTCACCAATCTGCCAAGATACGACCTTCATGCGATCGGTCTCGGTGAGGCGATCGGAGGAGGTGAGGGCAATGGTTTTTGCCCCTTGGCGAATGAGTTCTTGGATCAGGGACTGCCCCATGGATCCCGATGCGCCCGTAACCGCAACCACCTTGCCTTTCAGCGATAAGCTTGTTCCCAACACTTTATCCACCACCGTCAAATATCCCGAGAAGTAGGCATTCCCTTGATCAAAGTGGTGCCGCCAGTGATACGTGCGATTGACCGCCCACACCGAGGGAATTTGGGTAAGGTCGCCGGGCTCGTGGGTGAGATCTGTCCACATCCCGTATCCCTGAGAACGAGCGATCGCCCCTGCCATAAAGCCTAGCGCATAGAGACTGCCCAGAAGCATAGCTGGCTGATGGCTGGCCCATGCCACCAACGCTGTTACGGCAAACATCACCAGGGATTCTGGCACATCGTTGTAAAGCTGAGAGCGACGATAGACGTCAAGGTTGGCAATACTCAGATCACGACGGTAGGCACGATGATGCAACATGTGCAGTGACTGCAGGGGTGGCCAGTAGTGACCAGCAACATGGTAGACATCACGAACCAGCTCCGCAAGCACAATAGAGCCAAGCCCAAGCCCAACTGGAAAGACGAGTGAAAACAGATTCATTGCAAAACGATTATGAATGCGTAATTTAACATGGTGAATGAAAATCGTTAGGCAGGTTTATGCCGTAGCTAACGAGTTGAACCATGACGGATAGACCCATCCCGCCTCCACAGATCAAAACCTGATCGCTGTCTGTATTAGACCTCATTAGACCTAGTAATTAGATCTAGCGGAAGACGGCTAGCGCTTTTTAAAATCCCTCCCCCAACCTGGGAGAGGGATGGCGGGCAGGCAAGATTGTAGTGACAACGGCCTGGATGAATCCAGCCGTTAGGTCGATCTATCCCATGGCATGGTCACCTGTCTTCAAGAATCTCATGCTTAACGCCAGATGCCCATCTTTTTCCTGCCTATCTTCTGAAGAGATAGGAGAGCGATCGCAAAACGACTTTCCGATGCAGGAAGTACCGGCGTCTTGAGGTATCTGCGACTCTCAAAAGACAGCATGGATACATGGATACCAGGAAACTCTCAATGACCTAAAGTTCCTGAATGCTATGTATAGTGTTTCTCAAAGCCCGTGACGAGGATTGAACTCGTGACCTCACCCTTACCAAGGGTGTGCTCTACCACTGAGCCACACGGGCAGTTCTTTCGCCAATCTCATGATAGCAACTGCATCAGGGATTGACTCAAGAAAACGTATCTTGATGCTGTGGTGGGCCGGGCTGGATTCGAACCAGCGTAGGCGTAGCCAGCGGATTTACAGTCCGCCCCCATTAACCACTCGGGCACCGACCCGCCCAATCCACAATTAAACATCGTAGCATAGGGTTTTGCATTCCCCAAACAAAAATCTCTTTTTTTTAGGTTTTTTTAGGCGATGCTGGAAAACCATTGCTCTAGGGACTGTTGGGGCGCATCGGGCTGGGCAATAATTTCCACCAGTTTGTTTTTGGCGCTAGGCTGCACCAACGCCTCCACACAGACCTCAGCCACCTGTTCGCGAGACAAGCTGCCTTTAAATAGGGTATCTGCCGCCGCCATTTGAAGGGGATCGGTTGGTGCGGTACTTTTGAGCCCGCCGGGACGAACGATGGTGTAGGTTAAGCCACTGCCCTGCAGGTAGGCTTCCGCCTGTTTTTTCCACACCAAAATCAACCAAAAGATGTTCAGGGGATGCAAAAGCTGCGACACACATAGCGATGACACAAACACCATATGCTGAACCTGCTGGCGCTTAGCCGCATCCACCAAATTCTTGGTGCCTTCAAAATCCACGCGATAGGGCAGAGTTGGATCCCAACTGGGCTGGGCCCCCGTGGCGCAGAAGACCACATCACAGCCCGCGATCGCTGCATCTAAGGTTTCTGGCTGCAAAACATCGCCCACCCACTGTTCTGACCAGTCGGACAAGACAGCGGCTGCTTTTTGGCGATCGCGCACGAGCGATCGAGTGGGAATTTGGCGTTGTTCGAGGGCCTTTACGATCAATTGTCCTGTGCGCCCCGTAGCGCCGGCTACAAATGCTTTCACCAAGATGTTCCTTAAAATAGAGTGTTACTTAAACGTGGTTCTGTTTTATGGTCTAGGTATGCCCTCGGGGCACCTTACCGTTGGGTCTGAGGAGACCACAAGACCTAGCCTGATCAATAGTGATCATTATTAACTGTTTTTCCGGCTAAAACCCATACCACCATCAATCGATGACGGAGAATCTACTTGGGCGACATGAATGTCCAACTCGACGATCTTCGTAGAATGCCGTAGATCTAACCTCATAGGAGGAAACATCTTGTGTGAATTTCATCTATTTTTCCGTAGATCAAGCGTGTTAACGAGTAGAACACCGAAGCTATGCTAAATGTAAATCGCGTCTGATTTGCTCTGCCCCTGTCCAAATCATGGTCACCAGACGATGGATTCTACCTCAAGGCTGGGCAATCTAAGGCTAGTCGTCTTCAGAGATTCCTCGTTTTAGGCAGGAGTTGAACTGAGTGAGCTATCCTCAAGCATTGAGGGCGATCGCCCATCAGGTGTCTTGTTCAATGTCGGACTATATTGCCTATCCCTGGATCAGGTAAGCAATTAAAACAATGCTACTTTTCAAGGAACTTGAAGCTATGCAGGCCCATTCAGCAGAACACCAAGCTTTTGAGACATTCGAGACATTTGAATCTGTTATGGGTCTAGACATGGTGACTGACCCCGCTGAACAGCCTGTAGAGCTTGCGGCGGCAGCGGCAACCCATTTTCGCGGGCAGTATGCCAACTGTATGGCCATGTATGCCGATGCTCAGACCGTTGCCGACTATCTAGACATTCACTCCGAGTGGTTTCACCGCTGCGCCCACCCCATGAAAACCGATGCCCTTGGGGATAACGGCTATGCTTTGACCATTGGTCGGTTTGGCTCCTTTGGGTATGAAGTGGAACCCAAAATTGGTCTACACTTGCTGCCCCAAGACGAAGGCGTTTACCGGATTGAAACCATTCCCGTTCCCGACTACGAAGCACCGGGCTATCACGTTGATTTTCGGGCAGCGCTACAGCTTGTGGAAGCCGTCTCTGAAACCGGCACGCCTCTAACGCAGGTGGAATGGGAACTGGATCTGGACGTGGCTATCTATTTTCCTCGATTCATCCGGGCTCTACCCAAATCTCTCATCCAAGGCACCGGCGATCGCCTCCTGAACCAAATTGTCCGCCAAGTCTCCCGCCGCCTCACCCACAAAGTGCAAATGGACTTCCACCAAACTCGCGACATCCCGTTTCCTAAGGCCTCTTAGTTTTAGACTAGGACTAGTCGATGCAGACATCGGCTTCAGGTTTTAACGGGGAATTCGAGTATGGACAGTATTGATTGGACAAGCGTCATTCCTGCAGGGCTAGCGATCGCCATTTTTGCGGGCGGATTGTTCATGCTGGTGTCTGGCGTTTGGGCATCCCGCGATCAGTAGTATCCCAAGTATCCCAACGCCCCAACATCCGAGGGGCGATCGCCCCAGCAAACGAGTTAACATACCGTAATCATAGTTTTCCCAGCAGCATCGGGATCAGGTGCTGGGTCTTGGGCATCCTAATCAATAGGATGTTCTCAAGCAAGTGCCACGATGACACAGCACCCGATTAGGTCACCCCAGGAACCCCACATTTCTTATCAACTCTGGGGGATGGCGATCGCGGGCTTGTGTTTGAGTGGCATAGGCCTACTGCTGCCGATCATGACACCGATCATGATGCCGCTGTTGATGGTGGTTGCTGTCGGGCTATTGCTGCAGATTTATAACCAGTCTCGCAAGAACCAACAGCTCCATAAAGCGCTTCACCGCTATCATCAACAGCTCGCCAAGCTAGAAGCCCAACAGCCTAGGTTTCAGCCTCTGCTGGATGCGATTGCTGATGAACAGCAGCAGCGGCAAGCACTAGAACGAAGGCTTACTGAACTTCAACATCAACTGGATCAGCAACAGATCCAATACCAAGCATTAGACAGCCAGCTACAGGCGGTGCAAGAGGCGTTAGACAAGGCTCGCAGCCAGTCACAAGCTAGCGAAGCCAAGCTCCTAGAGCTTACGCAAGAGAACAGCGCCTATGAGGACTGGATTGAAGAGCAAGAGCAGCGGGCCAAGGATCTTGAAGCCCAAGTCACGTCTCTTGGGACAGAACGCGATCGCCTCCAGACCCACCTCACTGAGGCTGGGGCTAGCATCGCAACTTTAGAGAGCGATCGCCTGCAGCTAGAGGAAACCTGTCAGGAAGCTCAGCACCAGATAGCTGAGCTAGAACAGGAGCTAGAGGAAACCTGTCAGGCAGCTCAGCGCCAGATAGCTGAGCTAGAACAGGAATTAGAACCCTATCGCTTGACGCCGCCCATCTACGCTAACCGTCCTCCGCAGATGAGCAACGAGAAATTTGTCCGCCATGCCGATATCCAGCTTTTAGACTTTCCCCGCCCTGAACAGCTTGCGGAACAGGCCAAGCATCATTACCATCGCCGCAGCAGTGACCCGACCCCGCGCCCCGTGTCCCTGAATGGCATCGTCGATTATCTGAGACACGAATTCACTAACTACGATCGCTTGTGTGAGGAACTAGGTTCCTATAGCCGGCCGGCCCGCAATATTCTCAAGGCCAGAGTCAATGCCCAGATTTGGGAGCGTCTCTCGGAGATGCGGCTCACTCTTGATGATGTCGTCTGAAGCATCCCAATCCAGCGACTATTCCTTGGGCGTGGCGAGGGTCAAGCGCAATCCCATGCCAATCAATCCCATGCTGGCCAGCATCACCGGCGTAATCGGCTGTTGGAAAAACAGCAGGGCCAGCAGCGCGACAAAGATCGGCACGATGCTATACACCGACGTGGCCGTGCGGGTTGGGCCGATCGCTCCCACACTGAGGTTATAGAGCAAGTAGCCTATCCCCGAGGCACCGATACCCATGTAGAGCACCGATCCCAGCGATGCAGGGGAGATCGCGCGCCATGGGCCGCCTTCCCACGCCGACAACAGCAGCAATTGCACCACCCCAAACAGCGCTGCGTAGTAGCTGATGGTGAATCCAGAGTACCGGGCTGAAAGCTTTTTGATGATCAGGGTGTAAATCGCCCAGCAGACCACCGCCGCCAGCATCAGACCATCGCCCCGATTGAACGTGAGGTGCAGGAGAGTGCTGATCTGCCCACGGGTGAGTAGGAACAGTACCCCAAGCACGGCCAGACCGCAGCCCAGATAGTTTTTCAGCAGCAACCGTTCCCGAAGGGCGATCGCTGCCAGACTGCCGGTGACCACAGGACTGAAGGCATTAATGATGGCGCTGTTGGCGACCTCGGTGTAGCGCAGGCTGGAGAAAAACAGCACATGGTAGCCCACCACGCCAAAGAGACCCAGCAGGGCCATGGGCAACACATCTGCCCGCGCCAACCGTAGGGACTGGCGACCATAGTGTCGCACCAACAGACTTAAAAACACAAGGGCGATCGCATACCGCCAAAACGATGTGGTGATCGGGCCCATATCCAACGTGGTGAACTTCCCGGCCACAAAGCTACCTGCAAACAGAGCGCTGGTCACCAAGGGTAAAAGAATTCGCCGTCTGCCTTGCCCGAAGAGTCCCTGACCCATGAATGTCCTCAAATCAGCCCTTAGCTACTCTAGCAGCAGGGTTTACAGCTCGATCGATCAGTCTCCGATCGCCTCCGAATCTAGACGATGGTCAAAATCCCATAAAAACATTGTTTTACAAGTCAAATATCGGATCTCAATTTAGAAAAGAAAGCTAAGATCGTTTTTAAGTTTATAAACGAATGATCATGCTGGATTCTGTTGACTATCGAGTGCTGTATCACCTAATGCGCCAGGGACGGATGACTTGGGCAGATTTGGCTGGAGTGCTATCCCTGTCGTCTCCAGCCGCTGCTGATCGCGTGCGGCGACTGGAAGAGCGCGGCGTGATTACCGGGTATGCGGCGGCGATCGCCCCTGAGCTGATTGGGCTAGACCTATTGGCGTTTATCTTCGTGACCCTTGAGCATCCTCGCCACTGTGAAACGTTTGTAGAGCGTATCCAGGCCATGGACGATGTGCAGGAATGTCATCACCTAGCCGGAGAGGATGACTACATGCTGAAGGTACGCTGCCGCCACACGCGCCATCTTGAACAGGTGATTAGCCATCACATCAAAGGCATTCCCGGTGTCGTGCGCACCCGGACAGCGATCGCCCTTTCAACGATTAAAGAAACCACTCGCCTTCCCTTAGATCTTGATGGAGGCACACCATGAGCGATGTTTTACTGCGGGGTATTGTCATCGGGTTGGCGATCGCTGCCCCGGTGGGCCCCATCGGTCTGCTGTGCATCCGTCGCACCTTGGCGGCGGGACGCTGGGCTGGGTTAGTATCGGGCATGGGAGCTGCGACCGCCGATGCAATCTATGGCTGTATTGCTGGGTTTGGCCTAACGTTCATCTCACAGATGCTCATCGATCAAGCCATTTGGCTGCGATTGATTGGTGGTCTATTCCTCTGCTATCTCGGCATCAAAACGATCGTGACGCCTGCCGCTAGCCAAGCTGCCCCCGTGACCCATGCCGGTCTGGCGGGCATGTATGTCTCAACCTTGGCGCTGACGATCACCAATCCCCTGACTATTCTGTCTTTTGTGGGAATTTTTGCCGGTTTAGGCATGGCCACAGCGGCTCAACCGGGTCTAGAAGCCGCTCAACTCGTGTTTGGCGTTTTCCTGGGATCGGCGATGTGGTGGTTGATTTTGAGCAGTGGTGCTAATCTATTGCGAGGAAAACTGACGCAACAGTTAACCTGGATTAACCGAATCTCGGGGAGCATTTTGGTGGTGTTTGGCGTAATTGCCCTGAATCTTTAAGCGGACACCTGTAAAACAGAGAGGCTGTCCGTTTCAATCGTGTCGTAGTTTCTAATCGTGTTGTAACTGATAGATAATCTTGCCTTGCGAATGACCCTCTCGCGCATTACGGTGACATGGTTTAGTTTAGGGCTGGCGATCGCCCTAGCTCTTTTTCTGTGGGTGCAGGGTGGGGTGCTAGGTGTCCCGAGAGCGATCGCCCAGTCCACAGAATCGGTGGAGAGTTTACAGCAAGAGCAGCAACGCCTAGAGCAAGAGCGTCAGCAGGTTCAAGAAGAACGCGATCGCTTAGAAAATCTAGAAGGATCGGCAACCCAGCGTCTGGATGGTCTCCAATCCACCCTGCGCGCCACGACAGAACAAATTCAGTACAACGAAGAGCAGCTTCAAATTGCCAACCAGCGCCTGAGTAGTTTGGTGGCAGCTCTAGCGGCAGCAGAAGATCAGTACCAAGAACAGCAGTTTGCCACGGTGGCGCGGCTGCGCTATCTACAGCGCCAACCCAGTCAACAGGGATGGGCGCTGTTGCTGCAAAGCCAAAACCTCAATGATTTCATGACTCGGCGACGACAGTTGAAACTGGTCTATCAGTCTGACCGTATTATTCTTGGCGATCTCAAAGTCCACGCCGATGAAATTGATCGGCAGCGGCGTACGATTGCCCGCCAAAAAAATGAAATTGCCCTGCTCACCCAAGAACTCTTGGCCCAGCGATCGGAAGTGGAAGCCCAAGCTCAAAATCAACAGGCTCTGATTAGCCGCCTCCGGGATGATCGAGAGGCCTTGGAGGAAGCCGAAGAGCAACTGTCCCGAGATTCTGCCAACATAGCGGTCTTAATTCAGCAGCGGATGGCGGTGCCCTCCGGGCGCGGCCCAGTGGTTCGCGGTACGGGGCAGTTTAGCTATCCCAATGACGGTTTTATTACAAGTTCTTTTGGGTGGCGATCGCATCCCATCCTAGGCTATGAGCGATTCCATGCCGGTGTAGATTTTGGCTCAGACTATGGCAGCACCATCCGCGCCGCCGATAGTGGCGTCGTGATTTATGCCGACTGGTATGGTGGCTATGGTCTATCGGTGATTGTGGATCATGGCGGCGGGCTCACCACGCTCTATGCCCACTCCAGCGATCTCTACGTCTCTGAAGGGCAAAGCGTGCAACGCGGGCAAGCGATCGCTGCCGTAGGATCGACAGGTCTGTCCACCGGGCCCCACCTCCACTTTGAGGTGCGTGCCAATGGTGAACCGGTGGATCCCATGCAGTATCTCTAGGGCACCGTTTCACAACCTTGAGATCCTATGGCAAAGGCCCCCTACTGAACAGCAAGGGGCGGTCTAGATGATTCGGAGTAGCTCTTCGCTTAGGAAGCGAGGGCGACTTCCACCATCTGTTGCAATTCACCATTTTGGTAGAGTTCGATCAGGATATCTGATCCACCCACAAACTCCCCGTTGATGTAAACCTGGGGAATGGTCGGCCAGTTTGAGAATTCTTTAATACCTTGACGAACCTCTTGATCGGCTAGCACATCAACTGTGCTAAAGGGCACGCCTAAGGAATTGAGAATTTGTACGACATTATTGGAAAATCCACATTGGGGCATGAGTTTATTGCCCTTCATGAAGACCACAATTTTGTCTTGGTTGACCAAAGAAGAAAGTCGATCGTTAATGTCTGAAGTCATAGCGTTCTAGGAAATGAGCCAATTGGTTCTATGGTACTCGTCTACCCAGCCATCGTTGCGTTGGATTCACGAATAGTCAGGATTGATCTAATACAATACCCCCAGGGGCCGGCATGGGAGTGGGAGGCGATCGCCTGCAGTCGTTATAAGATTCAGCCCCCTATGGTGGTAGACCATGACCTAGGCGACCCATGGCCACTGCTAAGCCCTAGGCTGGCTGTTGTTCTGCCCACTGTTGAGGGGTGTAGGTTTTGAGGGCTAGAGCATGAATGGCCTCCGAAGACATGGCCTGTTTCACCGCTCCATACACGAGCTGGTGTTGTTGAACTAATCCTTTGCCCTCAAAGGCAGACGATACGACAATCACCTGATAATGATCTCCGCCCCCCGTGAGGTCTTGCACCTGCACCTGAGCGTCAGACAGTCCAGTTTTAATCATCAATTCAACTTGATCTGGGCTAACCACTGCACGACCTCTACTTATGTTCAAAACATCCGATACGCATCTGTTGTAAACCCAGTTTAACGGTTGGTCTGGGTCACACGCGGGTCTAGCCACTGCAGATTGACTATTGCAAAAGACGGGCTAAGCCGATGGATCTCAATCAACCGTATTGTAGGGCGCTGTCAGGCGCAGCCATAACGCACCATTTCGCTAGGTTTCGACGGGTTACGCTGCGCTAACCCATCCTACCCATAGCTACTAAACTATAGGGTGCTGTTAGGCAAAGCCGTAACGCACCGTTTTGTGAGGTTTCCATGGGTGACGCTGACCCTAACCCATCTGCGGCTTGCGCTTGATGTAGCCTAGGGGGTGTTGGGTGAGATGGTGGTTGAGCCGCCGGATTGTTCGCGAGGGTAGGGAGAGTTGACAAATCCTAGTTCAAACAACTGCTGGTAGGCCTGTTGCCCTAGCTGGCGAGTCGGTTGTTGGCTGCGGATGATTTGAACCAAGAGCGGTACGGCGAGTTCAGGCTGGTCTTGGGCCCGGTGTACGAGTGCTAATTGGTAGGTAGCTTGGTCACGCATTTGGGCTGTTTCTAGGGCCTGGGCTCTGAGATCGTCTGTAATGCGGGTATCGACTCCAGAAAAGCTGGAGGCAAGCTGTTGGTAGAAGTTGGAAAGTTGGTTGAATACCTGCCGTGCGTCTTGAAGGCGGCTTTGGGCGGTGGTGTAGTCTTGGGAGGCTACAGCGGTCTGGGCCTGCTGCATGAGGCGTTGTCCACCCGCAAGACTCAAAATTGTTCCATCTTGAGCTAGGGGGCGCAGATCATCAAATGCGTCCGGTTGTTCTGGGAAATCTTCTAGCTCTTCTAGATCAGACGGCTCCTCAAGAGACTCATCATCTACCGTGATGGATTGAGCATACCCACTTGTGGGGGCAAGTAAAAAAACGGCAAGAGCTGCCGACAATACCACGCGACTCGCGTGCAAACGTGAGCGAACAAGTCTGAACATCATGGTGCAACTGAGTATGACTATGGGCAGTCTGAATGTGGATTTGATCTTCGCGTATCTTACCATTGCCACTCCCCTCTTGAGAGAGATGGTATGAATGAGGGGGTGGTTTCGATCGCTCTCCCTAAGCTACGGGTTAATACTTATGCAGCCAGTTTCTAGATGTAGAATCAATCGTGATCTTGCTACTCTACAGTAGGTGTGCCTCTGGATCCTGACGACTCATGGCACTATCCGGAACTCTTTCTAGGAAGGTTGGCCAACGTCGCTTTCGGCGATGGATGATGATGGGTTCAAGCAGCCGATGGCTAGGCGATCGCGTCAGCAACCCTAGCCTAGTCAAGATCTAAACGGCGATCGCCTATAGAATCTGGATGGTTCACTCAGTCCTTGGACGACGTCAGATGGATCAAGTTCCGCCTGGGATCGGGTTGTCCATGGGGTATCTATGAACCGAGATGGTATGAACCAAAATGCTTGGTATCCTCATGGTTGAGGTCACTCCATTGGCTTGAATCGCTCTTAATCATCGGGAGCATCCCAGTTTCGCAAGTTGACCCTCATCCCCCAACCCCTTCTCCCAAAAAAGGGAGAAGGGGAGCTGGATTCAAAGTCCCTCGCCCGACTTGGGAGAGGGATTTAGGGTGAGGGTTACAAAAGTGGGATGCACCCTAATCATCCTTGTCAGGTAGGAGTTTGTGTATGACTGGTTTTGTAAATCAGCCGGATCGGTCGTCGGACAATCCTTTTGATCCCGCGCTACTGGCCGATCATGAAGGTTTGATCTTGCAGCGAGGCGGGGAAGAATTAGTGCTACACAAATCCAGCGATCGCTTCACGGTGCGGGCGATGGAAGGGCGATCGCTGTCGGGGCTGTCTCGTCATCCAGCGGTGCAAATGATGCGCCCCATTGCCGGCATGGATCTGACGGAAGTGCAGGTGGAGGCTAGTCAGCTTGAGTCGGTGATGGTCTTTGCTCGCAGCTCCGACGATGTGCGTTTTGCCAGCCATGTTTACGAAATGGATGGGGTGTCCCACACACCGGCCTACCTCAGTGATGAGTTAACCGTCCAGTTTGCGCCGGGTATTGATTTAACCAGCATTCAAGCGATCGCCACCAGCATGGGGCTCCAGCTCGTGAAACCGATCGCCGGCGCTCCTCAAGCTTTTATTTTCCACGTTACCAAAGATGCCACGGCCAATCCGGTGAAGCTCGCCAATCGCCTTGCGGAACGGCCGGAGGTGCTCTCGGCCGAGCCCGATGTGATTGTGCGCACCCAGCCCTACTACCGTCCCCAGGTGTCGCACTATGGCAAGCAATGGTATCTCCAGCATGATGGCGGCGATCAGCTCAAGGAGGGCATTCACCTCTCCATGGAAGCGGCTTGGGAGATCACCCGAGGCGATCGCTCGGTGATCATTGCCGTCGCTGATGACGGTTTTGATCTCAATCATCCAGACTTCCAGGGGAAGGGCAAGATGGTTGCACCCAAGGATATGCGTAGGCAGGATGCTGTGCCGATGCCGGAGGCGGATTTAGAAAGCCATGGTACGGCAGTTGCTGGGTTGGCGATCGCTGAAGAAAATGGTGCAGGCATTGTGGGGGTTGCGCCGGGCTGTGCCTTCATGCCAATTCGTACCTCCTCGTTCCTCAACGATCGCTCGGTTGAAGAGCTGTTTGATTGGGCTACAGAACAGGGAGCTGCCGTGGTTTCCTGTAGCTGGGGAGCGACCGCAGTGCATTACCCCCTCTCTACCCGGCAGCGGGCCGCCATTAGTCGCGCCGCCACGGAAGGACGCAACGGCAAGGGTTGTGTGGTCGTTTTTGCTGCTGGCAACACCAATCGTCCGGTCAGCGGTACGGTCAATGAACTGGGCTGGCCCAGCAATGTGCTGCGCGGCCCCACCGAGTGGCTGAATGGCTTTGCCGTCCATCCCGATGTGATCACCGTCTCGGCCTGCACCAGTGTGGGAGAGAAGGCTGCCTACAGCAACTGGGGAACGAACATTTCTGTCTGTGCGCCGAGTAACAACGTTCCCCCCGATGTCTTTCTGCCCGAAACCGGTTATGTGGTTGCGCCGCCGCCCATTCAAAAGGTGTTGGAGGGCAAGGGTATGGTAACCAGCGATCGCTTGGGCAGCAAAGGCTATACTCCCGGCGACTACACCGAATCCTTTGGGGGAACATCGGCAGCTTGCCCGCTCGTTGCGGGGGTTGCGGCCCTGGTTCTGTCGGTGAACCCTGATCTCACGGCTCGGGAGGTGAAGCAACTGCTGCAAAACACGGCGGACAAGATTCTAGATTCCCAGCCCGATCCACAGTTTGGGGAAAGCTACGGCACCTACGATGCCAATGGGCATTCTCGCTGGTTTGGCTACGGTAAAGTCAATGCCCACCGGGCAGTTCAAGCGGCGCAACAACAGCGGCGATCGCCCTCCAGCATCCGGCAACGCCTGCGTCAGTCCTCCACGGGATTGACCGACATTCCAGACAACTTGCCCTTAGGAATGACCAGCGCCCTGCGGATAGATTCGGGCAATCCCATTCAAGACATCCAGATCTCCCTCGACATTCAGCATAGCTATCTGGGGGATTTGGAAATTAGTCTGGAGTCACCCACGGGGCTGCGCCTGCTGCTGCAGGGACGCACGTTGGGTAATCAAACTCGGCTGAACCAACGCTACAATCTGGACAATACTCCAGCCCTACGCCAACTGCTGTATCAAACAGCAGCAGGGGTTTGGAAGCTCACCATCGTAGACTGTGCGCCTGAACATACGGGCTGGCTGAATCGTTGGGAGCTAGACATTGGCGTATAGGTGGGAGGCCGTAGCGATTGGCAAGCCTTTCGACGTCGCTCTAGGCTCAAATCCTGATGAACAGAGGGTTGAGCAATGCTGAAACCCGGCAACGTTGCTTTACTGCTCCAATCCTGATGAGCAGAGGGTTGAGCGGAGCCGAAACCCGGCAACGAAGCTTCATTTTATGGAGTCTACCTACTGAGCAGCTTTTCCTGGGTCAACCAAATCCGGTAAGCTCTAGGGCGTAGGTGCGATAAGGCGATCATGAGTCAGCTAAAAATACTATGCCTGAGTAATGGCCATGGCGAGGATGCGATCGCCCTACGGATTCTCCAATCTCTTCAGCAGCATCCCGCCGCTCCTGAGGTAGCGGCCCTGCCGATCGTTGGCGTGGGGCATGTCTATCGCCAGCACAATATTCCCCTGATGGGGCCTGCGAGGCAAATGCCCTCCGGCGGTTTCATTTATATGGATCGGCGGCAGTTGGCCCGAGATGTACGGAGGGGGCTCCTGACACTCACCTGGGAACAACTGCAGGTGACCCGGCAATGGGCGAAAAAAGGCGGCGTTATTCTAGCTGTGGGCGATATTGTGCCGCTGCTGTTTGCCTGGTTGAGTGGCGCACCCTATGCCTTTGTAGGCACCGCCAAATCGGAGTATTATCTCCAGGATGAAGCTGGACGGCTGCCGCGCTCGTCGTGGTTTGAATCTTTGGAGGGCTGTTTCGGCTCTGTCTACTTACCCTGGGAACGCTGGATGATGAAGCATCGCCGATGTCGGGGTGTTTTCCCTCGCGATCGCATCACCACCCAGGTGCTCCAACAGTGGGACATTCCAGCCTTCGATTTGGGCAATCCCATGATGGACGGTCTAGACGCTACCTCGACTCTGCCGATCGCCAGTGGTGAAAGCGATCGCACCCTAACCATCACCCTACTGCCCGGTTCACGCATACCGGAAGCCTATGAGAACTGGCAAAAAATAACCGAGATGGTGCAGGTGCTGACCACCCGGCTGTGGCAGCGATCGCTCTTGTTTTTGGGGGCGATCGCTCCTAGCCTTGACTTAGATGAGCTGCAAAAAACGCTGATTGCCCAGGGTTGGCAACTCCAGTCTCACCCTGCCCCCTATCGGCTCTATACCCAGCGCAAAGCTCGGCTGATTCTCACCCAAAGCGGCTTTGCCGACTGTCTCCATGCGGGGGATCTAGCGATCGCCATGGCCGGCACCGCCACGGAACAGTTTATTGGTCTGGGTAAACCAGCTCTCACCCTAGCCGGCAAAGGGCCCCAGTTTACCCCTGCCTTTGCCGAAGCTCAGACCCGTCTTCTCGGCCCCTCTGCCATTCTGCTCAAAGAACCCCAGCAAGCGCTAACGGTGATCGATCAACTGCTCAATGATCCCGATCGCCTCCAGTTAATTAGCGAAAATGGTAAGCGCCGCATGGGAACGCCCGGTGCTGCCCAGCGCATCGCCCAAGGAATTGTGCAATGTTTTCAAGCCTCACCAAAACGATGACGACTTGGTGATGGACTGCCGACATGAAACAAACCCAGGGCGTGAGCTGTTTCCATGGGTAGCATTATGTATCCATGCTGAACGGGTGACAAGGCAGCTTAAAATCATACCGTGCTGGACTTTGAGACAATAGAGGGGACAAAAAATAGGGAGCCTCAGTACAGCTCCCCTCAA